>DATJUH010000185.1:0-29201 GCA_035502515.1 Acidimicrobiales bacterium
CCGGTAAAGGCCCTGGCCTTCCGAGGCTGGTTTTTCGCAGTTACGTGGGAGCGTTTGTCAGATCCCGGTCCTCCAGCTCCCAGGCGTGGTCGAGCATGTGCCAGGCGCAACGCCGGATCAGGAACTGCAATGGCCACGACCGCGCCGGTTCGGCACGGCGACTGTGCTCGTGCACCGCCTTGATGAACGCATCCCTGTAAGCGCAAAGGGCCTCGGCGTTGCGCCACGTTTCCAGCGGTACATTCACGCCGACCTTCGGCGCGAACTGATTGATCTCCGCCGCGTTCACGTGCCCGATGATCCGCTCCTTGTCCCAGCCGCCACCTCGTGGGCCTTTTCGGAGCTCTGGCGAGACGCGTGCCGCAGTGTTGTCGAAGACGCTCCAGGAAGCCCGCAGCAGGGCGGTCTTCCGTTCGCACTCGGCCTCGGTCATCGGGTCGCTCTCAGGCGTGGCCGCCCTGCCCGACAGGCCGTAGTAGTCGGTCATCCCAATGCCTTCGAGCCGCTCGACCACCTCGAGTTCGCCGGCCGCCCCGAACTCTTCACCGACGCCGGCCACCTCGGCGACCTTGGCGTAGCGGGGCCGATAGGCGGCAAGGACCGCCAGTACGTCCTGGCCGATCCTGGCGCTCCTATCCCAACCCGGCCAATCGAAGGCGCAGGCCACCACCCGCTTCTTCTTCCCCTGCTCGAGCATGACCCGCACCGGACCGCCCATGCCATCAGCGTACTTAGACCTCGGCCACAAGGGCTTAGGTAAGCTCGGCCGCCGTCCACCGGGGCAGAAATGGAACGAACGGTTTGTGGTCTGCCAGCCCTTCGACCCGGTCATTGTCGTGCAAAAGGAACTGCTCCACCACCCAAAGGTCGTGGGCGTCCTGGTACGAGAACCAGCCGGCCGCCTCTTCGAGTTGGCCAGGCGTAATGGTGGCAACGGATCGGTAACCACTAAGGAACTGCCGGCAAAGGAGGGGTTCCATACCGAGCGCGTAGTCCATAGCTCTGACGACCTCTCTGGACGGAACTTCACGCCGGGCCTTGTCCCAGTCGATGACACAGCTGACCTCGCCGGCTTCGAAAAAGAGGTTGCTTTCCTGGTAGTCCCCATGGATGACCTGAGACGCGGCCGTCGTTTTTGCCGGCGGGCCCGGTTTGTGGTCTGCCAACCACCGCGCCCTCGCTGTCAGTTCGTCGATGGCCCAGCCAACCCGGGCCCGGTCGGCACAGTCATGGGCGATGCGGTTCAGCTCCTCGATCCGCCCCAGCGTCTCGTCCAGGGGGCTTTCCCGGTCGTGGGCCTGAGGGCCGCCCGGCAAGTCGGCGAGCACCTTGTGGATGCGACCGAGCATCGACCCCATAGACCGCGCATGCTGGGGGTCAAGGTGGCCCCGGAAGATCTGCGAGCCCGGCGCCCAGGAATAAAGGCTGTAGAACCGGGCGTCGTCTTCAACCAGCGCAGCACCTCCTCGAGCCGGGATAATCGCCGGGCACGGGATCCCACCCGAGCCGGCGTGAGCGAGGACCCGGTGTTCGAATTCGACCTCGTCTCGGACCAAGCGGCGGTGCCGGCGTAACACACACCGCTGTCCGGGCCATTCCAGCAGCCAGGTCTCGTTCATGGCCCCCGAACTCGGGGCCCTGACCGAGGGCCGCTCGAGGATATCCCAGTTCCGTAAAAGCCGGGCGGGGAAGTTGGCCACCCAACGATCGTCGCGCCAGACTATGCGGTCTCCGGCGGATGTTCCCGCCTAGCCGCCCTGTCCGCAGCCGGAAGGGGCCCGAATCGGACAGTATCGGTGCTGTGGACCAGATACTTCCGACTGTGGGCTTCGCCCCCTGCTGCCCGGTCACTGACCTGCAAGCGACGCTCGACCATTATCGACGACTCGGGTTCGACGTCATGAACTCCTCTCAAGGGGACCAGTGGGCATGGGCGCGGTTCGGCGCCGCCGAGCTCCATTTCTTTGTCAAGGAAAACCACGACCCGGACCAAACCGCGGCAGCGGCGGACCTGACCGTCCCGGACTGTGAAGCTCTGCAAGCGAGGTGGGATGCGACCGGTGTACCCGGGACTAGCGACCCTTACGACACCGCTTATGGCGTGCGCGAGGCGGTCCACGTCGACCCCGACAACAACCTGATCCGAATCGGATCGCGTCTCAGGTCGAACTGACGGAACTTCGGCTCGTGGCGTGTCTTTGCCTGTTCCGCCGTCGACCACTTGCTGTTACGCGCTCTTTTGTGATATCACTTTGATATAGAAGCAGGGGTGGAGACAGCACCGTGGGGGTTGGCGGGCAAGGAGGATGGTGCCATGACCGAGCGAAGGCTTGGAACGAACGGCTACGAGATGAGCCTGAGCAGGGCGCGGTGGCGTCGCCGGGGGCGCGGCCGAGCTCTTCGAAATACCATTGTCCTGGCTCTCGTTTCGGTGGGTTGGTCATCGGTGAGCCCGCCTGCGGGCGCCAGCGAGGTACCGGGACCGGCAGCCAGCCAGGCGGGACCGGTCTGGGTGTGCCGGCCGGCCCAGGCGGCCGACCCCTGTGCCTCTGACCTCGCCGTCTCGGCCGTCACGGCGACCGGCGCCGTGAAGCCGGCAACATGGCCGCGCTCGGCACTGGCGTCAAAGTTCGAGTGTTTCTACGTCCTGCCGACCAACAGCCTGGCCACAACCCCCAACACCGGCTTGACGGTGACCACTCTGGAGACGTTCATAGCGGTGGAGCAAGCCGCCCCGTTGTCGACCGTCTGCAATGTCTGGGCGCCCGTCTACCGCTCCCAGACCTGGACGAGTGTGAGGGAAGGGCTCGCCGGCAACGAAAAGGTCATGACCTCGACCTTCAAGGTGGCCTACCAGAGCGTCCTCCCGGCCTGGGACTGGTTCGTCTCCCATACCGGGGGCGAGCCGGTCGTCCTGGTCGGGGATTCGCAGGGCTCGGCGGTGCTGATCCACCTCATCTCCGCCGAGCTGGACCATGAACCGTCCGTGCTGCGCCGCCTCGTGGTGGCGGTCTTGGTCGGGGGCAACCTCCAGGTCCCTATCGGCAAGACGGTGGGCGCCACCTTCACCAAGGTCCCCTTGTGCACCTCGAGCAGCGAGACTACGTGCGCCATCGCTTTTTCGTCGTATCCCTCTGAACCGCCGGCAAACGCTGTCTTCGGCCGGCCGGGCCAAGGCACGAGCCTCCAGTCGGGCCAGACGGCCAAGGCCGGCCAGCAGGTCGCCTGCGTCAACCCGACAGCCCTGGCCGGTGGCACGGCAGACCTCGACCCCTACGTGCTGACGGCCAGCCAGCCCCAGCTCACCGAGCACGTCGCCACCCCCTGGGTGACTTACCCCGGCCTCTATTCGGCGAGCTGTAAGCGAGGCGGTGGGGCCTCATGGCTCCAGGTCACGAGCCTCGCCGGGACCAGCGGCACCCGGCCGGTCGTGAACGACAAGGTGGTGGGGAACTACGGCGGCGGGTCCGGCCCGGCATGGGGCTACCACAGTTACGAGTACGGCCTTACCCTCGGCAACCTGCTTCAGGATGTCAACCACGAGGAGGCGAAGTGGCCATCGCGCCACTTACGAACGTAGCGCCGCCCCCACCGCGGCGGCGGCTGCGTTATAGGCACTCGGCTGGCGGTGTGCCTCTAGAGGCGGCGTTCAACGGTCCGCCGACCAACCAACTTCGTCGTTGAACACTTTGAGGACCTCAATCTTGCCCAAGCGGGCGCTCGGGTGGCGGGACGCCACCTCCACGGCGGCGTCGAGGTCGGCGCACTCGATGACCTGGAACCCGGCAACCTGCTCCTTGGTCTCGGCGAAGGGCCCGTCGCTGACGAGCAGCTCGCCACGCCGCTCACGAACGGTCCTGGCGTCGGCGTCGAGCTCGAGCCGGGCGCCGCTCAAGAGGCGTACCCCTCGGGCCTCGGACTCGCGTACCCAGACCGCGAGTGCGTCGGCACCGGGGCCGGGCACGCGGCAGTCGTCCCCTGGCTGCTCCTCCTCCCCGGTCTCGTCGAAGCACATCAAAAGTAGGTACTGCACAAGCCCTCCTCTCGGGACCACCCGATCGTGCTACTGGCGGCGGTCCTTCCTCTCACCGTAACGACGAATAGCGCTTGCCGAAATGGACGGCCCTCACGAGCGTAGATAGGGCTGGGTTTGAACCGGCGACTTCCACGGTGCGAAGGTGGATCTGGCCTGCCTCTTCCAATAACCATGCCCCCGCCAACGCAATTGGTACCAACTCGCCGGCGATTAGTGCTGTTCGACCTCGACAACACACTCGCCGATCGGGAAGCGGCCTTTTCCCGTTGGGCACAGGCATTCGCGGCCCAGCACGGCCTTGACGAGGCTGGGGTCAAGTGGCTGACCAGAGAGGACGAGGATGGGCTTCGCAGCCGCCAGGACTTTTTCGCCGTCACAAAGGCCTATTTCCGCCTCCCCTATGCGGTGGAAGAGCTGGTGTGCGCTTACCGCCACGACTACACGAGCTGCTACCACCGCGACGACGTCAGTATTGCGGTGGTCACCCGGCTCCGCCGGCTCGGGCTCAAAGTTGCCGTCGTAACCAATGGCGAACCCACCCAGGCAGACAAGGTCCGCCTGATCGGCATCGCAGGCATCGTCGATGCCGTTTGCATCTCTTCTTTGGTGGGAGCACGAAAACCGGCCCGGGCCATCTTCGCCGAGGCGGCGCGCCGGTGCGCCGTGCCCCTTTCGGGCTGGATGGTCGGCGACAGTCCGGAAGCGGACATCCGAGGTGCCTGCGAAGCGGGTCTGACCTCGATATGGCTGGACCGTGGCCGCACCTGGCCGCTGAACGACGTTCGTCCAGACTTCTCGGTGGCATCGATCTCCGGAGCGGCGGACATAATCGCCCGTTCGCTGACTGAGGAGTGAACTTCGCCGAGCACCAATGACAATGGAGACAGTCGGGCAAACACCAGTTGCTTGAAGTTTTCTGACCGGCGCGGCTCGCCCAGTTGCCCGCGCTACCGCCGGGCCACCGGGGCCACCCGCGGCCACAGCCCTTTTATCCACCGCATAGTCAAACCTCCGCCGGGCCCGGTACGTGACGCTCCACCCACTGGAGCATCTCAGCAGCTACATGCAAGACCGATTCCCGTGCCCGGTAGCCGTGCTCCTCGGCGGGGAGGACCACCAGGCGGGCGGTGCCGCCCAAGCCTTGAAGGGCTTGGAAAAGTCGCTCCGACTGCAGTGGGTAGGTGTTCGAGCCGGCGTCCTCAGCCCCATGGACCAACAAGAGCGGCGCCTTGATCAGATCGGCGTGGTCGTAGGGGGACACCCGGTGGTAAAGCTCCGGCACCTCCCAGTAGCTGCGCCGCTCGGCCTGAAAGCCGAAGGGCGTTAGCGACCGGTTGTAGGCACCGCTGCGAGCGATACCAGCGGCGAAGAGATCCGTATGGGCGAGGAGGTTGGCGGTCATGAACCCGCCGTAGCTGTGACCGGCGGCCACCACCCGCCGACGGTCGATGACGCCCGTGGCGTTCAGGTGGTCAACGGCTGCCGCCGCCCCGGCCACGATCTGCTCGATGTACGTGTCGTTCATGTGCTCTGGGTCGCCGATGACCGGCATGGTCGCATTCATGAGGACCGCCCAGCCCCGGAGCAGCAGGATGAGGGGGCTGGCCCCGCTCACGCGCAGGAAGCTGCGGTCGGAGGCGCGCACCTGGCCGGCAGTGGAACCGTCACTGAACTCTTCGGGATATGCCCATATCAGGAGCGGGAGACGGGGACCGCCGTCATCCGGTTCCCGGCCCGGCGGCAGGTAGAGGGTTCCCGATAAGGCCACGTCGTCGGCCCGGCGGTAACGGACGATCCGGCGATGGGCCCCGGTGAGGACCGGGTTGGGGTCCTCGACACGGCTAAGTTGGCGCTCCTCGTGCGGTGACCACAGGAAAAGGTTCGGTGGCTGCTGCGGCGTCTGCCGCCAGATGAGCAACCGCGACGTCCCCGGATCCACCAGGTCGACAACCTGTTCCAGGGCTTCCGGGTCAGAGTGGAACACTCGCTCGGTCTCCCCGCTGCGCAAGTCCAGGCGGTCGAGGAAGGGCCGCCACCCGGCTGCGTTTGCTCCCTGTCCCCGTAGCCAAAGGTGAGTGCCGTCCCCCCTGGCCAGCCGACGGCCGCTCGGGTTGATGCCCTCGAGAGGCGTCCCCGGGTCGCCGTAGGCGTCCTTGATGCTCCGGTCGAACAGCACCCGCCAGGTCTGCACCGGGTTGGTCAGGCCGAACGACGACGTGGTCAGCCAACGCCGGTCGCGGTCGTACTCGCTTACCAGCGCCCCGTCACCAATCGGTAGCCAATGCCAGGCGACGAACCGTTGGCGGAGCCTGGTACTTTCCTCCGGCGGCGTCGAGAACGGCGCCGCCCAGCACATGACCCGCTCCCGATGGTCGACGCGGGACAACGGGTCTCCGCCATCGAGGGCCTCCACCCACACCAGCGTGGCATCCTGGTTCTCCGCCCAACTCCCCCGCCTCGGCCCGGTCGGCACTCCCTGGCGCGGCACCTCGTCGGCGACTGGGAGATCGGCGACCTGAACGGCCACCTCACCGAGCCTCGTCCACACCTCGGTCACCCGCCGGAAGCGAGCGTAGGGGACCCGGTGCGAGAACGGGCGGCACAGACGGGTGACGGCGAGGTACTGGCCGTCGGGTGCTTCGGCGACGGATACGAACAGGTCAGGGCGTCCCACCAACTCGGTCCCGCCGGTAGCCGGGTTGATCCACGCCAGCTGTGACCGAGCGAACCAGGCGAACGCTTCGTCGTCGCCATCGTCGCGAAGCAAGTCCTGGAATGTGCCCAGCTCAGAGTGCTTTCCCGCCGTCTCCTCGACCCGAGGGCCACTCGGGCTGGGGCCTGGTAGAGGCGGGGCTTCGCCGGCTGCGACCGGGCGAATAGCAGCCAAAAGCTGTTGACCGTCGCGCGACCACGCGAACGCCGTCGGCGAGGCCGGGAGGCGGAGCGCGCCTGCTACGGCGGCAATGGTGTCGTTGACAGCCAGGCCGGGCACCCGCCGTATAGCCCCGCTACGGGCATCGCCCACCCATAGCTCGATCCCGTGGTCCGCTTCGCGGGTGAACGCGAACCGCCTCGAATCGGGCGACCAACGCGGTGGCCCCAGCTTCGAGCCTTCCGGTGCGTCAACGGCTTTGGCGGTGGCATCGTCGACAGTCACGATCGTCATGGCCGTTATGGCGTCGATCCGGCGGCGGCCACCCAGGGCCGGGTCCACGCGGACGCCGGCCAAGCCGAGCCACGGGCGGGCCAGGCGCTCGACCGGCGGGTAGGTCCAGCGGTCGGCCAGCAGGATGGTCTGGCAGTCAGGCGAGGGATAGGCGCTTGGTGGCCCGGGGGCGTCCAGTAGAGCGACGATGTCGTCGGGCGGAAGCAGGTACTCAGTCACACGCCCATTTTTGTTTTTCCGGACGTAGTTGCTGACTACTGGCCGACGCGCCCGTCGACCCGCTCGCGCCGCAGGTCTGCGTGGCCACAGTGCCGCGCATACTCCTCGATCATGTGGACGAGGACGGCTCGCAGCGGAATGGCAGTTCCGTCACGCTTGTGGCCCAAACGGTACCCGCGCAGGTACTCCAGAAGCGTGGTCCGCTCGTCCACAGGAGGAGGTCCGCCCTCCCTGGGGTCGTTGTCGGGATCCACCCACATGTCTGGAAAGACGGAGGCAGCCGTCCAGCGCCGCGGCACTGGCTGAGCGGGAACGCCCTGGGACTCCACGTTGCCATCGTGGGTTCACGGAGCCACCCGGAGCACGCGATTTCACGGCATCACCCTCATACAGTTCCCTCATACGGTGCTGGAGGAGCATTGACCGGCGCAAGGTCACGCCTCCGTCCACGAGGCCGTCCGGGCCCAGGGCAGACGCCGTTCCGGTCGTTCGGTCGCCCGGGACGTCGGGTATCGATGTCTGGCCAGGCGAGTGAGGCCGATCTCTGCTCGTGGAGCCACAGGACAGGCCGGTGGCCACCTATCGTCTTGCGCCTGCTTGATGTGTTCACCCTCTGCGGACGGCGACGATCGTGGACACTCCGGGGCACAAGACGACCTCGGTCGCCAGCAGCTCCGGGTGCTCGAGCCAATGGAGGCGAGCCAGGTCGACCTGGCCGGCGTGGATAGGCGGCCACGACGAAAGTGGCGTGAAATCGTCTATGACCAGGGCCCCGAACGGTTTAAGCGCCAATTTGGGGTCGACCATAGTGGCGCCGGGCGGCTTGCCGCCCCCGCCACCGTCCAGTACGAGCAGGTCGAAAGGGCCGCGTGCCATCAGGGCGGCCCAATCGTCGCTTAGTACCGTTAAATCGGCCTGGTCCGCGAACAGGTCCCGTACCGCGTGGGCACGTTCGCTGTCGCGCTCTACCGAAACGACTTTGGTCCCAGGGCCGGCGCCACTCAGCATCCATGCCAAGCCCACCCCGCATCCCGTGCCCGTCTCGCCAATTACCCCGCCCGCTCGACCTCGCGCCAAGAGCTGCAAGAACCGCCCCTGCTCGGGCCGGCACGAGAACTCGAACGACAACCTTCGAGCCAGTCCCACGGCGCGAGCGACCAGGGGTGGCAATTCACCCGCCCGGTCGTACAACCTGGTTCCTCCAACAGTCATATCTCCAGGTTGCCAACGCCCCCGCCCGGAGGCAATCAGTTCGTGGCCCCGAGCTGTAACCCGTGCTTGCGTCCCGAAGCGACAATTGCCATGCCCTAAACGGTGATCGGCCCCGCCCCATGCGGCGTCTCTGGAGGGCCGGCCTGGACCTTTCAGTATTCTTAACCTTTCGCACAGACTGGAGATCAGACCGATGGTGAGCAACCGCTCGGTTCCCGCCCGTACGGTATTACCGCACCTCACTTACCGCGATGTCGACGCAGCATCGGCGTGGTTGTCCGGCGTTTTCGGGTTCAGCGAACACTACCGGTACGGGCCGCCAGGTGATCCCAGCGGGGCGCAGATGTACCTGGGCGAGGCCTGGATCATGCTC
The DNA here is from genome assembly GCA_035502515.1 of Acidimicrobiales bacterium. GTDB lineage: Bacteria > Actinomycetota > Acidimicrobiia > Acidimicrobiales > Palsa-688 > Fen-671. The sequence continues at coordinate 9,007 of DATJUH010000185.1, forward strand.
GATGCGGCGGGCGCCAGTCAAAAGACGCCAGCCGAACTCGGTTACGGCACGCAGTCGCTCACCGTGTTCGTACCGGACGTCGATGCCCACTACGACAGGGCCAAGTCTGGGGGCGCCACGATCGTCGAAGATGTACATGAGACCATTTATGGTGAGCGCCAGTATGGTGCCCGCGATCTCGACGGTCACCATTGGCTCTTCTCCGCTCACGCCCGCGACGTCAGCCCAGCCGAATGGGGCGCAACAATAACGACCCGGCCCGATTATGAAACCTGAGAGCGCAAAGCGGCCACAGACCAGTTGGGCGGGGCAGGCCGGGCCCGACACGTCGTCGTCGAGTTGCAGAAGGGCGACCAACGTCTCGCCGTCGGGTAACAGCAACGACGCGTAGCGGATCGCCTCGGGCGGCGCGGCATCGAGGGCCACGATCACGTTGTTCACCGCCGCTTGAACATCCGCGACGCTTTCGGGCTTGAACTTCGACTGCACCGTCAGAATGCTCATTTCCCTGACCTCTTGTTAGGGGATAACTCACCCCAAGACGAAACTGCCGACCAGCCTGTGACGCCTCTGAGGATGGCCGGCCGGGAGTGGCGACCCGAAGTCACCACCTGAGAGAGGCCCGAGAGCGCTCGCGCTGTAGATCTCGGCATCGGCGGCGCGGGCTGAGCCTTGGAGGCGGCCTTCCTGACCGATTGGCCGCGCCGTCAGTGTGCGGCCAGATCGCCGGCCAGATCGCCGGCCAGATCGCCAGCCAGATCGCCGGCCATATCGCCGGACCAGAGGGGCGTCAGGTGCCTCGGTGCCGCGTCACGGCGCGGGAGGGTTTGAGGCATTTTTTCGGCTTCCCGCCTGGGCTTGTGCGCGCCAGATGCTCTTATCGTTACACTGGCGCGCACAAGTCCGCCGCCGGAGGGCGACGGACGGCGGGCCAGGGCCACGACCAGGGCACGGCCCTTCGTTGGCACAGCGAGGTCGCCCTCTAGAGTTTCGCCGGCGGTATGGAGGATGTCCTGGCGGAGGCGGGCACTTCGCAGCGCGGGTGAGGGGGGTGCGCCCGACGCGTCCTCAATCAAATCGCCGGCGAAAAACGGGTTAATTCCTGCCCCGGCCGTAGAAGCGGTCATCAGTGACCTCCTGCACCACGACCGGGACTCCTTCTCTCGCCGAGCAGATGGACGCGATGGCGACTCGCAAGTCCCTCAGGCCATCCCGGCCGGTGTACCTCGACACGCGCCCACTCGTCAGGGAATCGACCAACTCGTGCATGCGGTGGACATGGGCGCGGCTGTAATACGAGACTTCTGACTGCCACACGTCGTCGGCACCCTCGTCGTCAAACCTGAACGTCTCGGGGTCTTTTCCGTCGCGGTGCAGCACCAAATGAACGGGTTGGCCATCCCACTGCAGGCCTCCCCCACCCTCACCCAGCAGCTCGATGAGGCCCTTTTCACCGACGACAGTCACGGAAAAGCCGGTCATGTAGTCGTACTTCCCGTTGAGATGCTCGGCCCGCATCCAGACCCCCTGGCAAGCCGGGTCCTCGTACGTCCACGTCATGAGCGGGAAGTCATCCGCGGTATTGACATTGTAGAGGTTGTCCGGGGCGTCGTCGCCACTCCCCACTTGCACGTTACTGCGCAACCAGGAATTGTCTGCCTTCACGGAATACACCGTCTTAACGGGAGAAGCGTTCATCAAGTACTGCGCAGTGGCGAAAAAGTGAATATTGTGGTCGAACTGCCAGGGAAAACCGTTGCCGCCAGCTTTAGCTGAGTCCCCGCGCCACTGCTCAGAACCGGCAGCTTCACCATGGACCGCCTCGAGAACTCCCGGACGCTCTATCCACGCTCCGAAGCGCTGCCTGATCTGTTGCGGCTTGCCGATCTCGCCGGCATCAATGAGTTGGCGTGCTTTGACGATTGTCGCCATGAACAGGTAGCTTTCGTCGACCGCGAGCGTAACGTTGTGGTTCTCAGCCTCATTGCAGATCTCTTCGCCCTCCGCCAGGGTGAGGGCGAGGGGCTTTTCGCAGTGGATGTGTTTGCCCGCCCTCGCCGCGGTGACGGCCATCGGCTTATGCAGGTACGTTGGGGTCATGATATCTATCGTGTTGATGTCAGTATTCGTAAGCATCTCGTCAAACGACGTGTAGTACTGCGGGATATCGAACTGCCCCGCCACTCGGCGGGCTCGATCTTCGTCCAAATCGCACACGGCGACCACGTCCGCAAGGGGATGGGACAGGTAACCCTTGATATGAGATGAAGAGACCAACCCCAGTCCGACGAGACCGATCTTGACCTTATCGACCTTCACGAATCCGTTCTCCTTACCTGCGTGATGTGAGACCAGCCAAATAGGGCCGTCCGAAACCGGTTCGACTTTCGCAGAGCTGTGGCTCGACTATCCCTTGACGAACCGCACACGCTGACCTTGACGGTCCCAACCGCTGGCGTTCCAGAACCCTATGGCGCCGTCATCGTTTTGGACCACGATGGCTTGGAGCCGAGTCGCGCCGGCGGCCCGGAGCCGGGCGGCGGCGGCGTCCACGAGTTCCCCGGCAAGACCGCGACGGCGATGGTCAGGTGCGACAGCCAGCCGGTAGATCGACCCTCTCCAGCCGTCCCAGCCGGCAATGACCGATCCCACGAGGGCATCGCCGGCCTCGGCGACCAGAAGTGCCCCGGGATCGAAAGCCACCAACTGCTGGAGACTCCCAAGGTTGTCCGTATGGCTCGGCTCCACCTCCGCTAGACGCCACAGTCTGAGGACAGCATCGAGGTCGCCGGCCGTTCCGGCCCGGATCGTCGCGTGCATCTGCAGATTGTAGGAGGAGCGTCGCCTCGTGCCGGTTCTCGTCGTGACGACCGCCTTATCCGACCGGGCGGTCGAGAACCCCCTCTCCCTTGCTATCGGTACCGGGATCAGGACAGGCGCATTTGGTCGTAAAGGCGGGGGTTATCGGCCCCGCAGAAGAGCCCGACCAGGCCCGCCAGGTGCCCCTGCTCCTCATCATGCAGGACTCCTCATCATGCAGGACAGGCAGCGGCCGTCGTGCTCCAAGGCTGACTATCCGACCCCCGGCGCCGCTGGGGCGCGCGATTGGATCCAAGTTCGGCCACCTTTTTCTGAAATAACATAAATTTGTGTGATCTCAGAAAATTGTGTGTATAGTGTCAGCATGCCCACTGACGAGGAGATCACATTCGCCGACCACACCGGCCGGTTCTACGCCCGCCGGTTCGGAATGGCCCCAATGGTCGGCCGGCTGATCGGGTACCTGGCGGTCTGCGACCCCCGGGAGCAGACCATTGGCGAGCTAGCTGACGCCCTGCTGGCCAGCCGGAGCGCTATCACCAGTGCGGTCAACACGCTGGAGAGCCTTCGGCTCATCCAGCGGTCCCGGGCGGCAGGCGAGCGGATGGACCGGGTGCGCATCGACATGTCGTCGCCCAATGCCATGGGCTTCGATATGACCGAATACCAGGAGCAGGGCGACCTGGCCCGAGAGGGTCTACGCCTGCTGTCCGATGCCCCTCCCGAACGGCGAGCGATCTTGGTGGAGTGGGCCGCGTTCGCCGACTTCCTGGTGGAGCGGCTTCCCCTGCTGGAAAAGGAGTGGAAGGAGCGTCGGGAGGCGCTGCGAGCCGCCGGCGAGCTCCGTGAGGCGACCGGCTCTCACCGGGAAGGAGGAGCACGATGACAGGTCAGACCAACACGCCAGGGATTGTGGCCAGGGACGTGTGCAAGTCGTTCGGTGACCACCTAGTACTCGACAAGGTCAACCTAACTGCCCAGGAGGGCTCGGTCCTGGCCCTACTGGGCCCAAACGGGGCCGGCAAGACCACGATTGTCCGCATCCTCTCGACCCTGATCCCGGCCGACTCCGGCTCGATGCACATAGCCGGCCACGACGTGGCCGCCGACCCTGACGATGTGCGAGCCGTCATCGGGGTTACCGGGCAATTCTCGGCGGTGGACAACTTGCTCACCGGGGCCGAGAACTTGCGCTTGATGGCCGACCTTCGCCACCTTGGTCGCGAGGCCGGGCAGCGCCGAGTGGTCGAGCTGTTGGAGCAGTTCGACCTTACCAACGCCGCCAACAAACCGCTGTCGGTCTACTCGGGCGGGATGCGACGGCGCCTCGACTTGGCCATGACCCTTGTCGGTAGGCCCCGGGTGATCTTCCTCGATGAGCCCACCGCCGGCCTCGATCCGCGCAGCCGCCTCACCATGTGGGAGATCGTCCGCCAGCTCGTCTCGGGTGGGGCCACCATACTGCTGACCACCCAGTACCTCGACGAGGCGGACCAGCTGGCCGACAGGATCGCGGTGCTTGACCAGGGCCGGATCGTCGCCGAAGGAACGCCTGCGGAGCTGAAGAGCCGGATACCCGGCGGTCACTTCCGGCTCCACTTCGCTGGGGCCGAACTGCTGCGCTCGGCCGCCGGGCTACTCCCGGCGGCCGCTCCTGACCCCGACCAGTTGGTCCTGCAGGTCCCCGCAGACGGGTCTGTGGACTCTCTGCGTGAAATGCTCGACGAGCTGCACGAAGCCCGTATCGCCGTCCAGCGCCTGTCGATCCACACCCCGGACCTGGACGACGTGTTCTTCGCCGTCACCGGCAGTCACGTCGCTGAAAGTCATGCCAATAACCGGCCCGATGAGGACCCCGCACCACTAGGAGCTGCGCAACGATGAGCACCCTCGCCTACACCCTCAGCGACTCGCGGGTCATGCTGCGGCGCAACCTCAAGCACCAGCTGCGGTACCCGTCGCTGACTTTGATGCTGGTCGGCATGCCGATCGTGTTGTTGCTGTTGTTCGTTTACGTTTTCGGTGGCCAGCTCGGGGCCGGCCTCGGCCCCCACCTGGGGCGCCACGCCTATTTGAACTATGTGCTCCCCGGGCTGCTGCTGATCACCGTGGCCTCCGCCGTGCAGGGCACCTCGATCATGGTCGCCATGGACATGACCGGCGGCATAATCGACCGGTTCCGCACCATGGCCATTGCCCGCGCCTCGGTCCTCACCGGGCACGTGCTCGGAAGCCTCATCCAAACCTTGGCCGGCATCGCCATCCTCATCGGTGTCGCCGTCGGTCTGGGGTTCCGCGCCAGCGCGGGCCTACTCGAATGGCTGGCAGCCATCGGGATCCTGGCCCTGTTCGCCTTCGCGCTGATCTGGCTGGCGGTGGCGCTCGGGCTGGCCGCCAAGAGCGTCGAGACGGCCAGCAACACCCCGATGATCCTTTTCCTTCTGTGCTTTTTCGGCAGCGGGTTCGTCCTCACCGCCACCCTGCCGGCAGGGCTACGCCAGTTCGCCGAGTACCAGCCGCTCACACCCGTCGCCGACACCGTGCGCGGGCTCCTCACAGGCGGCGCCGTCGGTGACCACGCCATCGCCGCGATCGCGTGGAGCGTGGGCATCGCAGCTGTGTCGTACTTGTGGGCTCTTCGCCTCTACAACACGCGTCGGGCAGCCCAACCAAACTGAGCGGCGGGGGCCAGTCCCGTGGGCTCGCCTCTATTCTGCGCTTAGCGAAGTAGGACCCTGGTGCCCGTGACCAGCCAAGCATCGTCGGAGCACAGCCAAGCAACCACCTTGGCCACGTCGTCTGGTTCGGCCACATGGACGAGATGGGGGTCAGAGGCTATGTGCGCCCTCAGTTCGTCGTTGACCCACCCTGTATCAGTGACGGGTGGGTGTACAACGTTGGCCGTGACCCCGTGTTTGCTGAGCTCGGTGGCGGCCGACATGGTGTAATTTTCCAGAGCCGCCTTGGCCGCGCCGTAAGTAACTTCGCCCGGGAACCCTTGCCCACCTCCCGATGTGAGGGACACGATCCGTCCCCAGCGGGCGCCCCGAGCCAGGAACCTGCGGCTGAACTCAGCCATGAGCAGAGCCGAAGCCCGGGCGTCGACGCCAAAGGTCCGGTCGAAGACGTCAGCGGTGAGGGCGGCCATTGTGCGGCCCGCACCGTCGCGGCGCCCGGGCATGAAGGAATCGCCACATACCCAGCCGGTGGCGTTGTTCACCAAAATGTCGACGGCGCCGAAGGTCGCTTCGGCAAAATCGAAGATCCGGGTTGCAGATTCTGGATGAAGCAGATCAGCCTCGATGGCAGCCGCATTACCTCCTTCACGGCCAATCTCGGCCGCCGTCTCACCGGTGGCGCGTCGCCGGTTGATGTTGTACTGCGCCGGCGTGGCGGTATTGTCGTCAACGGGCGCTCGCCAGCCGGTCACGACCACGGAGACGTCGTTGCCGGACAGCCGCTTAGCCGTTGCTGCACCAATGCCATGGTTGGCCCCGGTAACAATGGCTACGTGCCGCACGGCGTGATTGTAACCGGCCCTACCAGGCTCCATCCACGGCAGCCTGGTTTCCATTGATACTCGGGCATGTTATGACGCCAGGTTCAGTAATAACGCGGGCCGGACAGCACCGCCATAGTTGCCGACACGGTGGCCGCTGACGTTCACGCTCCCGCCGCTACCGACGTAGGCAGCGATGCCGCCGTTCAAACCGGGTGACCGAAGCCACCACCACGAAGCCCTTCCGGCATGTTTGGCTATCCTCTTGGCCTTGAACCGGTCGTTTATAAAGTACTTACTACTGGGGTTCTTGTCCCGCAACTGGCCGCTGTCACCGAAATATCTGACGACCTCCTCTATGCTTAGCAGGAATATTTTGTCTCTTGTGTTGTTTCCACTCTCTGTCCCAAACCATGGATTATCCTCGTTATTTACTTCGGTTTCGAGTACCCGCGTTCGGTCCGCATCAGCGAAGCGAAGATAAAAGGCCTCGTTCAAATAGGCTCGAAGGGTACATTGTTCCCACGTAACGTCTTTGCGTTGTCCCTTATTGTACGGGTGTGTCTCTTCTATTGTTATGCCTTCCGTTATTACTAATGCCGTGCTGCTGATCACGTCAAGTACCCGCCATTTATACGATCCAAAGGCCACTACATCGCCTACGTTGGACGTTGGACGACTATTACCTGTGATTTTCTCCATCCTCTGCTCCCTCGTGCCGTTAGCCCACTCTGCCCGCTTTCACGTAACCGGCCCATCGACGGCTTAGTCAGGTCTGCCGTGCCAACATTTCTCCAAGGGAGATCGGGTTCCCCACGTAGGCCGCGCCCGCGCCCGTAAAGGTGGGATCGGGCCAAATGATCGTCTCGTCAGCTTCCACGCCCTTGACAATCCGTGCTGCCACCTCCTCGGGGGAAGCTTTGATCACCTCGACCCCGGCAACCATGTCGGTGTCGAGGCCCCCCGGTAGGACCCGATCACGGCTATGTCACCGCCTTTCAACTCAGCTCGCAGCGACTGAGTCATCGCCTTGGACGCGCAGTGCCCAGCCTCGGTTTGTCTCCTCCGCTAGCGATCGTTCGGTCTCACCGTACGCACCACAGCGTCGCCAGTCCATGCCGCAATCGCCAAATCCATGTCTGATCGTCTCAGTAATCCGGTCAGCCTGCCCATTTGGATCACCAACGCGCCCAAGCCGGATGTAGTTGCGGACGTTCTGTCGGTCGCCGGCGGGCGCGGCACTGTCGCCGGCACCGCCGACCCCGGACGCGACGGGACCTCGGCGTGGCGGATGGACCTCGCTACGCGCGAACTGCTCGGTACCGACCGCCCAATCGAATCCATCGCCAGGCGAGTCGGGTACAACTCGGAGTTCGCCTTGTCCAAAGCGCTCACCCGCATCCGCGACATCCCCCCAGCCGCTACCGGCGCCGATACCAAGACCAAACCCAAGCTGTCTGACGCTGAGCGTCGCGAAGGGAGCTGTCCCGGCGGCTCCAGCGCGAGTTCCCAGAAGTTCGCCTTCAACCCGCGCCAGCAGAGTAAGGCGACTGCTACGCTCGGCAGCGAGCGGCGGCGCCGAGCAAGGAGATCGTTATAGGTGACAAGGCTGGCCAGGCCCGCTGCCGCACTTTTGACACTGCTGATTGCGCTTTTGGGCCTACCGGCCAGCGCGTCTGCCAGTTCGGACGTCCATCCTTGGCTGCTTACGGTATCGGACATGCCGGTGGGGTGGGCCACCTATCCCCTCAGTAATTCGGTCGCCCAGGGGTGCTGGTCGCCGGTCCAGGACCTCCTGGCGCGACAGCCGGGCTCTTGGGGTGGGGCGAACTACGAGTATTTCGATGGGTCAGCCTTTGCCACCGAAGTCCTGTTCTCCTGGCCTTCGTCCGGGGACGCTCAAAAGGCCTGGGCCGGCACCAACGCTTTGCTCAGTAGTTGCCATGAGTTTCTGTCGTCCACCGGCCTCGACACACAGATCGACCTGCTCAACCTCGGCCGCTTCGGTAACGCTTCAGCCGCCTGGTTCGCGACTGATCAGATCGGTTGGGGTTTCGTCGTCCTCCTGGCGCGCAAGGGGCCAGTGGTGGCGATGCTCGTGTATACCGTCCCGGTGGATGACTTTGCACTGGGGACTGTTCTGCCGTTCTTTGGCAAAGCCCTCACTAAGGTCCCCGTGGTCTTAGCTCCAAAAGCGGTCCAACCACTTATCCTCAATGCCTACCCCACGCCCGTGGTGGTCGGAGCCGCCGGAGGGCGAGTGACCCTCAAAGCGCGGTTGAGGGACGCGGCCACTTGCCAGTTGGAACTCCTTAGCCGTCAGGACTTCGCCGTCGTCTTTGCCTCCAATACCCGTCCTTGCCGGACGACTTTCACGGCGCACGTAACCATCGGAGCAAACACGACCGCCATCGAGCGCCATGTGGCCTTCGCGCTCGTGGCCCGTAACGGAGCGAAGAGCTTCACGGGCAGGTTCTGGGTCGGTCTCGCTCGGCATAGACGGACCGGCGTAGGCGGCGGCAAACACGGAGCCTCCCGTTAATCTGGGGCGCGTTTTTAGTTTTGGGTACGAAAACATAGCTATAAGGCCAGTTAAACGCCCCAGTTCTGAAGAATTGACCACGGCACCGGCAAACTCAGCGGGATCGGCCTGCTATCCAGTGCCGTCGGCCCGTCTGGTCAGGGTTGGCGGTCTACGCCGCCGGCAAACGGGAGTTCGCCCAACCGTTCAGCAAAAGCTGACCTCCCAAGTTGAACGTACACAAGTTTGGCTTCCTTCGTTGGCTAGTCTCTCCCCTCGGCCCAAGTACGACCAGATCGGCCCAGCAACGACCGTCTCGAGCGAGGCGATCATCGCGACACAAGCCTCCTTTGAGGGAGCCAGTGGTCGGCCTAGTCGAGCCATGCCCGCCAGCGGTCGAGGTTCGTAGAGTGGCACCCCCGGCGGATGAACCAGCCGGGCCGTTCGTTGGCCAGCACCCGTTCCCTCGTGGTAGGTGGCTCACGGCTTCGCTGGGGGCGGCTAGCTCCGCCTCGCTCATCATAGGAAGTCGAGGTCGGCATCGGGGCCGCCTAACGGCCGCCGAGGCCAACGAAGCCACTTATCAGCCAGCGGCGGCCGAAAAGATAGAGGAGGAAGACGGGCACGGCCGAGAGCGTGACAGCCGCCATCAAGCCAGGGACGTTCGTCGTGTACTGCCCCTGGAAGGAGTAGAGGGCGAGGGGGAGCACCCGGTCAGAGGCCGACTGGGTGAGGATAAGCGGGAAGATAAAGCCGTTCCACCCTCCGAGAGCGGAGAAGATCACCACGGTGATTATGGCCGTCCGGCTATAAGGGATGACCAGGCTGAAGAGGATCCGCCTAGCAGTGGCCCCATCAAGCGACATGGCTTCGTAGGTTTCGAGCGGCACGTCCCGAAGGGCTCCGACGAGCACCAGGATCGACAGCGGCAGGCCGAACGCCGCCGTCGGCAGGATGACCGCGTAAAGGGTGTCGTAGAGGTTGGCCTTCACGATGATGAGGTAGACCGGGATAATGGTTGCCTGGGCCGGGATAGCCAGCCCGAAGAGGAACAAGCGGAAGGTGCGCCCGACGAAACGACTGCGTGAACGTACGATCCCGTACGCGGCGGGCAGGGCAAACAGCACCACGAGGACCACGGTGCCCACGGTCACTATCACGCTGTTCAGGAAGTAGCGACCGAACCCGGCGTGGAACATGTAGCTGTAGTTGCCACCGACAAGTGGGGTCGGCAGCGAGAGAGGCCCACCGCTCAGGTATTGCCCTTGGGGCTCGAAGCTGTACTTGATGATCATAAAGATCGGGATGGCTACGACCACCAGCCAGACAAGGGCCAGCACGCCACCGATCACATTCGGCCGGCTGCGTCCGGAGACGACGCTGCCCAAGAAACTGCGACGGTGCGCCCTTGGGCCCGAGCCAGCCGCCTCCGCCCCCGTCACCCGGCCACTCACTGGCTCTGCGACGATAGCCATGCTTACATACCTTCCAACGTGCTCCGCATGCGGGCGTAGCCGGTGACGCGGACGAGGATGAGCGAGATGGCGGTGGCCATCACGACGACCACCATGGCGATCGCCGACCCGTAACCCAGCTGGCTGTTCGAGAAACCGACGGTGTACATGTAAAACGGCAGGGTGTAGGTCGCCGTCCCCGGCCCGCCGTTCGTCAGGATCAGCACCGTGTCAAACGCTGTCAGCGAGCCCACTATGATGATGACCGACGACGTGACGATGGTGTTGCGCAGATGTGGCAACGTGACGTGCCAGAACCTGCTGGCGCCATTGCAACCGTCAAGTGCGGCCATGTCGTAGAGGACCGTAGGGATGCCGCGCGCCGCTCCCTGGTAGAGCAAGGTGTGGAAAGGGATGAACTGCCAGGCGCTGACAAGAACGATCATCAGCAATGCCCCTCGTGGCGAGCCGAGGGGATCGACTCCGGCGAAACCGAACTTCGAGCCCAGCCATCCGACAATGCCGAAGTTCGGGTCGAGTAGCACCACCCAGACCACGGCGATGGCGGCCGAGGAAAACAACAGCGGGAGGAAGAAGATGGAGGAGAGCACGGCACGGAAACGTTGACGCCCGGCCGCCCACACACCGATCGACATGGCGATGGCGGTCTGCACCACCCACGTACCGATCGTGTACTGGATCGAGATCCACAACGACGAGCGGACCTGGGCGTCGTCGATTAGCCGGCGCCAGTTGCCGAGGCCTATCCATTTGATCGGGTTGACGTCGTTCCAACTTGTAAATGAGAGATAGAAGACCAGCCCCATCGGCGCGAGGGCGAAGATGCCGAAGTAGATGATCGCCGGGGCGCACCACCACGCGCCCGGGCGGCTGCTCGTGTCAGCCGCCCGAGCACGACGGCCCGGTTTCGTCCGAAGAGAGCCGGTCGCCGTCGCCACGGTCTCAGGAAGCTTCCGACGCGTATTTCATCATTTTGTCGACGAACTGCTGCGGCGAGATCTGCTTGAAGAAGACCTGCTGTATAGCCGTGTCGAGTTCCGGACCGTAGGACTGAGAGACGGCCTGGTCCCATGACAGCTCGAAAGACGGCGCGTTCTTCACCAGGTTGTACGTGCCGATGGCAAACGCAGCGTTCGGGGCCTTCTTCAGCTCGTCCTCGATGCCTTCGATCGCCGGGACGTCCCCGACGGCGATGAGGTTGTGGACGAAGGTGGAGCTGTTCATTTGGGTCATCAGGAAGTCAACGCATGCCTGGTCGACATCGGGGGTCGTCTTGACGACGCTCAGCCAGTTCGACGGGTTGCCGGCCACGGCCGCCGGGTTGCCTGTCCCGCCGGGGATCGTCGGGAACGTCATCCAGCCGATGTCGTTTACGGCGAAGTCGTGGTACGTCGTCACCTGTGTGCCGTAGTCCCACGTCCCCATCAGCATCATCGCGCCCTTGCCCTTCGCGAAGAGGGCATCGGCCACGCCGTCGCTGTAGTTCAATGTCTTGAAGGTGCTCCCGAAGGCGTTCGCATTTACAAGGTCGACGCAATACTGCAAGGTCTTCAGGATGACGGGGTTCTCCCACGACTTCGGGTTGTTTGACAGCAAGTCCTCGAAGACGTTGTAGGGGCCGAGCCGGGCACTGATGTACTCGAGGTACATGAGCGTGCACCAGTTCGTCGCACCGGGCAGGAGGATTGGAGTGATGTTGTTGGAGTTGAACACCTTGATGGCGCTGAGCAACTCGTCCCATGTGCTCGGGGGGGAAACCTTGTAGTCCTTGAACATCGTTTTGTTGTAGAAGAACACCACCGGCTGGATGCCCTTGACCGGGATGCCGTAAAACTGGTTGTTGATCTCCGCGGCGCCGAGAACCGAAGGAAGGAAGGAGTTCTTCACCGACGGCTTGGCGTCGAGAGACGAGGTCAGGTCGACAAGCAGGCCGTCCTGGACATAAGGCTGGATGCTGCCGCCCGCCCAGTTGAAGAACATGTTCGGCCGCTTGGATGTCTTGATGGCGACGCGCACCTTGGTGTTCATGCTTGTCGTCGCGGGCACGATCACGAGCTCCAGTTTGACGTCGCTTGTCTTGTTGAATGTGTTGATGGCCGTCTGGATGGCGGGGTTTTCGGCCTCGCTGGCCACCCACACCTGGGCGGTGCCCCCGGAGGCCTGCGATCCCCCGAGCCGGGCCAGGTTTCCGTGGAGCGCGCTACTGAGCCCGCGAGTGCCACTGAGCAGCACCGCCGCCCCAGCGGTGGCGCCAGTGAGGAATTGTCGACGTGAGATGGGCCCTGATTCCATCGCTTTCTGCTCCTTGTCTTTCCATAGCTTCACTGAACATCGGGTAACAACATCCCCACGCCAGCGCCCGGCCTATTGACGGGCCTGGGCACCGGCTGCCATACACCCAAGTGTCACCCCCCTTCTCGCCACGAGTACTTTGGTTCGTAACCGAGCTTTTTGCGCGCCTTGGCGTCAGTGATAATCCCCTCTGTTCCCGGGATGCCTGCTGCCATCTCGTCGAGATCCGGCCATACCCGGGCCACGAGGCTCCTCGTCGGCTCGGTATAGACGGTGTCGGTCGACAAGTAGAACGCCTCGAAAGGGTCAAGCCCATTGGCGTTTATGGCCAAAACGATGGCGTTGGCAACGTCGCGGGCATCGACGTACTGGTAGGTCGTCACGACCGGGCCTCCGACATGGCCGGGGTCGGAGTCCGGCGTCACCCCGAACTTGTGCAGGCTGTTCGGGTTGTCCGGGTAGTGCACGCCCATCAGGCGGAAGGCCACCGCGGTAATCCCGTACGCCCGGCCGTAGGCGCGCAACAGTTCCTCACCAAATACCTTGGAGAGCCCGTACGAATCCTCCGGCCGGAGCGGGTGCTCCTCGTCGATGGGGAGGTACTCGACGACAAAGGGGTCGTCGCCGATGCGGTTGCCGAGGCCCAGGGTGTAAAAGCTCGAGGCGAAGACGACCTTTTTCACCGAACCAAGGCGGCGGGCTGCGTCGAGGAGATAGTACGTTCCCATCGTGTTGACGCGCATCGTCTCGTCCTCTGGGGCAACCTGGACAGTGCGCCAGCGCGCACGACCCTTGATCATTTCACGGGGGCCGGGCAGCGCCCCCAGGTGAACGATGGTGTCGGCCTCGGAGTAGGTCAGCGCCCGCAAACAGTCCTCGAGCGAGGTCAGGTCACCTTTGATAAAGGCCGCTCGCGTCCCGGTGACAGGAGGGTGGTCGACGACATCGAAGTCGGTCACTTCGTGGCCTTCTTCCAGGAGCCGCGGGGTGGTGTAGCCGCCCAGACGCCCACTGCCGCCGGTAACGAGGATCTTGGCTATCACCGCTTGCCTCCGAGATCCGCGACAAGCTCGTTCAGGTAGCGCACGCCGTCTTCGAGCAGGGAACGCTTCAGCTCGATCGCTCCCGGTCCGGCCGGGTCGAACGTCTCCCAGCCGGCCTCGACGATGAGGTGCAACCCGTTGGCATGCGGGCTGCGCTGCGCGAAGAGCTGCACCGCCCGCCGCTGGTCGACATGGCCCTCGCCGAGACGGCACCCGCGAGGGACGAGCGGGATGAGCCCTCGCATAGGGCTGGCCTCCATGTGCATGTCCTTCATGTGCGTCGTAAAGGCGAAGGGAGCGAGCGCCTCGACGTCGTCGTTTGGATCGCAAAAGACGGTGAAACCGTTAGCCGTGTCGACGGCGGCGCCGACCCACTCGGAGCCGACGTCCGCCAGCACGCCCGCCACCTCCCGGCCCGTGAAGTCGCAGTGGTTCTCGATCGCCACGTAAAGGCCGACATCAGCTGCCACTTTGGCGGCGAAACCCAGACAGTTGGTGATGTGCTCGAGCTGTGCTCTCGCCGCATCTTTCCCCTTCGCGTACCGGCTCGTTTCAAGGTTGAGCCGGCCGTACCCGGCTCGGACGACGGTCATGCCGAGGCCCTTGGCGGCCTCGAGCCGCTCTTGGAGCTCTGGCCCGTTCTTCGCCGGGTCAGTCCCGAGCGGGGTAAACAACGGGGCGTTCCCCTCGAGCTCGATGTCGAGCTCGGCCGCCAACTCCCCCAAGGCGTCCCTATGCCCGGCGTCCGACGGTACGTCTCGCGGGGGCAGCTGTAGTGCGGTGCAGCCGAGCTCGGCCGCCCGCCGCAACTGCCACTCGCCACGTCCCTCCTCGGGAACCTCGTCAGGGACCGCGTACATGGCGGCTGTGTAACCGACGCGCATCGACGAGATGGCCTCGGCGGTTATTTGATCGTCCCGTGCGACCAGTACTGTCACCGTTTCTCCTTCGCTCTCGCTGCCGAATACTTCGATCAACCTCCGGCTGGGCTACACCGTCGAATGCCCGGCACGGCTCGTCGTCGTGTTCACACGATCCGCATCCCGCCGTCCACGTAGATGTGCTGCCCCGTGATGTAGGACGCGTCGTCCGAGGCCAGCAACACCGTGATCGGTGCCACCTCTTCAGGCTGTCCTTGGCGCCCTAGCGGGATCTTTGCCAGAACCACGGGTAGCACCTCCGGGTTGCCGATGACCCATTGCGTCATGTCCGTCTCGATCACGCCCGGGTGAACGCAGTTGACACGTATGGCGTGCTCAGCCAGCTCGGAGGCCAGGTTCTCGGTGAGCGCCTCGACCCCGCGCTTGGTCGGGGCGTAGTGGGTCCGCCCGGGGAGGGCGAGACCGGCTTGGATCGAGCCCATGTTCACTATCGCCCCCGGGCGACGCTCGTCGACCAGCCTGCGGGCGAAGACCTGCGAGCACAGCCAGGTACCGTAAAGGTTCACTTCGTTGACCCGCCGCCACTGCTCATCTGTGAGGTCCATGACCGGCACGATGGTCTCGATGCCGGCGTTGTTGACGAGGACGTCGACGGAGCCAAGGTGCTCCCAACTGGCTGCAAAGAGATGCTCGACCTCCTTGCGTCGGGAAACATCGGCCTTGACCTCTATTGCCCGCCGGCCCATCTTTCGGATCGCTTCCCCGACGGCACGTGCCTCATCAGGGCGGCTGACGTAATTGACTACGACGTCGGCCCCTTCTTCGGCGAACGCCAGTGCCACAGACCGCCCGATGCCACGGCTGCCACCGGTAACGACGCCAACCTTGCCCTCGAGCCTCATACCCTCCCCCTGAGCACACCGCTCCACCCGCAGTCACCCGCAGGTTCTCTGTGCCTCTATCTTCGATTCTCGATAACCTAGCAGGGAGGTCTCAAAGTAGCAAGCGGTTCGCGGCAACCAACTGAGACCCAAAGCCCTTTCGGTCGCCCGCCAACCTGTAAGACCGACGCGTTTAATCGCTCAAGCCCAGGTAGCACCACTCGCGACTGTGACCAACTGAGGTCACGTGCCTTTGGCATCGCGAGACGGCCGAAGTCCGGCGAGCCGACCGGGGCTGGGGCCCTGCTTTTTGCTGAGCTTATTCTCGATAATCTACTTTCGTTGACTCGGCGCATTGGACCGGGGAACGCCACACGGCCGCTGCCACGCAGTTGCCAACTAATCCATATCCAGACCGCGTTGGCCGCCGAGGCGACCGCGTGCGCCGTCCCGGGGTCGAGCGCGTCCAAAGATTTGCTAAAGGGCCTCGAGGTACTGCTTGCTCGTGGCTGCCGACATGCGTGCAGGCTCTGGTGAGGCGTCGGTCCCGTCCAGTTCGACCATCCACCAGCCCGGGTACTCCCGGCCGAGCGACTTGATGATCGCGGCAACGTCGACGACGCCCCGGCCAAGCGGCACGTAGTCGAGCCAACCCGTACGGTCGACCTCTTTGCCCTCGGCGACGACCGGAGTGCCCCCCACATAGTCCTTCAAGTGGATGTGGCGGATGAGAGACGCGTATGTCCCCACCACTTCGACCGGGTCGGCACCGCCTTTAGCGATCTGGCCAGTGTCCGGAGCCATCCGCACGACCCCGGCGTCGACATTGTCCATCACCTGGGCGATCTCTTGGCGGCTCTCCACGGGCGTGCCCGTGTGGGGATGAAAACAGGCGGTGACGCCGAGGGCTAGGCAGCGTTTGGCGATCTCGTTGAGCATTGAGCAGACGTGCCGGTAATCGTCCGCGTCGTAATGGTCCCGGCGCCGCGGAGACGGCCCCACGACTACGACCTCACCTCCGAGCTGGGCGACCTGAGCCGCCCAGCGCTCCATCGAGGCTAAGTCCGTGTCCCGCTCTGACGGCTCGACGAGCGACACGGGGCAATAGGCGGCGGCAAGCCCTAGGCCCGCCTCCTCGAGATCGGCGCGCACCGCCTCGGTGCCACCCGGATAGGCATCGATGACAAAGCCAAATAGCTCGATCCCGGAATAGTTGAGGTCGGCGACCTCTCTAATCGCCTGCTTCGCCCCAGCTGGTGTGAAGGGCCAGGTAATCCCCGTATGCCCGAGGTTGCGCAGTTGCATGCCCACTGCCTCCTTGTCGTGCCGGGCGCGCCGGACCAAGTCAACGAAAGTAGATTATCGAGAATTTGCCGCCTAGAGCCGGGATGGTCCCCGGGACATTCGCGTCGCTTCGATCGCCCGTAGCGCGGCTACATGGTCCCCCGGGCTTGGCGGCCAATCCTTCCCCACCAGGGTCTAGCTGGGCATTTTGGCGCGCCCAAAGCGGGGGCCGCGGCCGCAAAGCACAATCCTTGCCACCGCCGGAGTGGCGCTGCTAGGTTATCGAGAATCGAAGATTTGGCAGGCAACAGGACTGCGGGTCGAGCGGGGCTCTCCTAGTGGGAGGCACCGGAGCACACCTGGAGCAAAAGGAGTAAGAACGGTGTCGGCACAGCTGAACCGCCAGGGGTTGCGAGAGCAGCTGAAGGAGCACGTCCTCCGCCGCATCATCAGCGGAATATACCCGCCGGGGACGCGGATCACCGAAGTCGAGCTCATGAACGAGTTCGGGGTCAGCCAGGCACCGGTTCGCGAAGCGTTGCGGGAACTCGAGGCCATGCGATTTCTCGAGTCGAAGCCGCACCAGGGCGCCCGCGTCCGTTTGGTCTCCCTTGGCGAACTGGTGGAGATGTACCCCGTGCGCGCCGCCCTCGAGGAGGTCGCCGGTCGGTTCGCCGCGTCAAAGGTCACCGAAGATCACCTCCTGCGCTTGAGCGACGAGATCGCGGCCATGTCGAGCGCGGCGCGGCGCGGCGACGCGCACGACGAGAACCTCCACGATTACCGGTTCCACGAGTTGATATTCGAGTACTCCGGTAACTCGCTGCTGCTCGGGATCTGGCACTCGATGCACTTCGAGATCAGGGCACTCGTGACCTACCTCAAACTGCCACTCGAGCTCAAGACGATCGCCGAGGACCATCTGCCGATCCTTGACGCTTTGCGCAGCGCCGACCCCGAGTTGGCCGGGCGCACGATGCGGGCACACGTAGAAAAGTACGGCGGTCTGGTGGCAGGGCTCCCGAGAGGGGAGGTTACTAGTGAAGCGACCTAAGAGAAAAGTGACGGGGTCACGCTGTCCATACCCGCCGACATATGGCGGTCCACTTCCGGCGTCGGCAATACCGCCGCGCCGGAGCGAACCGTGACGGAAACCCTCCAGCCGGCAGGCAACACGACCATCAACCGAGCGGTCGTCGACGCAGCTCAGCTCGTCCGGCTCGGGAAGACATACTCGCTCGCCGCCGCCCGCTTTCCCGGGATGCCACTCTTTCCGGGCCACCCTCCGTTCCAGGTGATCAGCTACCGCACCCCACACGGGTTGCACTGCGCGGGGGACAACCTCTGGAGCCCCGTCCCCAACGAGGCCCACCTTGGTTGCATGACCGAAGTCGTGAGCGGGACAACACATTCCGGCGCTCACGTCGACGCTTTGGCGCACATCACGATCGGGCCGGACGACCACTGGTTCGGCGGCGCCAACGCCGATGAGCACCTCGGTGACTTCGGGCCCATGGTCGGCGATGCCACCGAGCTGCCGCCGGTTTTTACCCGTGGGGTCCTCCTCGACGTAGCTGGCCACAGGGGCGTGTCATGCCTCGACGCTGGAGAACCCATTTCGGCTCAAGAACTCAAGGCCGTTGCCGAGGCACAAGGCACCGAGGTTCGCCCAGGCAACGTCGTGCTCGTCCGCACTGGGTACATGGGGCTGTGGCCGGACGGGGCGATGATGGCGCTTCACAAGACTCCCGGCCCCGACCTCTCTGCGGCGGAGTGGCTGATCGAGCGACGCGTTATCGCGACGGGGAGCGATACTGAGACCTTCGAGGTACAGCCGACGCGTGATGCAGGCACGCCCTCGAACCCCCAACCCGTCCATGTCCGCCTGCTGATCGACGAGGGCATCTACATCATGGAGTGCCTCGACCTTGAGGTCATCGCCGCCGCCCAGGTGCACGAGTTCCTTTTCGTGGCTCTTCCTCTCAAAATCCGCGGGGCGACGGGTTCTATGATCGATCCTCTGGCGGTCATCTGAGGCGCCACTGACGTCCTCGCAGTGACGACGCGGGGCAGCGATGGAACCACATCATGCACGTTCCGAGCCCGCTCAGACTTCCTGTGGAGCCAGTCTGGGTCGACCCGGCGCAGCATCTCACGGTCCTGTTCTTCACCCAAGTCCTCGGAGCCGTGGGCGACCTCGGCCGCGAACTACGGCGGCTCGTCTACCCGGCGCTCGTCAGTTAGGTGACTGGCTCAGCCCACCGAGCACGTGGGTGTCAAGTGCGGTTCTGTGCCTGATTGGTCGCCGGCACCCGCGGTATTTTCAGCCCGAGACCTTGGAAAAGGGGATGGTCGACCCGACGGCCGGCGCGCTGACCAGGATGTGCTCGCCCCATTTGGAGAAAGCCACTTTCTCGCTTGCTCCACCCGAACCCGTCGAGGTTTCCTGGACCGGCAGCGTGGCCCCGATAGCGGAGAGGGTGAGAGTGGTAGCCCAAGCTGGCTCGGAGCTTGTCGCGGCAGTGTCCCACTTCAGGGTGTACAGGTTTTTGGCCGGGGGGACGGGGGTGTACAGCTTCGTGCCCTTGGCGGTCGGGAGGACGCTCGCCACTGAAGAAATCGTCATCGAGGCGGCCAGGTCCTTGTACTGCGTCGTGCCGGCTTTGACGGACACCCAGTCCGTGCCGACCTTGAGCACCTGAGCTGAGCTAAGGCCGAAGATTTTGGCCAGCCCGGACGAGTTGCCCGATAAGTAGGCGTAGCTCGGAGTCACCTTGATGATGGCCTTCTCGCTGCCTTCCGAGATGGTCTCGACACCGCTGGTCTTCTCCAGGTCGGCTTCTAGGTGCTCTCGGACCGAGGTCGAAGTGGAGCTGGACGTCACCACCAGGTGGACACTGGTCTGCTTTCCAATGGCTCTCTTGGCCGAAGTGAGCACAGAGCTCGTTCTCGGAGTCCCGCTACTAGCCGCCTCAGCCGTGGCCGACAGCAAGACGAGGGTGGCCAGCAGGACTGCAGGGACACTGACCAGACGCGAGGAACGAGAGAACACGGACCGCATCAAGGCAGTCTACCTCCCGGTTCTTGGCAAGGGGCACCGCCCCCGCAAGCCAGCAGGACGTTCGTGGCTGGCGTCACGATAGTTATGGCCGGGGCTATGTCCTCACTCCAGACGGTGACGGAGCACCTGACGCCCGTCGCCGGTAACGGTCAGCTGCTCGCGCCCAGGGACTTCTGACGTGGTGGACGCCCATGTGGTCCTCACCGCCGCAACTAGGGCCGCGTTGTTGGGGCTAGCCCTCACTGAAGACAAGGGGCCGATGCCGCAAAACATCGTCAACGCGTTCGGGGGTGCCCTGGGCCGGCCCGTCATGGCCATCAGGAACGTTTGCGCTTGCGGGAGCTCTTCCAGGATGCGCAGGAGCCACAGGGTAGCTATGGCTAGCGCGCCGGGTTCCAAGCCTTGTGCACGAACTCCAGGTGGTTGCCGTCGAAGTCG
>DATJUH010000186.1:0-7444 GCA_035502515.1 Acidimicrobiales bacterium
GAGTTCAAGAGGTTGAGGCCGAAAGGCGTATTGGAGAAAAGGCTCCGGTAGCTGTCCAGTGTCGTGTCGGTCGGGAACCAGACCGGGGGCAGGTTGAACTGCTGGGCCGGTGGTTCGATCGACTGGACGACTACCCAGGCCACCGGCAGCAGCATGAGGACGCCGGCTAGCACCAGAAGCACGGAGATGAAGAACCTCGCCACCCGGCCTCTCGACCAGAAGCGGGTGCCGCCCTCGGACCTCTTGGTCCCGCCTAGAGCGATCGTGGCAGCCACTGTTCACCTCTCCCCTGTTGCAGGCATTCTGGGTCCCGGCACTCCGGCTGCGCCGGCGGCGCGGTGCTGATGTCAAACCCGTTCATAATGCACCCACCGTTTAGCGATCAGCGCCATTACCACGAGGAAACTTACTAAGAGCGAGACGTTGATGAGGGACAGTACGGCGCTGTAGCCGAACTGGTAGTTCTGAAAGGCGTCCTTGTATATATACAGCACGATTGTTTGCGTGGCGATGCCAGGGCCCCCGTTGGTGTCGATCAGCGGCCAGGTGAAAATCTCGAACGCGCCTATGAAAGCGGTGACCGACGCCAGGAAGGTGGCCGGCGACAGCAGCGGCAGCGTGATCCGTCTGAAGCGGTCGAAGGTGCCGGCCCCGTCAATAGAAGCCGCCTCCTGGACCTCGGCCGGGATGCCCTGAAGGCCGACAAGGAAGATAATGAAGGTGAACCCGAGCGTCGCCCATACATCGATGATCACCAGCCCGGGAAGTGACCAGAAGCTCGACGCCAGCCAGTTCGGCGGGTTGAGGCCGATCTTTCGCAAGTAATAATTGAACGGGCCCGTGTCGCCCGCCAGGTAGTAAGACCACATCAAGGCCACCACTCCGGCCGACATGAGGAAGGGCGCCACTATGGCGGTGCGCGTCCAGTAACGGACGGCGCGGGACCGCACAGCGGTCACGCCCAGAGCCAGCCCCAGGCCCAGCACGATGTGCACAGTGGTCGTCATTACGTCGAAAAGGAACGAATTGAGCAGCGTCCGCCCCAACTGGTTGTCGTGGGCTACAGCGCGAAAGTTTTGCCAGCCGACGAAGTGGGGCGCGGACACCAGGTCCCACTGGAGGAACGAAATTATTACTATGCCCACCAACGGGATCCCGATGAAGGCCAGGTAGAGCAAAAGGGCGGGGCTGAGAAGGAGCCACCCGGCGAATGGTTGCCGCCGGCCCACCTTGCCGCCCCACCAGCGCCTCATCAGTGAGGTACCGCGTCCCCCGGCTCCGTACCCGGTACCCGTTCCGGCCAGGCTGACCGGCTCGCTGAGCTTGTCCGCGCCGAACGCCCCGAGCGTCGCTTCGCGCTGGGACTCTTCCTGCTCTTGCTCTGTCTCCGGGTACCCCTGAGACGGGTTGCTGCCGGCCGACGCCACCGGAGGGCGCCGCCCCCGAGGGTCTGTGTCCCCCTCGGAGGCCCGGCCCAACCCGCTCCAGCCCCCTGAGCTCATACCTTCTGGGTCATGAGGGAATTACAGGTGTCCTGCATCGTCTTCATACCTTGCGCCGGGGTGGTGCCCCCGCTCACGATCTGCTCCCAGACAGTGCTGATCTCGTTTTCCACCGCCCCGGCATTGGGGACGCCGACGATCATCGTCGAATAGGCCAGTTCCTTGGTGAAGTAGTCCGTCCCAGGGGGCCATTCCTTCAGGAACGAAGGGTCGGTGGCCACCGACTTCCGGATGGGCATGTCCCCACCGAACGAAACCACCGGGCCCCTCTGGAAATCTTCCGAAATGGTCCACTTGATGAACTCCCACAGAGCCGGTTTGGCCTGAGAGGTCTTGAACATGGGGAAGCCCCCGACGCCAACCGGGGTCGCCGGGTTGGTCTTCCTCGGCCACGGGATGATCACGAACTGGCTGTTGATCTCGCTCTGGTGCAACGGTATGCCCCCATTGTTGGGCCAGATCCCGGCCCCGAACATGCCGAGTTTTTGCCCGGCCGCTTCGGTGAACGCGTTGTATGCGCCACCCGGCTCGTTCACCAGCTTCTTCGTGACCAGGCTCCTGATGAACGTCGCCGCTTCGATGGCGGCCGGGTTGTTGGCCACGCAGCTGGACTGCGTCGGGCTCATGATGCTGCCGCCGTTGGTCAGGACCCACGGGTAGACATCGGTGAACGGCCCGGGGATGGGAGTGCCGATGGCAAACCCGTACCGGTTGGGCGGGTCGGCGATCTTGGTGGCGGCCGCCTCGAACTCGTCCCATGTCCAGTCGGGGCTGGGTATCGGTACGTTGAACTCTTTGAACACCGGCTTGTTGATCCACATCGACATGACGTTGTAACCGATGGGCAAGAAGTACGTATCGCCCTTTATGTTGTCCAGTTGGCGGAAATTGGCCAGCATGTGGGGGTCGAGGTCGGCATAGAAGGAGTTGACGGCGGCCTGGTCGGTGGCGATGTAACTGTTGAGCGGGTCGAGTACGCCGCGCTCCTCGAACAGCAACATGCCCTCGGTGGCTATGTAGGCCGTGTCGAGCGGTTGGCCGCCGGCGAGGCGGGTCGAAACGGACTGGAAGAGGCCCACCCAGCTGTTGGCCGGGATCCCGATGATGTTGAGCTTGATCCCGAACTGCTTGGTAAACCCGGCCAGGAAGGCTTCGGCGTTCTTGGCCGCTGCGGCCGTGGCGTACAGAGCGACGGTCACGACGTCGTCGGCCGCCCCTTTCGCCGGCGCCAGGTGGACTGCCGACCTCACTTGACGGTTGAAGGGCAATGAGAGAGCGGCGGCGGTGGCGGCCGCGCCGGCCAGGAACTCCCGGCGCGATACCGGGGCTCCTGACAATACTTTCGTTTCCTTTTCCATGGGAACTCCCCTTGTGTTAGTTGGCTGGCCTTGTATCAGTTGGTTGGGTGGTTTCTCAGGTTTGTCAACTTCTGTTGCAGTGTCGAGGCTTACGCCGCGATCGGTTGGTCGAGCCGTTCGAGGTCCACTTGGAGGAAGCGGCAGATCGCCGCCAGCTCGCCCGTCACGTCGCCCGGCACGGCATGAATGTGATTGGCCCCGAAGCGGGACAAAAAGACGTCTGCCGGGGCGTCCATGCGGGTGAAGGCGTGCGGCCATACGTAGGTGCTCTGACGCATGAGCGACTCGTTGGTCTCGTCGTCGAAGGTTTCGAAGCGCCCCAGCGTTACCTGCATGCGGTAGGAGCCGTCCAGCCGGCTGAGCCGGGCCAGCGTGATGTCCCCCGGTGCGGCCAGGTGGTGGACGGCGGCCCCACCAGCCGGGAAATAAAACTCCTCGGGATAGAGGTGTACTTTGGCCATGTTTTCGGCCGGGTCCTCGGAGCGGGCGGCGAACCAGGTGGCGTGCTGGCCCGAGTTTTCGAGGTCCCAGATACCCCTGTCGGCAAAGTAATGGCGCACGTCGGCGAACAGGACCGGGGTGCCGGTCAGCTTGTGCATGAGCTGCATCGTGAGGGCGCCGTCCATGTCGTCTTCAGTGGCGCAGATCACGGGCGCCTTCGGGCCATCCCAGTCGTACGGGTCATTGAGGAAGGCCTCGGCGATGTCGGCCGTGGCGAAGTTGTTGGTGAGCTCAGGCTGGCCCTTTATGCCGCAGAAGTCGATATGGCCTTCGGCGACGATCTCTTTCAGGGCGTAGTAAGAGCGCACCTGGCGTTCCAGGATCTCGGGCGTGAGGCGTTTGCCGTCGTAGTGGACCCCGGCGGAGAGCTTCTCGAGCCACTCTCTCCCGGCGCCGGCCGCCGAGGCCGGCACCGCCTCCGAGCGGCGCACGACCTCCCACTGGTCGACCTCCTCTACGTCAACGCCGAAGCGGCGCATCCATTCGTCGGTGCGCCCGACGGCCGTGTACATACCCATCGACCGTCCCCCGATGCGAGCAAAAGTGGTGCCTTCCAGGGATCGGACGGCGTTGGCGGCGGCCGTGAGGTGAGCGAAGCGGGAGGCCACAGCCGGGTCGGAGATGTCGCCCCATAGCCGCTCGTGGTGCCTTCCTATCTGGTCCAGGCTCCCCCCTGCCGCCAGCATCGACACCATGCCGGGGTAGGCGGGGTCGATATTGGAGAAAAGCAACAGAGGACCGCTGGTGGCGCGCGCCGCATGAACCGAGAAGTGAGGAAAGGCCCATACCGGGTAGTTGAACACGGTGAGGTCGGGGCGCTCTGCCGCCAGCGCTCTAGCTTCGGCCACGGCCACCTCGTTGGAGGTGACGGGAACTGTCCCTGGCACGACTTCGTAGCCGGCCGCCTGACAGGCGCCCACAATGCGTCCTTCCATGTTCGCCACGAACTCGGCCAAGCCTCGATGGACAAACTCGCGGCCATCGCTGAACGTCAATATCCCGACTTTCATGTGCACCTTTCCTTGCCGTCGTTGCTCGAACCCGGTATTCGGAGCCGCAGTCTCCTCCGCTTGTCTTTCACCCCCTTTGCACCACGCCCGTGGCCCGCACTTTGGCGTCGACCCGTTCGGGGGCAGGGTCGTTCATGGCCCGCCGGCGGGCAGTACCTGTACGCGTACCGTTGTCGCCACACGACCCGCGGTGGTGTAGTTCGAAGGAGAAGACCTGGTGTTTGCGGCGCTTGCGGCTACCTTCGAGCCGGCTCAGGAGCAGCTCCACTGCGGCATCGGCCATGGCCCGGACGGGCTGCGCCAATGTGGTGAGAGGAGGGTCGGTCAACTCCGCCCAGGGCGGGTCGTCTATGGACACCAGCGCGACGTCGGCTGCCACCCTCAGCCCCGCCTCCTTGATGGCGTGCAGTGCTCCAACCGCCATGAGGTTGTTGGCGATCAGTAGTGCGGTGGCACCCTGGGCCAGAAGTTCGTGGGTGGCGCGCACACCTCCGCCGAAGCGAAAGTCGCCGAAGGCCACCAGAGGCCGGAGCCGGGCGGCGGTGATAGCCTGCGTGTACCCCGATAACCGCTCGGCGCCGGTCTCGATCCTGGCCGGCCCGCTTATGAAACCGATCTTCCTGTGGCCGTGCGCGATGAGGTGTTCAGCGCCCATGCAGGCGCCGTCGGCATTTGCAGACAGGACGGCATCGGCGCGCCGGTCGCCGACGGCCCGGTCGTATGCCACCACGCACGTTCCGTGGTCGATCAGTTCGGTGATCTCGGGCGCATTTGCCTCAGTGGGCGCGATTATGGCCCCCGCCACCCGTTCGGCGGCCAGCACGCCCAGGTAGTCGCGCTGTTTGGCCGGGTCCTCGTCGGTGTTGCACAGGAGGACGCGGTAACCCCGGCTGTAAGCGGCGTCCTCGACGGCCCGCACCATCTGGGTGAAATGTGGGTTTTCGATGTCCGATATCACGACGCCTATCATCTGGGCCTGCTGGCGCCGGAGGTTGCTGGCCGTCCTGTTAGGGCGATAACCGAGCTCGTTGACCGCAGCGAGGACCATCTCGCGTTTGGCCTTCGCCACCGTGGCGCTGCCGTTAAGTACGCGCGACACAGTGGCAGGCGAGACCCCGGCCCGTTCGGCCACCTCCCTGATGCGCAACCTGGGTCGTATTGACGATGCCATAACGAGTCAGTCGCCTAAACGCGTATTGACGCCCTGGCCAGGCGGCAGCCGACAGACAATCACGGTCTCCCTGAGATCACGCTTACCCCTTAAGATGACCCACCTTTGAGATCGGTTTCAGGAATCCGTCTCAGAGATCGGTTTCAAGGCCACCATAGGTCGGCCCTTGCCCTCTGTCAACACCCTCGGGCCAGAATTATCAGTTGTCTATTACCTGCAGGCGGACGCGTTTGTTGCCCCTGCCCTTGGACTCGGTCTTGAGCACGCGAATGCGCCCGACCTCGGCGGTCGAGTGGACGTGGGTCCCACCGTCGGCCTGTTTGTCCAGGCCGATGATGTCGATCACCCTGATCTCGCTCACCGATTCAGGGATCATGTTGACCTTGGTGCGGATGAGGTCCTCGTCCATGACCGCCGTCCCCCGGGGCAGGAAGCTCACTGCGATTGGCCTCGCCGCCGCCAGCTCGGCGTTCACCAGTTCCTCCACTCGCCGTCCAAAACCCTCCGGGAGGGGGTCGAACTCGAAGTCCATGCGCGCGCTCAGAGGTTCCATGTTGCCGCCGGTGACGGCCTTGCCCCACTCTTTCCAGATCACGCCGCAGAGTACGTGAAGGGCCGTATGGGTCCGCATCAGCGCATGGCGCCGCTCCCAGTCCAGCTCTCCGTGTACGGCATCGCCTGCGCTCGGCAACGGGTCATCGCCACCCAGGGTGTGCCAGGTGTTCCCGCCATCTTTGCGGACGTCGACGACGGGGATGCCCGCCAAGGTCCCCGTGTCATGGGGCTGGCCGCCTCCGGTGGCGTAAAACGCGGTGCGGTCGAGTTGCACCACCCGGCCGCTGGCGTCGACCGCAGTCACCGTGGCATCGAATTCTCGTAAATAAGCATCAGTTAGATAAAGAAGCTCGGTCGTCACGGTCCCATTGTGTCCGCCAGCGGTTAGCACAGTGGGGGAGGACGGTGGCGGAGGGCGCCGGCCCGGGCACACAAACGCCTCAGCCCGGGTGCGCCGTTGCGCCCGGGCTGAGGACCTGTGAGTGGTGAGTTGTGAGTGGTTATCAGGCGGTGGCGTTCTTTTGCAGGTTCCATCCCACCGGCGTGACCGGTGTCGATGTACCAGGCTGCGAGCTCGTCGTCGTGGTGCTCGTCGTAACCGTTTGCGACGGGCCGGAGGAGCCTGGCGTGACGAGCATGCCGTCGGTGTTGCCGGCCGAGTCGACGTAGAAGCCGACGAGGTCACCCTGGTCGTTGATGCCGTTGACAGTGGTCATGCCCATGCCGTTCGGGTCATCGATGGTGGTGAACCCGCTCCGCTGGGTCCAGGTGAAGCCGAAGTTCTGGGCGCTGGAGCCCGAACCGGTGGTGTAGACGCCGGCGACCTCGCCGTGATTGTTGACGCCGAGGGCCTCGGTCGACGCCGCACCCGGGTAGGCGAAGCTGGTAATGCCGCGGCCATTCGTAAGGAACGACTCCACCGTGCCGCTGGCCGCCGTGAAGAACCCGGCCACCTGGCTCAGGTCGTTGATGGCGGCGTCAGTCACCGACGTGGCGCCGGCGATGTTGGTGAACTCCGTCTTGTTCGAGCGGATGTTGTAGGTAAAGCCGTGGGCGTTGCCGTTGGAGTCGTTTTCGAAACCGACGGCCACGTTGAAGTCGTTCACCCCGAGCAGCTGGGTCACCGGGGTGGCGCCCGGGGCCACGCCGGACGGGAGCCCCACATCGACCTGGGTGAAGGTGCGCCCGTTGTCGAGCGAGTACCAGCCGTAGTCGGCGTCGGTGCCGGTGTCGGTGGGGGACTGGAAGCCGACCTCGGCCGACCGGTTGTTGAGCCCGGTGACCTGGGTCTGGGTGGAGCCGGGGAAGTTCTCCACCCGGTAGTCGAGCTGGCCGTAGCGGGGGAGC
>DATJUH010000187.1:0-6300 GCA_035502515.1 Acidimicrobiales bacterium
CGGCCACGGCCGCGTTCTGGACCTGCTTGCCAGAGGGGCCTCCACGCAGCCAGAAAGGGATGCTGGCCGCGTAAACGAGGAAGAGGATTACTGCCGTAACGTCCGAGAGGGTGCCGGCGTGTTGGGCGGCGGGGGTTTCGAGGTGGACGGCCAGAGTCGGCACCAACAGCGCGCCAACGGCCAGCGTGAGCAATGTGACGAGCATGCGGGGGGCCTCGGGGCGGAACCTCTGTATGCCGTACCTGGCTCCTCCGCTCAGAAAAGCGACGCCGAGGACGAGGAGCAGGTTGGCGAGGACCGAGCCGACCAGTGCTGACTGCACGACGGACGTGAGCCCTTCGCGCAGGGCGAATATGGCCACGAACAGCTCGGGCAGGTTGCCGAGGCTGGACTGCAGCAGCCCCGTCGCGCCGGGGCCGAGGGAGTCGCCGACCTGTTCGATCGATTGCCCGACGACGGCGGCCAAAGCGGCGATGGCCAGGGCGGAGAAGATGAACCGGGCCACGTCGCTGGCCCCGGCCGCCATTGTGAGGCCGGCCGCCACTGTCAAAACTGTGGCGCTGACCATGGCCAGGCGCTGCGACGTCTCGAAAGCATCGAAAGTGCTGGGCATGCTGGCGACCTCGGCCGACGTTACAGCGGCCGTCCGAGTGGCGTTACAGTGGGGCGACCGGGTCAGCCCCAGGCGGCGTGGCCGAGTGGTCCAGGCAAGGGCCTGCAAAGCCCTCTACAGCGGTTCGATTCCGCTCGCCGCCTCCAGTGTTGGGGCAGGTCAGGACGTCATACGCACTGATTTGGTGACGTCCCGAGGTCACGGCCGGACTGGTTCGCCAAGCCATTTCCCAGGAAAGGGGACAGCAGCCATGGAGAACTTGGTGGGCTCTTCCACCCCCGCCAACACCGGTCAGGTCGTGATCGCCGGCGCCGGCTACGGCGGGCTACACATCGCAATGCGCCTGACGACCAAGGCGCGCAAGAAGCCGGACGTGGAGGTGACCCTGCTCGACCGGCACGACTATCACCAGACGATCACCGAGCTACCCGGGGTGGCCGGCGGCACCCGCGACGCCGACGCCGTCCGCATCCCCCTGCAGGACGTGCTGGACAAGCGGGTGCATTTCGTCCAGACCGAGATCAATGGTTTCGACCTCCCCGGCCGGCAGCTGCTGACGGGGGCCGGGCCGGTCGGATGGGGCCGGCTGGTCCTGGCCCTAGGCAGCCGGCCCAACGACTTCGCTATCCCCGGCCTGGCCGAACGCACTCTGACCCTGTACTCGTCTGATGACGCCGAGCGAGTGTGGGAGGCGGTGAAGGCAACGCTGGCGGCTGCGGCGGCCACCAGCGACCCTGAGCGGCAGCGCCGCTTGGCGACCGTCGTTATCGGCGGCGCCGGCGCCACGGGGGTCGAACTGGCCGGCGAACTAGCCGAGATGCTGCCCGAAGTGGCGAAGGGGCTGGGCTTGCCCACTGACCTGCCCGCTGTCGTCCTGATCGACGCCGGCCCTGCCATCCTGGCCGGCTCCTCACCTCAGTTGATCGACAAAGCGACCAAGATCCTGGCTAATCTGCGGGTCCAGGTTAGGACCAACGCGGCCATCGCCGCCGCCACCGACGCCGGCTTCCAGCTCAATGACGGCCACCTGGTGGAGGGCGGTGTGTTCGTGTGGGCAGGTGGGCTGAAAGCACCCAAAGTCGTGTCCGATTCGGGGTTGCCGACCGGTTACAACGGCCGTGTCAAAGTCGACCAGTACTTGCGTGTGCTGGACTATCCGGATATCTACGTCGCCGGAGACCTCGCTTCGGTGGTGGACCCGCGGACCGGTCACGTCTTGCCCGCGCTGGCGCAGGTAGCAATCGAAGAGGGTGAGACCGTGGCCCGAAATCTCGACGCTGAGCTATGGAATAGGCCGCTCGAGGCGTTCACCTTCCGCAACAAGGGTTTTGTCGTATCTGTCGGGCCCCGCAAAGGCGTGGCCGATATCGCCGGCATCACTACCGGTGGGCGAATGGCTCACGTTCTCAAGGGTGCTATTGAGTGGGAATACCGCGAATCCGTGAAACACCTGCGCGGCTGGGACCCGGTATCCGCGTGACTCGTAGCAGAGAGAAAGTCTTGCCAAAGAGCGAGCCTCGGCATTAGCCGACGATGGTGATAAACGGTTGAGGAAGCGAGGGTCTCGCACCGCAGCAGCAGCGTCCTCCACGCCTCTCGGCCTTACTGGCCTCGCCCGGGCGGGCTGGGCCCGATCGGAAACGCTCCCAGCAGGCTAAGAGGCCGCCAACTACGCGGCACGGTCCTTATTAGCCAATACTGGGCCGATGCATTATTGCCAGTCCTGTGACGACCCCGTCCTGATGGAGCCGTACGGTGCCGTGGCACGGTGCCCGCGCTGCGGCCAGCTGGACGAAACCGGGGCCCGGATGCCTCTCTTCATAGTCACCGGAGCCTCCGGGGCGGGCAAAACGTCGGTGTTCGGACCGCTGGCGCGCTTATTGGCCGGGACGGCCCTGGCTTTCGACGTCGACGTGCTCCTCGACTCGGCGGGAATGCTCTCGGGTGACCGCCCGATCTCATGGCCGGGGTTCCGCGACGCGTGGCTGTCGGTCGCCCACGGTATAGCCCAAAATGGGCTACCTACAGTGCTTCTCGGCCCTTTCATACCTGAACACCTCGAGCAGCTCCCTGCCCGCCGGTGGGTAGGTGAGCTGAACTTCCTCGTGCTTGACTGTTCCGACGAGCTCCGTCATCAGCGCGTGGCGGCCCGGCCACCGTGGCGTGACGGGGACTTCGGCCCGCAAGACGACTTTGCCCGGTGGTTGCGCGAGAACATCGCTTATCGGGTGGACACGGGTCTTGGGACACCAGCAGACACGGCCCGGGAGGTTTTCACATGGGTAACCGGCAGCCTGGGCCGTGGCCGGCGGTGAAGTTCTAAATCAGCGCGTCTTTTTCTTGGCCGCCAGCCACCGGGCCCAGACCTGTTTGCCGTCCTGCGTCTCGGTCACGCCCCACTCGTCCGCCATCGCGGCCACGATGGCGAGCCCTCGGCCGCCGAGGGAAAGTGAGGGCCAGCTGCTCCTGGCCGGGACAGGAGCCGGCGCGGAGACGGCCGGCCGCCAGGGGCGAACGTCCATGTCGCGTACGCCGACCTCCACGTTGCTGTCGTCGGCTGCGTACGACAGCTCGAGGGTCGTCCGGGCGTGCAGGACGGCATTGGTCACTAGCTCACTGGCCACGATCAGCACCTCAGCATCGAGTTGCCGCAGGTCGTCCAGTGCCAGCCACGCTCTCAGCGCCTCACGGGCCAGGCGCGGCGCACCCGGGCCGGGCTGGAGGGCCAGCACCTGATGAGTCACGTGCCCACCCGGGTCGAGGCCGCGAAGTACCGATCGTCGTGTCTCACCGAGCAGGGCTTTACCCATTTACGCCCTTAACGACCCAACTCGGACCGATTGGCCCTCGCCGGCCCGCCCGGGGGGAGCCGGCCGGCCGCGGTCGACCGCCCGTGGGCCGAGGTGGTCACGAGTGCCCGTCCCAGGAACTCGAAGCACTCGTTCCATCGGCAATGCCGCCGCGCCGGCGTCGTGGCGAGGCAGGCTTCGTCAGCGATCAGTGGCTGATCTCCGGGGTACAGGACCAGCGTCGAGGTCCTCTGCCCGGACAGGTCGGGCCTTCAACAGGGCGCTTCACCCGGTGGCCGCCACCGCGGAGCTCGGCCGCGAACTGCCGGGCACCGGGGTAAGGCCCTTGGCGTGACCGGGACAAGACGACATCGGCAGCGGCTCCTCGTTCCTTGGTCGGACGGCCCCGAGGGCTGGTGGACAGTGCCCCGGGCCGGGCCAGGGGCCCTCGGCTGCTTCTACAGTTCTGCAAACAAGAAATGGCCGGCGGCAAGGTTTGCCGCAGGCAAGCGATGGGAACAAAGCCGCTCAGCTGGGAATGCTAGTCAATGCGGGGTACGACATCCTAACTTGGGTATGTTCCTAACTGACAAGTCGGCGTAGTACCTACGTCGTCACAAGGTACGAAAACCGTACCTAGTACGACGGTCCATTACAGGGGTGATCCTCCCATGTTGAATATCATCAATCGGAACCAAAAGGGCAAAGCCCTTCTTTCGCTCGGAGCCGCAATAGCGACGGGCGTGGGCCTGGTCGGTATAACGGCGCCGGGCGCGGCCGCGTCCCCCGTCGTGGGCTTGACCTTTACTGCTCCCGTGATCGGGGTCGGGTCCGGCAGCTTCACCGTGAAGCGAGCCAACCAGGCCGTTACAGTGGATGTTTCCCCGGCTACCACTTACAGTGAGCAGGGCCTCACTGCGGCGTCGTTCGCCAATGTGCTGACCGGCGAGCGGGTCGAAATCAATGGCTCGATCACTTCGAACATCGAAGTTGTCGATGCCAATCATGTACAGGTCATGCCCATGCTGCCTAACGATTTCGATGGCACGGTGAGCTCGCTGGGGTCGGGCAGCTTTATAGCGTTGCGCGGCACATCTCCGGTCAGCGTCATGATCTCTCCCAAGACGACGTTCAGTGTTGGGGGGGTGGCGGCCACCTCTTCCAGTCTGGCCAACGGGGACCGCATAATCGTGCACGGGACCACCAACACTGGCGGGACCATTGTCGACGCCACGCAGATTTACATCTTGTCTTTTGGGTCGCTTCATTTCACCGCCACCGTGACGTCAGTTGGTTCGGGCAGCTTCGATGTGCGTCGCATCAACGAACCGGTGACGGTTCAAGTTTCTTCGAAGACCACTTACGGTGAGAGCGGCGTACGCTCGGCATCTTTCGCCGACGTCAAGACGGGCGAGCGAGTGAGTGTCAGTGCTACCGACACGGCCACCACCAACACGCTCAAAGCTACTCACGTGCAGATCACGCCATTGCCGGCGATGGATATCAATGCCACCGTGACCCAGGTCGGAACGTCCAGTTTCTCGGTGTTGCGGGGCGGTACGCACATCACGGTCGAAGTCTCCCCGCACACCCTCTTCACCAGCATGGGTAAGACGACCCCTCCGCATATGTCGGAAGTGATGCCCGGAGACGCGGTCATAGTCCACGGGACGAGCAACCCCGGTGGGAGCGTCATCAACGCCACCCACATCTACTTCGTCTCGTAATCGTTCCGAATACATAACGACGAACGACAAGGGTGGGTTCGGTCGGCCGGGCCCACCTCTCGTCGCCTCTACAGGTACGGCGTGCCCGTTCACATCGAGCGGGCGACCTCGAGGATGTTGCTCCCGTCATCCCCGCAGACCAGCTCTTGCCCGCCAGCCGGTACGACCAAGCCGAGCAGGTCGCCGGCGCCATTGAGAGGGCTCCCATCTTTGACCGGCTCGGCCCGCGTCACTGCATCGGAGATGGCCGTCATCCCGGTTGGTCGGGGTCTGGGCCACGTAGAGGGTGCCGCCAGGGGACAGGGCCAGGCCGGTGGGCGCCAGCACAAAGGCCGCGTCGGCGCCGGACTCGGTGGCCACTTCGGTCATGTCCCAGGGCCCGTTGGTGTCCTGGTTGGACCAGGTCTCGACCGGTTTGCCGGCGCTGTTCAGCACGATCAGACAGCCGTTACGTCACCGTTGGCGGGCACGGTCGAGGCCCGCTGTTCCGCTGGCCCGCGCAATGACAGAAAAGTGGTCGCCGAGGCGCTTGCCTATGAGCTCCCTGTCCAACCGAAAACGGTAATTAGTGCGCCAGTTGCCATGGCCGTCAAAACGGGACGATGAGCGCAAACCGGCCGAAAACTCCAGTTCAAGAGTTATTCCTCCATTTAGCACAATAAACTGACAATTCCGTAAACGTGCGCGCTGTGCTACCTGCCACTTACGATCCCACGGCTTAGTCGGGAACAAGAAAATGCCAAAGAGGCATGCCGCAGATGACAGCGTAAAGGACCAGCAGCAGGCATCACGCTTCTCTGTAATGTGACTGCAACTATGGAATACGGGGTGGTTTCTCAATTGGATTGTTCGATGCCAACTAAGCGGCCCGAGAATTCGAGCCTCGTTCCTCGCTGTTTGCGCGCCCAATCTCATACCTGCCGTCGTGCGTACAACTCGAGGAACGGCGAGTTCACAGGAGGCATTCGAAGGCATGAAAAACAGGATGAGCCAGGTGGGCCTAGAATTGTTGGTCTGGCCCGGCTCGGCACTATTGGCCGGCTCTGCTGTCCTGCATTTCCACCTCTGGAGCTCTGAGGGCTACCGGCACATCCCGACCATCGGGCCGTTGTTCTTGGCCCGGGCCGTCTGTTCCTTGGCGTCTCCTGCGGGCTGATGGTGTGGCCCCGTT
>DATJUH010000188.1:0-20078 GCA_035502515.1 Acidimicrobiales bacterium
TGAAGGACACGATCAAGCGGGCGCCGATGATGAGTAGCAGCACGAGCACTATCAGGATGAAAGCGGCGTCGTAGGAGAGGTGCACGAAAGTGTTCGACGGATAGTCGTAGAACTCCCAGACGGCGTACGTCAAATAGCTGATCGGTGAGTGCGTGAGCGAAAGGCTCGGCATGCTGTTACTGAAACCGGCGGTGTACAGCAGCGGGGCGGTTTCTCCGATGGCGATGGCCAGGGCCACCAGCCACCCGGTCGTTATCCCGGGGAGGGCAGCCTTCAAGACGATCCGGCGCATCGCATGAGGCTCGCTCATACCGAGGGCATCGGCCCCCTCCCGGTACGAGGTCGGCACCTGGCGCAGCGCCGATTCGGTGGCCTTGGCATTGTACGGGACGGTCAGTGCCGATAGCGCGATAAGAGCGCCGGCCAACGAGAACTGCCAATGCAAGGCCACGGCCAAAGCTATAAAGCCCACATAACCGAGGACGATCGACGGGATACCGGCCAGTACCTCGGAGCCGCCCCTGAGGATCGAACCAAGCCGGCCGTGGGCGTACTCGGACAGGTAAATGCCTGACGACACGCCGACGGT
Source organism: Acidimicrobiales bacterium (assembly GCA_035502515.1). GTDB lineage: Bacteria > Actinomycetota > Acidimicrobiia > Acidimicrobiales > Palsa-688 > Fen-671. The sequence continues at coordinate 590 of DATJUH010000188.1, forward strand.
GCCGGCGATTATCCCGACGCCGGCCACAATGACCAGTGTGCCCACGATCTCGTTGGCCAGCCCGCCTCCTGTCCCGGTGCCCAGCTCGGTGAGCACGTTCCAGCGCCACACGGGCAAGGCGCGACTGACGACGCCGTAAAGCACCCAGATGAGCGGAGCGGCAATTGTCAGCACGGCCAGCATGCACACACTCCAGCCGACCCAGCTGGCCACCCGGCGGGTCAGGGCCGGCCGTCCGTACAGGTCCAGGGCCTCAGAATTGGCGGGCGCGGCGGCCACGGCCATCGCTCTACACGCCCCGGCCTACGGGCAGGGCCGTCCCTGCCACCCTGCGGACCAACAGGCGCGCCCCGATGTTGGCCAGCAACGTTATTACGGCCAGCACGAGGGCGAATTCGGCCAGCGTCTCCACCGCGAAACCGGTGCCATCGGAAAGAGCGCCGTCCAGCTGGCTCACAATCGTGGCCGCGATTGTGCCGAACGGCAGGTACAGGTTGGTCGGGACCGTGCCCAGGACGGCGCCTGAGACCATGGCCACGGCGATTGTTTCACCCAGTGCCCGGGCCAGCCCGAGCACGGAAGCACCGATGATGCCGGCCCGGATCCAGGGCAGGCTGATCTTCCTGGACACTTCCCAGTCGTCCATCCCGAGGGCCAGACCGCCCTCCTTGGGCAAGCGGGGTACCTGGCGGAGCAGGTCGCGGGTGGTGGCCGCCACTATCGGGACGATCATTATGGCCAGTACCAGGCTGGCCGTCAGCAACCCTTCTCCCGAACCAGTGTCGCCGCGGAAGAAATCGAACACCGGGATATTCGGGAGATGGTCGGCGAAAAACGGGGCCACGTCGCGGGCGATGATGGGCCCAAAGGTGACAAACCCCCACAGCCCGAACACCACGCTCGGGATACCGGCGAGGACTTCGAGGAACACCCCGAAGGCGTTGGAAAGTTTCCTCGGTAGCTTCTCGACGACGGCCAGCGCCGCCAAGACAGATACGGGCACGGCGAAGCACACGGCTATAACCGAGCTTTCCACAGTACCGACGATCAGAGGCCAAGCACCGTAGCTCACACCGACGGGGTGCAGGACACCGTTCGTCCGGACCGGGTTGGCATAAGTACTGCCTGGTCTCCAGGTGGTCCGGGTGAGAAATGCAGCCCCGTTGTACTTGATGGCCGGGAGGGCCTTCACGGCCAGTACGGCGATGATGGCGATGAGGGCGGCGACGGGCAGCAGTGCCGCAAAGCCCGTCCACCAGCGCAGCCCGTTATTGCTTATCTTGCGCACGGCCGGCTGCAACCATGACGGCCACCGCCCGTGCCCCCCCTCGTAGAGGGAGAGCGCGGGCGGCTCGGCCGGGACAGACGGCACTTGGCCTGGGGTAGCCACAGCCATCAGTTTTAGTCCTTGTGCGCTGGTGCCGGGTCGTGTATTAGCCCGAGATCTTTGCGATCTGGGCCAAGGAGAGCTGGGCCACGGCCGGAGTGAGCGGCTGGAAGTCGACCTGGTTGAGGAAGCTGCTGGAACTCCCGTGCTTCGGGTCGACCGCCCACGCCAGGAACGCCTTAACGGCCTGGGCATGGGCATTGTTCAGTTCCTTCGGGGGGATGATGGCGTACTCGTAGTTGACGATCGGGTAACCGCCGGCGGCGGAGTCGTAGACCATTGAAAGGGTCTCGTTGGCCGGCGTCTTCTTCTCCAATGCTGCCGCTTCGGCCGAAATGGTGGTAGCGGTCGGGAGTTCGAACTTGCCCGCCTTGTTGGCGAGCATGGCTTCGCCGAGGCCGTCGGCCTGCGTCTTGCCCAGGTAGCTGATGCCGATGTAAGCGATACAGCCCGGCGTGGCCGCGCAGCCCGTCACCATGCCCCCGTTGCCGGTCTCGCCCAGGGCGTTGGAGATGGACGGGAAGCCGATGCTGGTGCCGTAGCCAATGTTCTGCCCCCAGCCGTTCGGGTCGGAGTCTGACAGGTAAGAGCTGAAGATGAAGGTATCACCGCTCGAGTCGCTGCGGTGGAGGGCGATGATCTTGTCCGCCGGCAGGTTGACGCCCGGGTTGAGCTTGGAGATGGCCGGGTCGTTCCACTCGGTGATCTTGCCCTGGTAAATCTGGGAGATGACCGGCCCGGTCAGCTTCAGGTGGGTGTGGTTGAGGCCGGGCACGTTGTAGTTGATCTGCTGGGCGGAGATCGCCAGCGCGATGTTAAGCAGGCCCGGGTGCTGAGAGACCTGCGAGCTCGACAGGTATGCGTCCGAGGCGCCGATATCGACGATGCCGTCTGCAGCATCCGAGATGCCCGTGCCGGAGCCGGTGCCCGAGGGCACGATCTTGATGTTGGAGTGCTCCTGGTGGTAGGCGGCCGACCACAGCTGGAAGAGTGGGTACAGCAGCGTGCTGCCGGTCTCGAAAATATTGACCGAGCCCTTGGGCGGGGTTTCGCTGACGGTGACGTTGTGCCGGAGAGTGGTAGCCGACGCCGGGATGATGGTGGCAGCCGTCGTGGTGAACGCGGCCAACAAACCGGCAGCGACCGCCGCTCCACGCGCAACCTTACGGTTGGACTTGGAACTACTTGCGCTGAACATTTGGTGCGTATTCCTTCCTGGGGTGTCTAAATAGGAATATGTCGTATTTCTCTCTGAGCCGGTGAGCAGCGTCACCGCTTTTCTCTGCCCCTTTGCAAGCCGCGCGCTTATAAAGGGTTTGGTTTTGGCTTAGCGGGTGCGGCGTCACCCGCTCTGAATTGCTGCCCGGCGCCGTAACCCGGGCAGTCCTGCTGGCTAACCCATCCGGCCGCTCACGTAGCGAGCGGTTTCGGGCTCCTTTGGATCTTCGAAGAGCTGTTTGGTGGGACCCGTCTCGACCAGTTTGCCCTGATAGAAGAACATCGTACGGTCCGAAACCCGGGCCGCCTGGGCCAGGTTATGCGTAACGATGATGATGGTCAACGCGGGCACCAGGCTCCGGACCAATTCCTCAATGTTTTCCGTCGAAATCGGGTCGAGCGACGAGGTGGGCTCGTCCAACAGCAGGATGTCGGGCCCCACCGCAAGGGCGCGAGCCAGGCACAAGAGTTGCTGCTGGCCACCGGAAAGAGAAAAAGGCGAGGCACCGAGACGGTTGGCGACGGCGTCGTACAGCCCCACCTCGCGCAACCTCGTCTCGACGATCTGCTTGTAGTGCGGTTTTCCGGCTATCCTGTGCGCTTTTACCCCGGCGAGCACATTCTCTGCGATCGACATCGGGAACGGGTTCGGCCGCTGGAACATCATGCCGACGCGCCGCCGAAGGGTCATGAGCTGGACCCCGGGGGCATAAATGCTCGAACCCTCGAGGAGCACCTCGCCCTTGTGCCAGTGCTTGGAGACCCGGTCGTTCATCCGGTTGAGGGAACGCAGGAAGGTGGTCTTGCCTGACCCGGTCGGACCGATCAAGGCGGTTATCTCTCCCCGGGCAATGGCGACATCGATCCCTGACAGAACTGTGGCCGAACCGAAACCGAGGGAAAGGTCGCGCGCTTCCATGGCGGTTGCGACTTTGTCAACACCGACGGTGGTTTTCCGCGCGTCGACAGTAAGGGTTGTTTCTGACGGTACCGAAGGGGGCGTGGCGGTGCTCATGACTTGATTACACAATTACCAGACGCGCGGGTGCGAGCCTCACAGCGGGAGAACATTAGAACAATCAGTTGAACGGAAGGTTAACGGTGGGCAACAACTAATCCAGTACCCGATGAACTCTGGCGATGTTCAGCGGTCGGGCTGGTAACGATAGCCGATGCCGCGCACCGTTATTATTCGCCTCGGGCCGGCGGGGTCGTCTTCGAGTTTGGCGCGCAGGCGCCTGATGTGGACCTCGAGGCTCGTGCTCTCGAGCGGCATCGAGGGGCCCCAGAGGCGGTTGAGCAGAGTGGCCCGGGGCAAGACGATGCCGGCGTTCTCCATGAGGAGCCGCAGAAGCTCGAACTCCCGGAGCGGCAGGTGCAGGCGCACCGATCGTAACGTCACTTCGTGGCTCTCGGGGTCGAGGCGTACGTCGCCCACCCGGATGGCGGGTTCGTGGTGCCCACCGTCACCGACCCAGTGCGGTGCCCGTCGCAGTACGGCGCGGACCCGGGCCACCAGTTCCGCCGGGCGCAGGGGCAGAGCCAGGTAGTCATCGGCCCCGACCGTGAGCGCCTTGGTCACGAGGTTCTCGTCGTTCGGCCCGATGAGCAACACCGGGAAGCCAGGGTGCACAGCCCACAATTGTTCGCAGAACGCCAGCCCGTCCCCTTCGAAGCGGCTGTCCACGATGGCAATGTCCGCCCTGGCGCCCCTCACGGCGGCGAAGGCGGCCTCGCCATCAACGGCCATCACCACTTCGAAACCGGCCCCCTCCAGATCGGCAGGCAGGGCCGCGGTCCCGAGTGCGTGGGCCACCAGCACGGCCGTGCCTACCTTCGGCCGCGGGCCCTCGAGGACTCCTTCGTTGCGCTCTTCCCCGGTCCGGGCCGGGGGTGGCGCCTCTGCCTCGTATAATTGCTGGTTACTACTGATTTCCACAGTGTCGGCTCTCAAGCTGACGAACTTGCAACATCTGGGTTAACGGAGGGTGACAGCGCGATGAAAGGCTGGAGCGGCGTAATTTCAGCTTCTCCACTTCCCCGCTCGGCAACGCGGCGGTCCTGAACGAGCTGGTTCCTACGGGCGGGCTATCACGAACAGCATCGAAGCAGTAGCCGCCACTTTCCCGCCGACGGTCGCTGTTCCGTGGCCCTTTCCCGCCGCCGAGCCCAGCTGGTCCAGTTCGACCGTCATCTCCAATGTCTCGCCCGGCTCGACCTGCCTCCGGAAGCGGGCCTTGTCGATGCCGCCGAACAGTGGCAGGCAGCCGCGGAAGCGGGGTTCGCTGAGTAAGGCGATCCCACCCAGCTGGGCCATGGCCTCGACCATCAGCACCCCCGGCAGGGTGGGGCGGCCGGGGAAATGGCCCTCGAAGAAGGGCTCTCCTCCTGTAAGCCGCCACAGCCCGCTGGCACTACGCCCGGGCTCGATCGCCGTTACCTCGTCGACGAACAGGAACGGAGGACGGTGAGGCAGCACATCGGTCGGCCTTGGCAGCCGGTCCTTGCTCGCCGGACCGCTCACCGCTCCATCTGCCGGGCCGTTGCTTGGGCCGCTCAATGGCCCATCCCCAGGCCACCGTCTACCGGCACCACGGCGCCCGTCACGTAGCCGGCGTTCTCCGATGAGAGCCAATGCACGGCGCCGGCGACATCGTGGGCCGACCCGAACCGGCGTAAGGGGACCTGGGCCATGACGTCGGCTTGGCGCCCTTCGCCAACCCCGGCGGTCATGTCGGTCTCGATGAAGCCCGGTGCGACAACGTTCACCGTGATGTTGCGGCCGCCGATCTCCCTGGCCAAGCTGCGGGCCAAGCCGATCAGAGCGGCTTTGGAGGCGGCGTAGTTCGCTTGGCCGGGGGAACCCGTTAGGGCCACCACTGAGGAGATAAAGATGACCCGGCCCTTGCGGGTCCGGAGCATCTTCGGCAGAGCGCGCCGCACCACCCGGAACGAACCCATCAGGTTGGTGTCGACGACGCGCCCGAAGGACTCCTCGTCCATCTGCAGCAGGAGTTTGTCGTCGTTGACCCCGGCATTGGCGACCAGGACCTCAACCGGGCCAAGCTCGTCCTCGACCGCTCCTACGGCCTTGTCTACCGACTCCGTGTCCGTGATGTCGCAGTGGACACTGAAGAGGCCTTCCACCGGGCCGGACCGCGTCGTCACGGCCACCCGGTCGCCGCCGGCGGCGAACATCTCGGCGATGGCCCGCCCTATACCCCGGTTGCCCCCGGTCACGAGCACGACCCGTCCCGCTCCTTTGGCCACTCAGACCCCCATGGCGTGATAACCGCCGTCCACGTGGACCATCTCTCCAGTGGTCAGAGGAAAGAGGTCGGAGAGCAGGGCCACGCAGGCTTTGGCTACGGCGCTCGAATCGGTCGTGTCCCACCCGAGGGGGGCACGCTCCCCCCACACGTCCTCGAACCGCTCTATTCCCGGGATGGACCGGGCGGCGATGGTCCGAATGGGCCCGGCGGCCACCAGGTTGACCCGGACATGGTGCGGGCCGAGGTCGCGAGCCAGGTACCGGGCGGTCGACTCGAAGGCCGACTTCGCCACCCCCATCCAGTCGTAGCCTGGCCACGCCACCCGGTTGTCGAAGTCCAACCCGACCACCGCGCCGCCCCCGGCAGCCTGGAAAAGGGGCAGGAAGCCCGCAGCCAGCGCCTTCAGCGAGTACGCCGATACGTGAAGAGCCACCGCCACGTCGTGCCAGGGTGCCTCCAGGAAGCCGCCGCCAAGGCAGGAAGGAGGAGCGAACCCGATCGAGTGGAGCAGCCCGTCGAGGCCGCCCCATCTCTGCTGGAGGTCGGCGGCCACTGACTCGACTTGAGCCGGGACCGTCACGTCCAGCTCCAGGATGTCCGGTGGGCCCGGGAGGTGCTTGGCCACCCGCCTGGTGAGCGAGAGGGCCCGGCCAAAGCTGGTCAGGACCACTTCGGCTCCCTCACGCTGGGCCAACTCGGCCACGCCGTAGGCAATCGAGTCGTCGGTCAGCACGCCCGTGACCAGGATGCGTTTGCCTTCGAGAAGTGCCGGCACGGAGCGCAACGCTACATGGATTCCTCAGCCGGGGACGGCTCGGCTAGCCTCTGTCCCGATGGAGGGGAAGAAGATGGGCCGAGACGAGGCCTTCGCGACGTTCCAGGGCTGTGTGGCCGAGGTACTTGACATCGACCCGGACCAGGTCAAGCCGGAGGCGCGTTGGGCAGAAGACCTGGATGCTGACAGCCTGGCAGTTGTGGAGATAACACTCGCGATCAACGACGCGTTTTCGATCCGCCTCCCCGACGTGGACCCGAGCAAGCTGAGCACAGTAGGCCAGGCCTTCGACATCGTGGCCGAGATCGTCGGCGTCTGAGCGGCGGAGAGCTCAGGTGCTCTGCCGGTCCAGATAGCGCCGGCGGGCATCCTCCAGGATCGCCTCCGCCACCTTGCGGTCGCGCCAGCCGCCGAGCTCGGTCCGTTTGCCCGGCTCGAGCGATTTGTAGATGGCGAAGAAATGAGCGATCTCGTCCAGCTCGTGGGCAGGCAGGTCGCTCAGGTCCCGGACCCCGGCCTGGCGCGGGTCGCTGGCGGTGACGCACAGCAGCTTGGCGTCGTCCCCGTGCTCGTCGCGCATCAAGAACACGCCGACCGGCCGGGCCTTCACGTGGCACCCGGGGAAGGTGGGCTCTTCCAGCAGCACCAGAGCATCGAGAGGGTCGCCATCGTGGGCCAGCGTCCCCGGGACGTAGCCGTAGTCCTCCGGGTAGCGGGTAGAGGTGAAGAGCATCCTGTCCAGCCAGATCTCGCCCGTCTCGTGGTCGGCCTCGTACTTGTTGCGGGTCCCCTTGGGGATCTCGACCACGACCTCTACGTCCATGGGGTCATGGTAGTTACGGTCACACGCCGGTGGCATTGTGGCGGTGGCTCGCGAACCGCCCGCCGACAACCGGGCCGCTCCTAACCAGTAGCCATATCGGTCCCGTGCCTTGCCGCCGGGGCCATGACAGCTATGGCCGGCACGTGGCACGGCTGGGGCGAAGGAGGCGCGATTGCCGACGAAGGGGACTTATCTCTGCAGTGCCTGCGGGCAGCCGCCGGCCCGCACGGGGCCGTCTGCGGGGCCGTCTGGGGGCCCGCCTGCTGGGCTGCCTTCCGGGGTGGCGGCTGCCGGCGCCAGCCGGCCCGAATGGCGTTGCCGCAATTTGTGGTGCGCCGCCGCGGACCGGTCGCTCGAGGCGGTCTTTGCCGTTGGCAACTACGAAGGGGCGTTGAGGAAGGCCATCGTCGCTTACAAGTACCGGTGGGACCTGCGCTGGGCGCGCCCGTTCGGTGCCCTTTTGTACGCGTTTTTGACGCGCCACGCCACCTGGTTCGAGGAGTACGCCGTCATCTGCCCAGTGCCGCAGTTCATGGGACCGGGGGCACGCCGCCCCTGGGGCCACGTCGGCCTGGTCTGTGCCGAAGTCAGCCGCCTCGCCGGTGGTGGGTGGCCGGTGGAGGACCTGGTGGCCAAAGTGTTCGAGACCGACGTAATGAGCACGAAGCCGGGCTCGGGCCGGCGGGAGCTGGCCAGGAAATGCCTCCGCCGAGCCTTCATCGTGAGCGACGCCCGCGCCGTCGTGGGACGGCGCATCCTTCTGGTCGACGACGTTTGCGCGTCCGGGTACACGTTGCTGACCGTGGCCAGGGCGTTGCGCCGCGCTGGGGCGGACGAGGTTACGGCCCTGGTGCTGGCCCGGGCCCGGTGGCGCGACGGCCGACATGCGGGGAGGCCGGCACCGAGCCTGAGCCGGCCGGCCCGGTGACGGCAGGCCGGGTCACGGCAGGCCCGGTCACGGCAGGCCCGGTCACGGCAGGCCCGGTCACGGCAGGCCCGGTCACGGCAGGCCCGGTGACGGCAGGCCCGGTGACGGCAGGCCCGGTGACGGCCAGAGGACTACCGCCGTGCTCGCCTCGAAGCGGTTTCCTCAAGAGAGGTTTGGCGTCTTTGTCCCGGGCGCAGGTCTTCCCGAGGCGCGACCTAATGTCGTCTCCATGTCCGAAGCCCTCATCGAGCTGGCCATATCCGAACTGCGGGTCGCCGTGCCCATGAGGCTCGGGCAGGAAGCGGGCCTGGCGATCCTCGCCGAGCGGACCGAACCGTTCCGTTCTCTGCATATTTACATTGGGCAGCCAGAAGCAAGGGCGATCCAGGCGGCACAACGAGGCGAACGGCCTCCTCGCCCGTTGACGTGGGACCTCCTCTTGTCGTCGGTGAGGGAGCTGGGGGCCAGGCTCGACCGGGGGGTTATCGACCGGGTCGAGGAGTCCAGGCATTTCTTTGCCTCGATCAGGCTTGTGCGAGAGGAGGAAATGTTTTCGCTTTCGTGCCGGCCGTCGGACGCCATCGCCCTGGTGGCCCGTGAGCCGGAGGCGGCACTGTACGCGACCGAGGAAGTCATGGCGGCGGCCGGTCGTTTTCCGGGAGATGAGCCTGCCGGACTGTAATGGGCCGGCCTGCGCCGGCCGGTCCGTTATGCCCTGGGGATAACAGGGCGGAGATCGTCCCGCCGGGGAAACCGGCACCCTCGTGCACACTCAGAAAAACTAAAAGTCTCCGGTGGATCCGTGGGTTCGAGCGCGCAAGTACTCCTCGGTCGTCCCTATGGCAGTTTTGAAATCCCCACTGAGAGTTGCCAGATGCCGATGCCAGCCGCTATTCCGGCGCCTATTGCTCGCTGATGGCCTTTGAACCAGCTGTTGGCTGCCGCCACCACCTTCCGTGTTTGTTCCGGCCATTTGATGTTGAAAAGCAAGGACAACTCTATGGAGATGTAGGCAATTAGAGCGTAAGAGACGAGGAGAACGAAAGTGACGGCGCCCGAGAACTTGGCGTCGATCAGGTATTTGAGGGCAGCGAGGAACCAAACGCTCGGCAGGTCGATGGCCACTCCGATGATAAATGCCGCCCAAAAAGAATCTGCTTTGCCGGCCCGTGCGGCCCAACCTGACGAGCTCTCCTTTTTCTCCGGCTGAGAGGACTGCCCCGGGCCCGTGTCCGGCGTCCTTCGGCCCCGGCGCAGCTTCAGCCCGGGGAACAGGAAGATTTTGGCTGCTGCGGCCAACAGAATGACTCCGATGCCTATGTTGACCCACGCCCTGACGGTTTGATGGTTCGAACTGGTCAGGGCGTCCGTGCTGCCTACGACGACGACGAGTATGAAACCGAATATCAGCGTCGTCAGGAAACCGCCCGCCAGCAACCCCGACAACAGCACGGCTGGACGCTCCCTGGGCAGCATCAGCGCTACGATCGCCAACAGGACCGGGTAGACGGCCGCGAACAAGGCGAGAGCATAGTAGCCGGACCAGTTCATGGCGCCGAATGTTAGCCGCCGGCGCCGTGGTGATGGCTCACCCTGTCGAGGTGAATGATGGCGCGTGGCCGCCTTGCCGCTACTGATATAAAACTCTCGTCCCGATGCCGCAGGGAGAACCGCCTGGTCTTCTTTTCGGTGCATCGGCTGCACCAGTAGCACTTTTGCCCGGAATACGGATAAAGGTACCTACAGGCGGCCCACTCTGTCGAAAAGTGCGCACAATTGAGGCCCGATAGCCGAAGCAAGTAGGGACTTTTATACAGGCCCGGTGCGCTGACGGGCCGGCGAGGGCGCCGACCCGGCGAGCCCGACCCGGCCGCCCGGCGAGGCCGACCCGACCCGCCCGGCGAGCCCGACCCGGCCGCCCGGCGAGCCCGACCCGGCCGCCCGGCGAGCTACGCCAGTTTTACCTCGACCGACGGAGAGGTCCCGTCGCCGGCATTTACCAGCACCAGCTCGGCAACATTCTGAGCGGCTCGCAGGTCCGCCTCCACCCGACGCAAAGCCGAGACCTCTTCACCTGGTCCCGAGAAAGTGACACGTTCGACTGCCGCACGGGGGCTGACCTTCGCCTCCGACTTCGTCCGCCGGATGGCGGCCAGGAGATCGACTGCGGCCGAATAAACCGCGGTATCGATGGCAGAAGCCAGTCCCAGGTCCGCGCTCGGCCACTTCGCCAGGTGCACGGACCCTTCCTGCCACCACGACCACACTTCTTCGGTGACATACGGCATAAACGGTGCGAACAGGCGTAAAAGCGTGGACAGGCTCACGGCGAGCGCTGTGCGGGCCGAGCTGGCCCGAACCGGCCCCATCTCCCCGTACGCCCGAGCCTTCACCAATTCGAGGTAGTTGTCGCAGAAGTCCCAGAACCACGCTTCGGTCCGCTCGAGGGCGCGCGCATAGTCGTAGGCTTCGAAGGCGGCCGTTGCCGTGCCGACCAAGGACTGAAGGCTTTCGAGCAGAGCGAGGTCGACCGGTTCGACAGCCTTTGCGGGTTGCCCGGACGCCTCGGCGGCCAGGCCGGCCGCATCAGCGGCGGCCATATCGCCGGCACTGCCGTCATAACCGAGCCACAGCCTGGCGCCGAGAACGAATTTCGACGCGTTCATGATTTTGAGCGCCAGCTTTCGGCCGACTTCCATCTGGCTTTCGACGAAGGCGGTGTCCATGCCCGGACGTCCCGACGATGCCCAGTAACGCACCCCGTCGGAACCGTGTTTTTCCAGGAGTGCCCGTGGGGTAATGACGTTGCCCACTGACTTGGACATCTTTTTGCGGTCGGGGTCGAGGATCCACCCGGCGATCAGCGCGTTCGACCACGGCAGCACGCCCTCCTCGAGATAGGAGCGGACGATCGTCGAGAAGAGCCAGGTCCGGATGATGTCGTGTGCCTGGGGCCGTAAGTCCGTGGGGAAGACGTGTTGGAAAAGGTCGCCGGCATCGGGATCCTCCCACCCCCCGGCAATTTGCGGAGTCAGGGACGAAGTGGCCCACGTGTCCATTACGTCCACTTCACCCTTGAAGCCGCCCGGCACGTCACGCTGTTCTGGCCGGTAACCCGGAGGGAGGTCAGTCGTGGGGTCCACCGGGAGGTCCTCCTCGGCGGGCAGGATGGGATCCGAGTGATCGGGTTCCCCATCAGGGCCCAGGCGGTACCAGATGGGGAACGGGATGCCGAAAAAGCGCTGCCGGCTCACGAGCCAGTCGCTGGTCAGGCCGGTCACCCAGTCTTCGTAGCGCGCCCTCATAAAGGCCGGGTGCCAATCGAGCTGCCGTCCCAGGTCGAGGAAAGCGTCGCGGTGAGCCAGGGTCCGGATCCACCACTGGCGGCTGGTCACAATTTCCAGGGGCCGGTCGCCACGCTCGTAGAACTTGACCGGGTGCGTGATCGGCCGCTGTTCGCCACGGGCCTCACCCGATTCGTGCAGGAGCTCGACCATGCGCCGCTGGGCGGCGGCCACCGTCTTCCCGGCCAATTCGGCCAGATAGATGGAGGTCCCCAGTTCGCTCAGTCCGGACGGCGCCGCCGGGAGCAGCCTCCCGTCGCGCCCGACGATCGTGCGCACGGGCAACCTCAGCTCGCGCCACCACACCACATCGGTAACGTCGCCGAAGGTGCAGACCATGGCCGCCCCCGTACCCTTGTCGGGTTGCGCCAAATGGTGGGCCACCACGGGCACGGACGCGCCGAACAGGGCGGTGGTCACGGAGCTGCCGACGAGCGAGGCGTACCGGTCGTCGGACGGGTGGACGACGACGGCGACGCAAGCCGGGAGGAGCTCGGGACGGGTCGTGTCGATGAGCAGGTCGTCACCCGAGGGACGATGGAAGACCAGCGTGTGGTAGGCCCCGGGCCGCTCCTTTTCCACCAGTTCCGCCTGGGCGACGGCGGTGCGGAAATCGATGTCCCACAAGGTCGGTGCTTCGGCGGAGTAGGCCTCGCCGCGGCGCAAGAGACGCAGGAACGACCGCTGTGAAACGCGCCGGGCTGTCTCCCCTATCGTCGTGTACAGGGACCGCCAGTCGACCGAAAGGCCGAGGTACCTCCACACGTCCTCGAACGCCCGCTCGTCGTCGGCAGTAAGGCGTTGGCACAGCTCGACAAAGTTTGGCCGGCTGATGGCCACCGGGCTCTGTCCTTTGGCCAGGCCACCTTCGGCGGGTGGGACGAAAGCCGGGTCATAGGGGAGAGAGGGGTCGCAACGCACGCCGTAGAAGTTCTGCACCCGCCGCTCGGTTGGTAGGCCGTTATCGTCCCAACCGATCGGGTACCAGACGGCATAGCCCCGCATGCGTTTGTAGCGGGCAATGGTGTCCGGCTGTGTATAGGAAAAGACATGGCCGATATGCAGTTCCCCGCTCACTGTGGGAGGAGGCGTGTCTATCGAGTAGACGCGCGGGCGAGGCACGCCCCGGTCGAAGTGATAAGTGCCCTCGTCGGCCCAGCGTTTGGCCCAGGTCTCTTCCAGGCCGGCCAGCGTGGGACGCTCGGGCGCGCCCCGGGGACTTCCTCCCGGCTCACGGCTCAACGGCCCAGGACTCAGAGGGGCGGTGCTAATCGGCAGCTCAACTGACATTATCCCGCTACGGTACTTCGTGTGCTCGCTCTCTTGGACACGGCCACCGGCAAAGTCGCTCCGCTGGAGCCCCGCGACCCCGGGAAGTTCTCTGTCTACCTGTGCGGCCCAACTGTCTCGGGCACCTTCCATCTCGGTCATGGCCGCTTCTCCGTCGTGTGGGACGCTCTGCGCCGCTATCTCGAGTGGCGCGGTCTGGACGTCCGTTTCGTCTCCAACATCACCGACATCGAGGACAAGATCATCGCCCGGGCCGCCGAGGAGAGCACCACCACCGAGGAGGTGGCGGCCCGCTACGAGGCGCTCTGGTGGGAGCTCATGGACGCGCTGGGGGTCAAGCGGCCTGATCTGGTGCCTCACGCCACCGAGTACGTGAGCGACATGGTCGAACTGATTGAGGACCTCGTGGCCAGGGGGAACGCCTACGTGGGTGGCGACGGGGTCTACTTCTCGACGGAGTCGGTCCCGGGCTACGGCCTGTTAGGCCACCAGGACCTCGACGCCCTGAGGGCCGGCGCCCGGGTCGAGCTGGACGAGGAGGCGGGCAAGCGCTCCCCGCTCGACTTCGCCGTCTGGAAGCTCTCGCACCCCGGCGAACCGTCGTGGCCGTCGCCATGGGGGCCGGGACGGCCGGGCTGGCACACAGAGTGCGTGGTGATGTCGCTTGACCTGTTGGGAGAGGGCTTCGACCTCCACCTCGGCGGCCTGGACCTGCTCTTCCCGCACCACGAGAACGAGCGGGCGCAGGCGGTGGCAGACGGCAAACACTTCGCCCGGCGCTGGGCCCACAACGGCATGGTGGTCGACGAGCGCGGCGAGAAGATGAGCAAGTCCGTCGGCAACATCAGCTCTCTTCCCGAGCTGCTCGAACGCTACGACGGCCGCGTCCTGCGGGTGCTCGTGCTCCAGGCCCACTACCGCGGCCCCATGAGCGTCACCGCCGAGGCTCTCGACCATGCCCAAGGGGCGCTCAGCCGCCTTGACAACTTCGGCCGCGAAACGAAGGGCCTGCCGGCGGTGAGCCCCGACCCGGCCACGCTGGCCCGGTTCAAGTGGCGAATGGACGACGACTTCGACACCCCCGGGGCTCTGGCGGTCGTCTTTGGAGCCGTGCGAGATGCCCGCCTGGACCCGAGCCGGGCGCCGGCCCTGGCCGCCGCCGTTCGGGAGTGCTGCGAGGGGGCCCTCGGCCTGCGCCTGCCCTCGGGCGCTGAGGAGGAATTAGATAGAGAAGTGGCCGAGCTCGCCACCACCCGCGATGCGGCCCGGGCCAGAGGCGATTGGGCTGCGGCCGACTCCATCCGCTCCAAGCTTCAGGCCATGGGCTACGTCGTCGAGGACGGCGCCGGCGGGACGGTGGTACGCAAGGACGGCCAGTAGCGCGCTTCTCGGTCGGGGCCGAGTGCCGGCGGCAGCGGCGGACAAGGACGGCGACTCAACCGGGCCCGGGTTGAGCGGACGACGGTGTAAGCGGAGAAGGCCGCCGCTGCGGGACGGGCCGTTTGACGGGCGGCCCCCCTCGCAGGCAGCGGCTTCTCCGTTCCCCCGTGCCTTAGTGGCTGGCGGACGCTCCCGGCGCGGCCGCAGGAGCCGTCGCTCCGTTAGCGGCGATGGCGCCGGCGCCGGTGGTGTTCACGATGCCGGCGAGCAGGCTCGTAAGCTCCACGGGCACCACGAACTTGGTGGAGGGCGACGTCCCGATCTGCTTCAGCGTCTCGAGGTACTGGAGCGTCATGGTCGTCTTGTCCACGTTGCCGGCCACCTCCAGGATCCGGCTCAGGGCGGCGGCGAAGCCCTGGGCGCGTAGTTCAGCCGCCTGGCGTTCGCCCTCGGCTTGCAGGATGGCCGACTGCTTTTCCCCTTCGGCCACCGTGATCGAAGCCGACTTCTGGCCCTCGGCCTCGGTGACGAGTGCCCGCCGTGTCCGCTCGGCCCCCATCTGACGGGTCATCGCCTCCAGGACAGCCGGAGGCGGCTTTATCTCCCGCACCTCGACGTTGGTGACTTTGACGCCCCAGCGTTCGGTCACGTCGTCCAACTTCGACCTCAGCACGTCGTTCATTTCTTCCCGCTTGGACAGGACGTCGTCCAGGGACATGTCGCCCACGACCGATCGGAGCGTCGTGGACGCGATGTTGATGCCGGCGCCCTTGAAGTCCTGCACGGCCAAGACCGTTGTGAGAGGGTCGAGCACCTTGTAGAAGATGATGAAGTCGATGGCGATGGCGGCATTGTCCTGGGTGATGGCCGTCTGATGCGGGACCTCCAGGTACTGTTCGCGCAGGTCCACCCACGAGATTCGGTCCGTGACCGGGTTGATCACGATCAACCCCGGCCCGCGTGCCCCGCTGGCGCGGCCCAGCCGGAACAGGACCACCCGCTGGTACTCGCGCACCACCTTGATTGAAACGGCCGCAAGGACAACTGCGGCCACGAGCAAGATTGCGATTACGACCAGTAAGGCGATCACTGCTCCTCCTTTCCTTTGTTAGACGAACCCAGAGCCTCCGGCCCGGGTATGTCCCCGGCCTCGGACCACACCAGCAGGCGTACGCCTTCAACCCTGACCACATGAACGGGGGCGCCGGCGGGCAGCGGTCCGCTCACGGACTGCCCGGTCCAGGTTTCGTTGTTCACCCGCACCCGGCCCGTCGGTGCCAGTGGGCTCAGTGTTGTGCCGGTCGCCCCTACCAGTGCCTGCGTGCCCACGATGTTGGTGGCCGGAGCGTGGCGGTAGGCGATAGCGGGGACAACCAGGACGGCTGCTATGGCTGCGCTCACAAAGGCCAGCACAGCCAGTACCCAGGCTGCGGCTGACGTCCAGCTGCCGGCCGAAACCGTCAGCGCCCACGCCCCGGCCAGGACCAGGACCGGCAGCGGGACGAACCAACCGTGCCCACCGGCATGGGCCCCTAGGATGATGACGCCGACCGTGGCCAGCACGAGGACGGTGCCCACGATCCAGGGCAACGCCCCGCTGGCCAGCAACGACACGACCACAATGGCGCCGATCACCAGCCCCAGCACGGCCAACGCAGAGGTCACAAAAAGTCTGCGGGCCAGTGCGATGTGACGAAGGTCGGGCGCCTGCGCCTTAGTCGTCTCGTGCAGCAGCGCTGACGCGGCGGCCGACGCGCGTTTGTTTAGCTCGCCTAGTTGAAGGTGAGACCGTAGATGCTCTTCGCTCATCCCGACGACCTCTCATTCGTTTCAAGTCCTACTTTACCGGCAAGTGCGACCCGTCCGTTATGCAGGTGCACCCTGACTGTGGCCGCGGAGCAGCCGAGGATGCGGGCAATCTCGTCGTCCGGCAGATCTTCCAGGTACCGCAGCGCCAGCACCTGAGACTGACGCCTGGGAAGGGACCGGACCGACCGCCAGAAGTCGGCGTCTGTCGGCTCGAGCGGGGTCGACCACGTGGGTGACCGGGCCGCCAGACGGGAGAGGGCTCTGGCTTCGGCGGCCAGCCGCCGGGTGAACGAGACAGCCATATTGGACACCACCCGGCGGACGAACGCCCCGGGGACCTCGTAAGCGGATACCCGCGCCCAATTGCGGTGGGCGACGAGAAACGCATCCTGAGCCAGTTCCTCGGCCACCGACGGCCTCCCCGTCAAGGCGTACGCCAGCGCTACGACGGCGTGGTAGTTGCCCTGATAAAACGCGGAGAACGCCTCACGTGAACTGTCGGTACGTAGGACCTGGCGGTCAGATGGCTGCGCCACGTTGGCAATGGTCTCTCTCCAGGTACCCGTCAGTGCGACAGGCCTCGAGCGCAGGCTCGTGGCGTACGTCATCACTCTTAACACGGACGAGCACCGGTGTTTTGTTTACCCTGGCGGAAACCTTGCCTGGCGCCGCCGGCGAGCCCGGGAAGGACCGCGGCGGGCTTGGCTCGCGGCGCCGCGGTGGGACGCTCGTCTGCCCCGTTTCACTCCGTCTTCGAGAACTCGGCTATGGCGACACCCATCATGGTGATGGCCATCACGACGACAATGCCCAGCGAGAGGCCGACCGGCACCTCCCAACTCCCCCACGTAATCCCGGGCGCCAGCTTCGCCACGACTTTGGGCGGAAGGTCGAGGTGGCTGAACACGGCTTGCCGCATCGGCGCCACTACATAAGTGAGCGGGTTGATCTTGGTCAGGACGGCTAGCCAGGACGGGAGCCCGTTTAGCGGGTACAGCGCGCCGGAGAGGAAGAACAGAGGCATCACGAGCATCTGGGTGAGGGCCATAAACGCCTGGAACTGCTTGATCCGGGCTGCCATCATCACCCCGAACGCGGTCAGAGTGAACGCCAATAGCAACATCTCGCCGATCAGCGTGAGGAACAGGGAGGCGTTGTACGGCACGTGGGCGAACCCGGCCAGGGCCAGGAACACGAGCCCCTGGAATGTAGCGATGGTGGCCCCACCGAGGCATTTGCCGACCACCAGCGAACCGCGGTTGACCGGCGCCACCAGCATTTCACGTAGAAAGCCGAACTCCCGGTCCCAGACGATCGACGCGGCGGAGAAAATTGCTGTGAACAGGACCGACATGGCCAGCACGCCGGGATAGACGAAGGTCTTGTAATCGACTCCCGACGGAAGGCCGTGGTTGGCCAGCGTCGACAACCCGGTGCCCAATATGAACAAGAACAGGAAGGGCTGAACTAGGGAGGTGACAGCCCTCAACCGGTCGCCGCGGAAACGGATCACCTCCCGCTGCCAAACAATCGACGCCGCCCTTATGTCGTGGCGCAGCCCATGCTCGGGCAGTGCCACTCTGATCTCGGTGACCAGCTCCGGTTCGGACAGTGTGTTCAGTGGGCTTTGGGTGATCTGTGCGGCCATGTCTGTCAGCGCCTCCCCCCCCGAAATCGTTGTGCCATCTGACGCATGGCATCGGTGCCTGACGCCTCGGCATCGCGGATAGTACTGCCGGTGTACGACATGAAAACGTCGTCCAGTGACGGCCGGGACACGCTAACCGAGCTGATGGGGACCGTCAGTCCGGCGAACAGACGGGGTACGAACTCCGCCCCGGAGGCAACCGAGAAGGTGACGGCGCCCTCGTGCATGCCGGCCTCGATACCAAACCCCTCGGCCAGCGCGGCAATGGCCGCCGGGTCGTCGGCGGTGTGGATCTGGACCCGGTCTTTACCGACGCTCGCTTTCAGCTCCTGCGGAGTATCAATGGCGACGATCTTGCCGTGGTCGATAATTGCGATCCTGTCGCAGTTTTCCGCCTCGTCCATATAGTGCGTGGTCAGGAAGATGGTTATGTCTTCCCGTTTTTTCAGGTCGTTTATGTACGCCCATATAGACGAGCGGGTCTGCGGGTCGAGGCCTACGGTCGGCTCGTCGAGGAACAGCACGTGGGGCGCATGCAGGAGGCCGCGGGCAATTTCCAGGCGCCTCTGCATGCCGCCCGAAAAGGTGCTGACCTTGCCGTCCTTGCGGTCCCATAGGCCCACCATGTCCAACACCTGGCGCAGCCTCGGCGTCACGGCGGCCGGCGGGACGGCGTAGAGGGCGGCGTGGAACCGGAGGTTCTGTTCGGCCGTGAGGTAGCTGTCCAGCGTGGTGTCCTGGAAGACGAGGCCTATCATCCGGCGCACCTGGTCCCGCTGGCGGCTGGTGTCGTAACCGGCCACCATCGCTTTCCCCGAAGTGGCGACGGCCAGCGTGCACAGGATCTTTATCGTCGTTGTCTTGCCCGCGCCGTTGGGCCCGAGGAAACCGAACGTCTCACCCCGCCTTACTTCGAAGTCGATCCCCCGTACCGCCTCGAGCTCCCCGTACCGCTTGGTCAGGCCCGCCACCGATATGACGGCGTCCCGGCCGTCGCCGTTGGAATGGAGGCCAGGCCCGCCGGTACCCTCCACGCCCAGGTCCGCACCCACCGAAGTCACGCCGTCAGACTAGCGCCGGCCTTCCCGTCGCCTCCCGCGAGTTATCCCCGGGCGGGCACTCGCTCCGGGCCGCTTAGGATCGGTCGTCAAAGCACTCGACTGAAGGAGATGACATGACCATTGCGGTCGGCGAACGGATCCCGGATGTGCAGCTGAAGATGATCACCGACCACGGGATCGAGACGGTCACCACTGCCGACGTACTCGGCAAAGGCAAGGTTGTGCTGTTCGGGGTGCCGGCGGCGTTCAGCCCGACCTGTTCCGACGTGCACCTGCCCGGGTTCGTCACCCATGCCGACGAGATACTCGGCCGGGGCGTGGACGGCATCTTCTGCGTCTCGGTCAACGACCCCTTTGTAATGGCGGCCTGGGCCCGGTCCCAGGGGGTCGGCGACAAGGTGACCCTCCTGGCCGACGGCAACGGTGAGCTGGCCCGGGCCATGGGCCTCGAGATCGACCTTTCCCGCGGCGGCCTCGGGACTCGCAACAAGCGGTATGCGGCCGTCATCGACGACGGCATCGTCACCGCCCTCATGGTCGAAGAAGCCACCGGC
>DATJUH010000189.1:0-6321 GCA_035502515.1 Acidimicrobiales bacterium
AAGCCTGCTGCGCCAACGCTTCTTCTCCTATGCCCTCGTGCACCTCCCCGAGGTCGGGGCTCTTCTTGACGCCGACTTCGAGCTACTGCCAACGTTCAACAACCCGCATTACACCCTCAGGCTTGCCACGTGCGACGATGCCGAGCTCTCGCGGTTGCTCGCCGCGCTGGGGCAACCCCGAAAGAACCCCTACCATGGTGGTGGCAGATCCAAGAGGAGGTGAGCGAGCCGTGGTGACCGTGGACATCGCCTGCGATTTGAACGACGAGGACGAGACGGGTTTTGTCTGGACCTTCCTGGACGAAGCTCGCGACCCTTCCCTCATCGAGCCTGGCGCCATCGTCATAGCCGGCGATCCTGACGCGCCGGCCGTGGCCGAAGTGGTCGACCTGGGGGACAAATCGAGCGGCAGGATCGTCCACCTCAGGCTCCTACCGGGCACGATCGACGACTACCGGCAGCTGGTTGAGCGGGCATCAAGCCCGGCTTAGGTCCATTCCGACACTTCAGCAAAAGGGGCACGGCTCCCTCGAGGAGTGATCAGTAGTGCCCTGGGGCGACTGAGCCTGTCTGCCGCGTGACGTTGATGACTACGGAGAGCGGTTGGCCTTGTGCGCCACTTTCTCCGTCATAAGACGTAAATGTCGACGCGAATAAAGGCGGGCAATTGTCGAACGGGGAAATACGTGAATTGTCCCCTCGGGGGGCGCGTGGGGGGCGCGGCGGGGCGCGAAACCATGGCTCTCAGAGGGTCACAACGGTCTCCATCGGTCAAGTAGAAGTGGGCCGCTACCTGCGGAAAGGTATCCCGACCAGCTTAGTCAGGAACCGGGATTGTGAGGGTTCAAGTCCCTCCGCGCCCACCCGGTTTTGGCCGCTCCGGGCACAGCGGGCGGCCGACGCTCACGGTCGGATGTAGTAGCTGACGAGCGAACGCGGCGGCAGGGTGGCGGTGAAGGCGCTGTTCGTCATCGTGATCGACGTCTGAGGTGAGAGCTCGTCAGACGTGTCCGTCAGGTAAGGCGTGACGTGCGCTCCGGCGAACCCGCGTAGCGAGAAGGCCGCCACCTGGGGGCTTTTGGCGCTGTTCAGAGCGACCACCGCCATCGACCCGTCAGTATTGTGGAAGGCGCTCACCTCGAGGCTCGGGTTGCTTGTAGTAGTGGCGATGCGTACCGCGCCCGGGCGGACGAAGCGGCTGTAGCTGGCGAAGGCCCACAGTCGACCGGACGTGGCCACGCTGTTGCCCTTGACATCGACCAGTCCCGTGTTGGGGCCGGTCAGCGAGGTCATGCTCGCGCCCCATAAGTAGAGAAACCCGCCCAGGTTTGCTGCGGTCAAGCCGGTGTAGATGTTCTGTGCCCAAGAGAACCCGGACGATGGTGAGCCGTCGTCCCAGGCCGGGTCCCACGGCTCGAAGCCGAACGGCGCCCACTCTGTCTCCCAGACCGGTTTGCCCCAGCCTCGAAGCGGCGCGTCGGGCGCTACGAAGTAGCCGTGGCTGGTGAACAGCGCCGTGGCCGTGTCCGCCGGCTTGTCGGCCTCGATTGCGGCGGCGTACTGCTGCGCGTAGTTCCAACCGACGCTGGCGCAGCATTCGGCGCGTGTCGAAAGCTCGGACGCTCCGGTCTTACCGCCGTTCGCGACGCGGTCCGGGACCTGGCCCTAAAGCACTCGGACCCATCCCCGTTGTACGAGGCGCAGAACCGTAAGCGTGAATTCCACCACTGGCGCGACAGGGACGGGAGGGTCCGGTGGGCAGTAGCGTTCAGGCCCGACATCGGCGTCCCAATCGTCAACCGGCTGGAGCGGGAAGCTGAGCGCCTGTGTACTGCAGCACGCCGTGCCGGCGCTCGAGAACCCTTTCCCGCCTACATGTGCGATGCACTGGCCGCGATGCTGGCCGGTTCCGGGCCGAGCGAATCCAACCAGGGCCGGCCCGGTGCGGGCCGAGCTGGTGCTCGTCTGCGACACGAACGCGTACCGCCGGGGCCACGCCCACGCCGGGGAAGTGTGCCACGTCAGAGGGGGCGGTCCGGTCCCGGTTGAGCGGGTGCGCGAGCTGAGCGAAGACGCCTTCATTAAGGCCGTACTCCACGACGGCGTCCGCATCGGCACCGTAAAGCACTTCGGCCGTCATATCAGCGCCGAACTCCGCACTGCGCTGGAGCTGGGCGCCCCACCTGGGTTCGATGGGGCCCTGTGTGTCGAACCCGAATGCGGACGCCGCTATGGGCTCGAGTGGGACCACGTCGACCCCGTCGCCCACGGCGGCCCGACTTCGTACCAAAACCTCCAACCTCGCTGCTGGCCCCACCATCGCGACAAAACTGAGCGCGACCGGGCAGCCGGGCTATTCGCCCGAGGACCAACCGGCCCCGGGTGACCACTTTCGGCCCGATGTCGCGACCCGCCCGCCGGGCGAGCGAGCGCGGACGCGATTGCCTGTGAGCACTTCAGGTTTTTGCGAGTACAAACGGCGCCAACCCGCCGGCGATGTGGCCGCGCCCGCATGGGGATGCCATCACCGCGCGGCTTCAACCCACCCGTCGGCATGCACCCAAGTCGGCGGCGTGCGCATGATCGTTGCTTACCGTGGCGCAGACGGGCACCCCGCCTTAACCCGCCGCCTGGTCAGGGCTAGCCGGCCCGATACCTCTCTTAATGATGTCGCGCACCTGATCGCCACTGAGCCCCCGCAGCGCGGTGGCGACCTCGGGGTCGCTGATGAGCGTGGTGACTCCATCGATGATGATGGCAACGCCTTGTTCAGCGGGGATGGCGTCACTGGTGTCGGCCACCGGCACTTGCAAAACAGCGGCGGTGACCGCTTCAGCGCTGACCCCGAGGGTGGCAAGGGCCAGAGCCCCCTGACTGCGCGTGTCCGCAGCTATGGCGACGAGTAGGTGGCCGGTGGTCATAGCGGCTCGGCCGGCCGAGCGAGCGGCGGCACCCATGGCTGAGTGAAGCGCCGGCGACCGCATAGATGCTGCGGGTCTCCCGCCTTCGAGCATTTGCAGGATGCGCTTATGCACGTCGTCAGCGCTTACCCCCAGCAACTCGTCAATTGCCTCGCCTTTTTGCTCGGCCTGGCGCTGAACTCCAAAGAAGAGGTGCTCGGTCCCGATGTAGTTGTGGCCGAGCCCCAACGCCGCCCGCAAGGACTGTTCCAGAGCCTTCTTGGCATCAGGGCTGAAAGGCACTTTGTTCAGTTTCTTTGCGGACGGGTCGTTCTCGAACCGCGCTGACACCCGGGCGCGGAGGTGCGCACTGTCGACCCCGCTTTCGGCCATGGCCTTGGCCGCTACCCCATCGGTGTGGGTCAAAGCGACAAGGAGGTGCTCCGGCTTGATCTGCCGGTGGCCCATCTCTCGGGCGGTGTTTTCCGCCACCACTATCGATCGGCGAGCTCGGTCTGTGAACCTTTCGAACATGGTTAAATGATAATTGACCTTGTCAAGTCCCTACCAAATGATAGGGTTGGCCAGTGTGACTGCGCGATACGGAGGTGTCTGACACGGTGGACCAGGCTGGCGGAGACGCTTCTGCAGAGGATCACGACTGGGACCGAATGCTCGACGAACTCGCCTCGCAGCCGATCGAGGAAGGCTGGGTAACCCTGGAGGAGGCCGCCGGCGCCACCGGAGTCTCCCGTTCGACGCTGCGGTCTTGGTACCGCGGCGGGCTCATCCCCTCGCGGATGGTCGCCGGCGTCCACGGCCCTCAGCGGATCGTGCCCCTCGAAGCTGTGGTCGACAGGGCGTTGGGCTCATCTCGCTCCCGACGCCAGCTCGAACAAGCGCGCTCCGTCCAGGCCGAGGTGGAAGATCTGCGTCGGCGCATTGAAATAATCGAGCGTCATTTGGGCCTGAGTTGACAGTCGTTCAAGTTGTCGGGGTCTCTGTGATAAATCCCCAAATCCCCGATCTTTTGGGCCGACGGTTTATAGCTCGACGGTGGGGTAGAGCGGGAACCGGGCCAGGAGGCCGGCGCAACGGTCCCGGCATTCAGCGGCCACCTGATCGCCGACCGTGTAACGGGCCCGGGACACACCTGTGGAGGACGAGGCCGGTTTCGTCGCTCCCAGGGCACGGGCGATTATGCCGGCCACCTCGTCCATTTCGGCGCTACCGAACCCGAGCGTGGTCAGAGCGGGGGTCCCCAGGCGCACCCCCGACGTGTACCAGGCCCCATTCGGGTCCCTCGGGACCGAGTTCCGGTTGGTCACCACGCCGCAATCGAGTAGGGCTGATTCAGCCTGGCGGCCGGTGAGCCCGAAGCTGGCCCCGACGTCGACCAGCACGATGTGGTTATCGGTGCCACCGGTAACCAGCTGCACCTCGCGGCGAAGCAAGCCCTCAGCCAGCGCTCTGGCGTTGGCCACAATGGCGGCGGAGTAGACAGCAAATGAGGGTTGGCGCGCCTCTGCGAGAGCTACCGCCTTGGCCGCCATCACATGCGGCAGCGGGCCGCCGAGGACCATCGGGCAGCCGCGGTCGACGAACTCGGCGTACTCGGAGGTGGCGAGCACCATCCCGCCCCTGGGCCCGCGAAGCGACTTGTGGGTCGTGGTCGTGACCAGGTGAGCGTGAGGGACGGGGTCGAGGGGCCCGGTCAACACTTTCCCGGCCACGAGCCCGGCGAAGTGCGCCATATCGACCACCAGGGTCGCCCCCACCTCGTCGGCGATCTCACGCAGGCGGGCGAAATCCGGGTTACGCGGGTAGGCCGAATATCCGGCCACCAGGACCAGAGGCTTGAAAGCCTGCGCCTGGGCGCGGAGGGTGTCGTAATCGATCAGACCGGTCACCGGGTCTACGCCGTAGCTGGCCTGGTTGAACATCTTGCCCGAGATGTTGGGCCGAAAACCGTGGGTCAAGTGGCCGCCGGCGTCGAGGGACATGCCGAGCATGCGCTGGTCGCCCAGCTGCTGGCGCAGCTCTTGCCAGGCCTGCTCGGAGAGGTCGTTGACGTGGCGCGCCCCGGCCTGGTCGAGGAAGGGCTGTTCTACGCGACGGGCCAGGACCGCCCAGAAAGCGACCAGGTTGGCGTCGATCCCCGAGTGCGGTTGCACATAGGCGTGGTCAGCGCCAAACAGGGCCACGGCGTGCTCGGCCGCAATGCGCTCGACCTCGTCCACCTGTTCACATCCGGCATACAGCCGCCGGCCCGGCACGCCCTCGGCGTACTTGTCGGAGAGCCAGTTGCCCATGGCCAAAAGCACGGCCGGGGAGGCGTAATTCTCCGAGGCGATCAGCTTGAGCTGGCGGCGCTGGCTTTCCAACTCTGCGCCTATTAACCGGGCCACGCGAGGCTCGGCCGACCTCACTACTTCCACGGCGGCGCGGAAGGCGGTCTGTTCCGGTGTGTCTGTCGTCGACATAGCGCGTGCTCCCTCCGGACGAGTTAGTTGTTCGCCCAGGCGCACGGCTTCAGGCTGCGGATTGCAGCCGGACCGCTCCCCGATGGTTATCCACCCGAACGCCAGTTGCGGTCCACCATTAGGGTACCACTGGGCAGCTCTTGATGCCGCGTGCTGTTTGCCGGGAGCCCGGTCCCTGGTACCCGGTACCGGTATACGGTACGCGGTACCCGGAACGGGAGTACCCGCCCGGCACGCTCCCCAGTGCGTAGCGCTGGTTACACCGTGTCGTACGCGTAGAGCTATTCCGACGACAGGGGCTCGTACCGGGGCGGGACGTAGATCTTGCGGGGCTTGAGCCGGACGATCACGCGTTCGGCGCCGGGCTCCGGCGGCGGGGTGGCGCCGCCCATGTGGATGTCGTACATCACCTGGTGGAACGAGCCATCGGGGTCGTCGGTGAGCTCCACGCGGCCGGAAATGGTGGCGTAGTCGGGCCCCTCGACGGGCAAGCGGTGCAACAGCAGGTTGACCCGGGGATCGCGCTGCATGTTGTCTGTCTTTCGGCGGCCCTTGATAGTGCTGAAAAGGATGTCGTCGCCATCGGGCATCACGAAGATGACCGATGTTTGCGGCCGCCCATCAGCGTTGATAGTGGCCAGGACAGAAAGGTGAGGGCCGGCCAGGATCTTGCGGACCGGGTGACCCATTGCGCCCTCTTGGTGGTTGTTTTGTTGGTTCATGCACGTGTCGACCCCGCGATGGCCGGCAACGGATCGCGCCGGCGACTGATCCTTCCTCCCGGGACCGACGCCCCGCCCGGACCGATCCCTTTTGCCGGGTCACCGGGTCAACAAGATGGTGCGAATGAAGGAGTCGGGTACCCGGTTCGAAGTGGCGGCGGCGCCCTTTCGCCGCGAGCTGGCCGCCTTTTGCTATCGGATGATGGGCTCGCCACA
>DATJUH010000190.1:0-4871 GCA_035502515.1 Acidimicrobiales bacterium
CATGGCCGAAGCGGGCGACAAGGTGGTCATGGTGCACGCCAGTTTGATGCCCCTTCTGTCAGCCGTGCTGCCGGGGGTGCCCACCGTGGAGAAAGTGGTGATCGTGGCCGATCCCGGGCAACCCGCCTATTCGGGGGGAGCGGACGGTCCTGTCGAGCACCTCGGGTACGAGGAACTATTGGCCGCCCAGCAGCCGGGGTACGCCTGGCCCGACCTCGACGAACGGTCGCCGGCGGCGATCTGTTACACGAGCGGTACCACGGGGGTCCCGAGGGGTGTCGTTTACAGCCACCGGTCCACGTTCCTGCACGCTTTCGGTTCCTCCACGGGGGCGGCCTTTGTCGTCGGCCCCGAAGACCGGGTGTTGCCACTGGTCCCGATGTTCCATGTCAATGCGTGGGGCATTCCTTTTTCCAGCTGGACCAACGGGGCGACGTTGGTGATGCCCCAGCGGTGGCTCCTCGGTGAGCCGGTGTGCAAATTGATCAAGCTGGCCCGGCCGACATGCGCGGCAGGGGTGCCCACGATATGGGGTTCACTGCTCGCTTACGGCGACGAGCACCCGGGTGACGTTGACTTCTCTTCGTTGCGGTTGGCCATGTCGGGCGGTTCGGCGCTACCGATCGCGATGATGGAGAAGTTCCGGGACCGGTACGGCGTCCACATGTCCCAGGGATGGGGCATGACGGAGACCAGCCCGGTCTGCACTTTTGCGCTCGTTGGCCCGCCTGAGGTGGTGGCGTCGGGAACGGGCGAGACCACCTCGGAGAAGAACGGTCCGCTCAGCGCGGGCCGGCTGCTGACCGGCGTGGAGATGCGCATCATCACCCCGGACGGGCAGGTTGCTCCCTGGGACGGGGCCACCGTCGGCGAGGTCGAGGTGCGCGGGCCGTGGATAACCGGTTCTTACATTGGTGGGGCGGAAGCAGCACAGTTCCACGATGGCTGGTTCCGCACGGGCGACCTGGGGACCCTGGACCCGGACGGCTTTTTGTACCTTTCCGACCGGCTGAAGGACTCCATCAAGTCCGGCGGCGAGTGGATCTCGTCCATCCGGCTGGAGGACGAGCTGATGGGCTATCCCGGTGTGCTCGAGGCGGCGGTGGTAGGAGTCCCGGACGAGCGTTGGGGAGAGAGGCCGCTCGCCGTCGTCGTGCCCCGGCCCGGTTCCTCGGTCACGGCCGACGAGCTGAAAGAGCACCTGGCCACTCGAGTCGTGCGCTGGTGGATGCCCGATCACTGGGTGTTCGTGGACGAGATACCCAAGACTTCGGTGGGCAAGTACGACAAGAAGGTGTTGCGCGCCCGGTACGGCGCCGGGGGCCTTCCCCGCCCGCCGGCCTAGAGGGCCAGCTGCTGCCGGAGGGTCAGCGCCGGCCCCAGGCGCCGCGGTGCACTACTTCCGTGATCGGCTTGCGGCCCCGATGGGCCGAGGTCGAAGGCCGGTCATCGGGACTGGGCCAACCGAGGGCGATGGCGCCCAATGGCTCCCAGCCGGCGGGGACTTCGAGCCACTCGAGCAAGGGGCCGGCCGGCCTGCGAAGGGAAAAGAACAGAGCGCCGAGGCCTTCCTGCCTCAGCCCGAGCAGGAAGAGCATCGTGGCGAAGGCCGTGTCCACGAGCCAGTAAGGGACCGCCCATTCGTTTACCCGCCGGACGCCGTTAGGGGCCTTGTCGTCTTCTGAGTAGCGCGCCACGTAGCTCGCCCGGCTGGCCAGGGGCAGGACGATGATGGGCGCCTGAAGAAGCCCCGGGTGGCTCGGGTGGGCCAGCCAGGAACCGTCGGCCTGGTAGTACCAGAAGGTGGCCGTCTGCTCGCCTTCGAGGACCATGAACGCCCAGCCCTGGGTGTTGCCGGCCGACGGCGCGTGGGTGGCAAGGGCCAGGGCGCGCTCGAGCGGCTCGCGGCCCACTGGGCGGTCGAGAAAACTGCGGCACATACGCCGCCTGGCGATGGCAGAGTCGAGTTCCAGTGTGTGAAAATTAGCTCTCCCGGAGACCCCACAGGATTGACCTGGTGGCGGGGGACCGCGAGCGGGGCCGCCAAGTCGGCGGTTCTGGCCCGGAATGCCGACCTAACTGGTAGGGTTTTATCTGGTATGGCAAGTTTTCGTGAACTGTTGAACAGCGCTCGCTCCCGCATCACCGAAGTGGTGCCCGGCGAGGCGGCCGAGATGCTGAAAAAGCCCGGCACGGTGGCGCTCGACGTCCGCGAAGCGGACGAGTTCGAGCAGGGGGCCCTGCGCGGGGCCGTCCACATCCCCCGTGGGTACCTGGAGATGCAGCTGGCAGGGAAGGTCGCCGACCCTGCGACTCCCCTGGTTGTCTACTGCGCCGGCGGCGTGCGCAGCGCCCTGGCCGCGGACACGCTGGCCCAGCTCGGGTACACGAACGTGGTCAGCATGACCGGCGGGTTCAACCGCTGGAAGGACGAGGGCCTGCCGTGGGAGACGCCCGCCATCTTGACGCCCGAGCAACGCAACCGCTACCAGCGGCACCTGTTGCTGCCCGAGGTCGGTATGGAGGGCCAGACGAAGTTGTTGCGGTCGAAGGTCCTGTTGCTCGGGGCCGGTGGCCTCGGCTCCCCTGCCGCCCTCTACCTGGCGGCGGCCGGCGTGGGCACGCTCGGGATTATCGACATGGACGTGGTCGACGCCTCCAACCTCCAGCGGCAGATCCTCCACAACATGGACCGGGTCGGGGAGCGCAAGGTGGATTCAGCCAAGAAGACACTGGTGGCCCTCAATCCCGACGTCGACGTCGTGACGTACGACGTGCGCCTGGGCGCCGACAATGTCCTGGACATCTTTGCCGGGTACGACTTGATCGTCGACGGGACGGACAATTTCCCCACCCGCTATCTGGTGAACGACGCCTCCTTGAAGCTGGATATCCCGGTCGTCCATGGTTCGATCTTCCGGTTCGAGGGCCAGGTCAGCGTCTACCTCCCTCATCAGGGACCTTGCTATCGCTGCCAGGTGCCGGAGCCGCCGCCGGCCGAAGAGGCGCCATCTTGCGCCGAAGCCGGCGTACTCGGGGTGCTGCCGGGGATCATCGGTTCGATCCAGGCCATGGAGGCCATCAAGATCCTGCTCGGGATCGGAGAACCGCTGGTCGGCCGCCTGCTGGCCTACGACGCCCTCGAAGGCACGTTCCGTACGTTCAAGCTGAACCGCGACCCGCAGTGCGCGGCCTGCTCCATCCCCAAAGAGGAGCTCGTCATAGCTGAGTACGATCAGCTGTGCCTGCCCCATCCGATAGCGCCGCCGGCCGCGTAGGTACCTCTCGAGCCCCGGCCGGGAATGCTGGTACCAGTCCGGCCGGCGCCAGTGGGGCCGGCGCTAGCCGGACCAGCGCCAGTGGGGCCGGCGCTAGCCGGACCAGCGCCAGCCCGACCAGGGCCAGTGGGGACAACGCCAGCCGGGCCAGTGTCGGCCTGAGCGCCGTCATCATCTCGGTCGACGAGACCACCCCCCGCCTCCTTACGGTCCGTCGCGGGGAGGCCCTCGGCCTTCCGTCGACGCACCTCGACGACAGCGTCGACCGGACTCTCCAGCAAGGCGTGAGGCGCCTGGTAAGCGGTGAGACCGGCCTGGCGGTCAGGTACTTCGAGCAGCTCTACACGTTCGGCGACCGGGGCCGCGCCCCCGGAGGGCGGGAGCTGGCCGTGGCCTACCTGGCCCTGGCCCGTTACCAGGCGGTGGGCGGCCCGAACGAGCCCAGCTGGCTCAGTTGCTACGAGCTCTTCCCGTGGGAGGACTGGCGGTCCGGCCGGCCGGCGCTGCTCGACGACGTGATCTTGCCGGCCATCGACGAATGGCTGGCCGCCTCCACCCTGGCCGAGCTGCCGACCAGGCTGGAACGGGCCGAGCTGACTTTTGGAGTGGGCCACGCCCTCTGGGACCCGGTGCGCGTCCTCGACCGCTACGAGCTCGCTTACGAGCTAGGGATCGTCGAGGAGGCCAGGCCGGCGGGTGTCGGCACGGCGGCTAGCGGCGCGTCCGCCAGTGGCACTCCGGTTACTGGTGCTCTTGCTGCGGGCAGGGTGGCTTCAGGCACGCCGGCTACGGGAACGCCGGCTTCAGGCACGCCGGCTAAGGGAACCCCGGCTTCAGGCACGCCGGCTTCAGGCACGGCGGCTTCGGGCACGCCGGGCACGCCGGTTTCAGCCACCCCCGCTATGGGCATACCCCTGGCCCTCGACCACCGCCGCATCGCCGCCGCCGCCCTGGAACGCCTTCGGGGGAAGCTCGCCTACCGCCCAGTGGTGTTCGAGGTATTGCCGGAGACGTTTACCCTGTCCCGCCTTCAGCAGGTGGTCGAGGCCTTGGCCGGCCAGGTCCTTCACAAGCAGAACTTCCGCCGGCTGGTTGCTTCCGCCAACCTCGTCGAACCGACGGGGGAGTGGGACCAGCGGACGGGAGGACGGCCGGCCGAGCTCTACCGTTTCCGGCGCGAGGTGCTGAGGGAGCGGCCGGCGCCAGGTCTGGGGCTGCGGCGTCTTGGGGGGCCGTGAGGGCACCTGGGGAGGGCGAGGCGCGGGGCGGAAGCCGCCTGAGGGTTGGACGGCGGCCAACCACGTACTTGGGCGCGCCAGGTGCTCTTATCGTTACACCAGCGCGCACAAGTCCCGCGCCAGGGGGCGGCGAACTCCCCCTCGAGCCGGCGAACTCCGCTCCACCCGCGGGGAGCCCGATCGGGCCCACTCGCTGACGCGCCAGCGGGCCCTTGCGCGCCAGGTGCTCTTATCGTTACACCAGCGCGCACAAGTCCGGCGCCATTGGACGGCGAACTCTCTACAAACGGCCCACGTGCGCCCAGAGTGAACGGGCCCACGCCACCCGCCAAACCTCGCTCCTGACCCATACCCC
>DATJUH010000191.1:0-9906 GCA_035502515.1 Acidimicrobiales bacterium
GGTGATGTCGTCCATACCCAGCCCGGCCAGCACCGTGGCCACCGCCAACGGGTGGGAGATGAATGGCTCGCCCGAGCGGCGGACCTGGCCCTGGTGGGCCCGTTCGGCCGTCTCGTAAGCCTTCAAGATCAAGCTCTCGTCCCCCCGGGGATGACGCTCCCGGTAAGCCTGCAACAGGGGGGCGATAGCCTCCGTCGAGGGCTGGCCCTGCCGGCGCCAGGGCAGCACGCGCTCGACAGTGGATACGGCCCGGCCTCGTGGTACCCGTTCGACTGTGCTCACGCTCTGTCCCTCACCCGGTTAGGAATATTCCCCGTCCCTCTCTTATGGTGTAACAGTTTCGCCCTGCCAGATGTGCCCGCCGGCCGGCCGCCTCACTCGTAACTGACCAGCGCCTCCACTTCCAGTCCTGCCAGGCGCTGGCGGCCGCCGAGGAACCCGAGCTCCAGCACGCAACCCAGGCCGACCACCTCTCCACCCAAGGTCTCCACCAGCCGCCGGGTGGCTGCCGCCGTCCCACCCGTCGCCAGTACATCGTCCAGGATAAGCACTCGCTCTCCGGCATCGACGGCATCCACGTGCACCTCGAGGGTGTCAACGCCGTACTCGAGCTCGTACGTGTCGGAGTGTACGCACCACGGCAGCTTGCCCTTTTTTCGCACCGGCACGAACCCGGCGTCGAGGCGGTAGGCGACTGCTCCGGCAATGATGAAGCCACGTGCTTCGACCCCGATGACCTTGTCCACCCGGTCGCCGGCGAAGCGGTCGGACAAGGCGTTTATGCAGGCTGCGAACACCTCCCGGTCCGCCAGGAGAGGGGTGATGTCCTTAAAGATCACGCCGGGCCGCGGGAACTCCGGCACGTCCCGCACGAGGTCCTTCATGCGGGCAGCGTCGAAGGCCATACCCGAAGCAGCGTACTATTCGCTCCGCTACCGGGCCGTTCAGCCAGCGGCCGCTCCTCAGACGGGGCAGCTGGTCGCCCGCCAGCGGCCCTTCGGGCCCCCGCGGCCGGGCCCGCTAGCGGCGGCGCGGGGTCTTCTTGCGGGGGCGCGGCGGCGCTTTTCGGCCGCCCGCCTGCGACCTGCCATTACCGGTCTGGGCGCCGGCCTGTGGGGAGGCCGAGCGGGACTGCTCCCGGGCCGCTTCGGCGCCGACGGCGGCGACCGCCCCTGCGGCTGCCACGGCACCGGCGACGGGCGGGATATCTGCGCCGTTGCCGCCGTTGGCAGCTACCGGTTCCACGGTGGCAGCACCATGGCCGCCATTAGTGGCGTTAGTGGCGTTGGTGGCGTCGGTGGTAAGCACGCCGTCGTCTTCTGTTCCATCGTCGAGGGGCAAAGCGACGGCCAGCTCCTGGGCCGGTACGACCTCGCCCGGCTGGACGACGGCCACCCGGGACGTGGGCCTCTTCGGGGAACTGCTGACGGCGGTGGCCTTGGCTCCGACCAGCACGCCGTCAGCCACGGTCGAGGGGGTCAAGACCTGACGGGACTGCGGGTAGGCAGCCAGGCGCCGGCGGATCTCGACGTAGCGCGGTTCACGTTCTTTGAGCAACGCCAGGATCGGCGAAGCAATGAAGATCGACGAGTACGCCCCGCTCAACAAGCCGATGAACAGGGCCAGCCCGAAGTCGTTGAGCGCCGACGCGCCGAGGATCCACGAACCGACGACCAGGATGCAGAAAACCGGCATCACGGCCACGAACGACGTGTTGATCGAGCGGGCCAGGACCTGGTTCATCGAGAGGTTCACCACGTCGGTATAAGTGACGCGGTTGGTGGACGCCAGCCCCCTTGTGTTCTCTTTGACCTTGTCGAACACGACGATCGTGTCGTACAAGCTGTAGCCGAGCACGGTCAGGAAGGCGATCACGGTGTCCGGGCTGACCTGGAAGCCTGAGAGCGCATAGATACCGACAGTGATGAGCAGGTCGTGCAGGAGCGCGACCAAAGCGGCGACGGCCATCTTCGTCTCGAAATAGACGGCGATGCATATAGAGATCAACACCAGGAAGACCACCACCGCCTCGATCGCCTTGTTGGTGATGTCGCTCCCCCAAGAGGGCCCGATGGCGTTGAGGGACACCTGGTCTGTAGAGACGTTGCCGATCCTGGCCAGTTCGTCGGTGACGGCGTTGATCTCGGTCGTTTTACCGGTGATGTCTCCCGGGGCCTGGACCTCGATGCTGGTTTGGCCGGTGGCGTGGTTCGTCAGCTGGGTGATCTGCGCCCCCGATGCGAGGACCGGGTTGATCTTGCCCAGGTCGCCTCGCACGTCGGCCACCGACGCAGACGTCGGCACCTGCCAGACCACGCCGCCTTTGAAATCGATGCTGAAGTTGAGCCCTCTAACGCCCAGCGCCACCATCCCGATGACGATGATGGTCCCGGACAGCGCGAACCAGTAGCGCCAACGATTTATGAAGTCGTAGTTGGTCTGCCCTCTGTAAAGCCGGATGATGGCGTTGCGGCCGAGCGGGCGTTGGTCACGGCTCTGGGCTCGGGGCGCGGTAGTGGTCATGGTTTGCCGGTGCTCACGTGGTTAGCGGGCTGACACCGAGGCCCCGGTTGACCCCGAGGAAGCCTCCCTCGGAGACCGAGGCCCGGCGGCCGATGAGGATCACGAGCGGACGGGTGAAAAGGTACGTCGTCACGACGTTGAGCAAGGTGGCCAGCCCGAGGAAGAAGGCGAAGCCGCGGACGTCGCCAACCGTCAACGTATAAAGGATAAATGCGGCGATAAACGAGGAGAAGTCGGCAGCCAAAACCGTCCTGAAGGCGCGGTTGAACCCTTTCTCCACCGAGGTCCGCACGGTGCGCCCACCGCGGATCTCCTCTTTCAGGCGTTCGAAGTACACGACACAGGAGTCCGCCGTCACGCCAACGGACACGATCAGGCCTATCACCCCCGAAAGGGTGAGAGCAAGGCCCTCGGTCTGGCTGAGCAAAGTCGTTATGGCGTAGAGCAGGGCCCCCGATATGCAGATGCTGACCACGACCACGAGCCCGAGGGCACGGTAGTAGA
Organism: Acidimicrobiales bacterium; assembly: GCA_035502515.1. Lineage (GTDB taxonomy): Bacteria > Actinomycetota > Acidimicrobiia > Acidimicrobiales > Palsa-688 > Fen-671. The sequence continues at coordinate 3,028 of DATJUH010000191.1, forward strand.
TGACCAGGTACAGCAGGACCAGGAGGACGGCCAGAGCCCCCGCTATCGCTCCGGCCTTGAGCGAGTCGGTGCCGATCTGGGGTGACACCGAGCTGATGTCCTGGGGCACGAACCGCACGGGCAGGGACCCGTAGCTGAGAGAGAGGGCGAGGTTGGACGCCTGTTGCTGCGTGAACGGGTTGGAACTCGACCCGCTGATGGTGGCCCCTCCCGGGTACGAAGCGGCCTCGATGGCCGGCGCCGACTGCACGACGGCATCGAGCTCGATGGCCTGCAGGGCGCAGTAGGGAGGGTTGCTCGGGTCCTGCTCATAGCAGGCGTAATGAGCGGTGGCGTACTTGTTGAACTCCGTCGAGCCTCTGCTCGTGAACGTGAGGTCCACTTCCCACTCGTCGGTCTGCGAGTTGAGGTTGGCGGCGGCCGTCTTGATGATCGAGCCCGACATCTCCGCCGGGCCGAGCACGTAGCGGCCATCTGCAAAAGCAGGGCTGCCGCCGGTGCCCACCTGAGGCAACACGACGGTCGAGCCGGCCAGGTCCCAGGCTGCCGGCGTGACACCGTGGGATGTGCCGTGAGGCGGGAAGTACGTCGGCTGCTGGGCTGCGGTCAAGCTGCAAATCTGCGTACCAAGAGCCGTGCTGGTGAGCGGGTGAGGGACGGTGGTGGTAGTGGTCGGGTGGGCCGTCGTTGCGGTGGTCGCGTGCGCCGTTGAGGTGGAGGTGGCCGCATTCGTCCTCGACAGGGAAGCCGGAGCCGTCGTCGAACTGGTGCCCGAGCTTGTCGTGGGCCCGGTCGTGGGCACCGTTGTCGTCCCGGCGGCTAGGGGGAAGTTGGCCGACGCCAGGTGGGCGTCGAGGTGGACGACCGGCCCGCCGGTGGCCCCGGCCGCCGCCTTGGTGGTGGTGGTATGAGCGTGTGTCGTCGTAGTGGTCGTGGTGGCCGAACTACTGGCCACGTACGGGGCGATAACGCAGTCCACCGGACGGAAGAACAGCTGGGCCGTCTGGCCGACGACCTTCAGGACCTCGGTGTCGTTCTTGGCCCCGGGCAGCTCGATCACGATGTTGTTGCCCTGCACCGTGACACTCGAGTTGGACACACCGAGGCCGTTCACGCGGTTGTTGATGATCTGCTGGGACTCCTGCAGGTCGGCCGCCGTTACGTGACCCTGTGGCTTTTCGACCACGGACACGCCGCCCTTCAAGTCCAGGCCGAGGAGCGGTGTCGTGCCGGTGGCGATGGTGGCCCCCACGCCGATCACGGCTACAGCGATAATAAGGACGAGGCACCAAACGAGAGGCCGGGTGCGCATACTTAGTGTTCTTCGCCTGAAGGCTCGACGCCACCGTCCCCGCCCGCGGTCACGTCGCCGGCGCCGCCATCTTCGAGACTCCCGTTTTCAGCGCCGGCCCCCGAGCCGTTGGCACCGTCGTCGAGTTCCGGCCCGTCGTCGGCGTCGGGCCAAGAGTCACTGGCCGGCCTTGACGCCGAACCCGGACGGGAGCTGCTCATCGGCCCGGTCGACCCCATCGGGCGGGCTCCGAAACCCCCGCCTCCCATGCCGCGGGCGGCAGGACCGGCATTATAAGCAGCGCGGGACTGGACGGCGTTCGGGACGAACGTGATGTTGACCCCGTCTGCCACCTCGACGTCCACCTCGCCGTCGCCGATGCGGACGACCCGCCCGACCATCCCGCCGGCTACCACCTCGTCGCCGATGTCGAAAGCCCGGCTCTGGCGCATCGCCTGCATGCGCCGGCGCTGGTTGGGGCGGATCATAAGGAAGTAGAACGCCGCCACCAGGGCGATGATGACTATCAAGAAAAGCGACGAGGACGAGCTGCTGGACGACGACGAGGTCGTCGTTGTTGTCGACGCGCTAAGGAACAAGAAGCTGTTCGTCAAGTGCATATAAAGGTGTGCCCATCCCAGGCTTGAAAAACGCGGGCCACCGGCCCCTTCCAAAAGGTCCTCATATCCTACCTGTTGGGCCCACCGTCGCGGGAGCACCCCGCCCTGTAGCCACAGCGACCCGCCGACCAGCGGTCTTGTCGTCAGGGCTGAGCCCGGGCCGCCACTCGAAGCTGATTTGTCGCCTAGCTAGGCGCCCCAGACCTCGATGACTTCCTCGCAGAACGCCGTGAAGCGCGCGTCCAGGACGGCCCGGCGAGCACGGGCCACCAGCCCGGTCAGCCAGGCCAGGTTGTGGAGGCTCACGAGGCGGCCGGCGCTCGGCTCGCCCACGTTGTAGAGGTGCCGGATGTAGGCCCTCGAGTGCCGCCCGCAGACCCGGCAGCCGCACGTCGGGTCGAGCGGGGAATCGTCCTTGGCGAAGCGACCGGCCTTCAATGGCAGGCGGCCGCCGTTGGTAAGGGCCGAACCGTGCCGGCCCAGACGGGTCGGCAGCACGCAGTCCATCATGTCGACGCCGAGCCCGACGGCCCGCAGCACCGAGACCGGGTCGCCCACCCCCATCAGATAGCGAGGGCCGGCGGCCGGCAGGTTCTGGATGGTGGCGTCGAGGGCGGCCAGCCTCTCCCCGGGTGCCTCGCCCACGGAAAGGCCGCCGATGGCGTAGCCGTCAAAGCCGATCGCCACCAGCCGCTGGGCGTACTCGGCCCTCAGGTCGAGCTCCACGCCGCCCTGCACGATCCCGAACAGCAACTGGTCCGGGCGGGCATGGGCCTGGCGAGCGCGCTCGGCCCAGGCCAACGTGCGCTCACCCGCGGCGGTGATGGCATGGCGGTCGGCAGGTAGCTCCGTACAGACGTCGAGCACCATCTGGATGTCGGCCCCGAGCGCCTCCTGGGCCGCCACGGCGCCCTCGGGCGTGAGCCGGTACCACGACCCGTCGTAGGACGACCGGAAAGTGACGCCGCCGTCATCGAGCGAACACGGCAGCGACATCACCTGGTAACCGCCCGAGTCGGTGAGGAAGTGGCCCTCCCAGCCGGTGAAGCGGTGCAAGCCGCCCATGGCGCCTACCAGTTCGACGCCGGGCCGAAGCATCAGGTGGTAGGTATTGGCCAGCACCACCTGGGCCCCGAGGTCGTCGAGGTCCTGGGCCGAAAGCAGCTTGACCACCCCTCTGGACCCGACGGGCATGAAACAGGGTGTCTCTATGCGCCCCCGGGCCGTTTCCAGCCGCCCGGCTCGCGCCTTTCCCTCCGTGGCCTCGACGTGGAACACGCCTGTCTACGCCTTGGCCACGAGCATGGCGTCGCCGAAAGACAGGAACCGGTAACCATCGGCGAGGGCCAGCGTGTAGAGCTGGCGCCAGCGCGGGCCCGCGAACGCTTCCAGCATGACCAGGAGGGTGCTCCTCGGCAGGTGGAAGTTCGTCATCATGACGTCCACGACGGAGAAGTGATGACCGGGCTGTATGTACAGCTGTGTGCTGCCCTCGAGGGCGCCGGTGGCGGCCGCCGACTCCAGTGCCCGGACGGTCGTGGTACCCACGGCTACTACCCGTCCGGCGTGCTTACACGCTTCCCATGTGGAGGGAGGCACCGAGTACCTCTCCGCGTGCATGGTGTGGCCCTCCACCCTGTCGTCTTTTATGGGCCGGAACGTCCCCACCCCTACCGCCAGGTCCAGGCCGGCCACCTTGACGCCCCGGGCGGCACAGGCGTCGAGCACGCCCTGCGTGAGGTGCAGCCCGGCCGTCGGTGCGGCCACGCTGCCGGCCCGCTCGGCGTACACGGTCTGGTAGCGGCCCGGGTCGGCCAACGGCGTGGTGATGTACGGGGGCAGGGCCAGCGTGCCGAAAGCGTCGAGGTCGTCCACCAACGCTCTGACCAACCGGGCTCCGTCCGGGAGCCGCTCCCCCACCTCCACGACGGCTCGACCGCCGGCATACAGCACGGTCCCGGGTGGGAGCCGGCGGCCGGGACGGACCAGAGCCTCCCAGGCCGGGGCCTCGCGGGGCGGGGCCTGGCGGGGCGGGGCCTGGCGGGGCGGGGCCTGGCGGGGCGGGGCCTCTCTGGGTGCGGCCTCTCTGGGTGGGGCCTCACTTGCGGGGACCGCCCGTGCCGGGGCCTGCCCTAATGGCGGTTCCCTCGTCCCGCCGGCGGGCGCTTCGGGCCGCCGCTCCAGCAACAGGACCTCGGCCGCCCCGCCTGTCTGTTTTTGCAGCCGGAGCCGGGCCGGCACCACCCGGGAGGTATTGACGACGAGGACGTCCCCGTCACGAAGGAAGCCCGGCAGCTCCGACACCCGGGAGTGCTGGACTTCGGGCCCGAGAGCGACCAGCAAGCGGGCCGCGTCGCGCGGCTCGGCCGGGACCTGGGCTATCGCGTCGTCGGGGAGGTCGTACTCGGGGACGTCCATACTTGCCGGCCCAGTCTGCCTGACCTGCCGGGCCGGGGTGGCGGTCCTGGTGCGGGCCGGCGACGCCCACTTTGCGTCCACCGCGGGCTCAGCTGAAGTGGTTCGCCCTGATCGTGCCGCCGCCTTCGCCCTCGCGGCCGACGCCCCAGCCGAGGCCCAGGCGCCGGCCCAGGCCGCCGCCCCGGCCGAGGCCATGCTTGTGCGCGCTGGGGTAACGATAACGACACCTGGCGCGCCCAGACGAGGGGAGACACGGGCCGGACCCGGCTGAAAGCCGCAAAGCGTGGGGTCTAAACCGCACAACGGAGTCGATGCCACGCAAAGAGGGGCCGGTCAACCCCACAGAGTGGCCGGCCCTCCACCATCACCCGGGCCGTCCCCCTCTCCCCCGTCCGGACCGGTGCCACCGGGACCAACGCCCGGAGCGCCGCCTATGCCGCCGGCCGGCGGCCGGGCGGGAGCCGGGAGGCCCAGGTGCTGCCAGGCCAGGGGGGTGGCCACCCGGCCCCGGGGCGTCCTCATCAGCATCCCCAGCTGCAGCAGGAACGGCTCGTACACGTCTTCCACCGTCTCGGGCGCCTCACCGACGGCTACGGCCAGAGTGCTCAGCCCAACCGGGCCGCCCCCGAAGCGGGCGCAGGTCGCCTCCAGGATGGCCCGGTCCAGCTTGTCGAGGCCCAGGTCGTCCACCTGGAACAGCTCGAGGCCGGCCCGGGCCACATCGCGGTCGATGTGGCCGTCACCGCGCACTTCGGCGTAGTCGCGGACCCGCTTGAGGAGCCGGTTGGCCAGCCGGGGGGTACCTCTCGACCGCTGGGCGATCTCGCGCCCGCCTTCCTGGTCGACCACGGCGCGGAACACCTCCGCCGAACGGCGCACGATCACTTCCAGGTCGGCCACCTCGTAATAGTCGAGGCGGGCGACGAAACCGAAGCGGTCGCGCAGCGGCCCCGTTATGAGCCCCGTCCTGGTGGTAGCCCCGACCAACGTGAAAGGAGGCAAGTCGAGCCTGATGCTCCGGGCCGCCGGGCCTTTGCCGAGGACAATGTCGAGCTGGAAGTCCTCCATGGCCGGGTACAGGATCTCCTCGACGGGGCGGGCCAGGCGATGGATCTCGTCGACGAAGAGCACGTCGCCCTCCGACAGGTTGGTCAGCAAGGCGGCCAGGTCCCCGGCCCGCACCAGCGCCGGGCCGGACGTCACCCGGAAACCGGCCTGCATCTCGTTGGCGACGATGCCGGCCAGTGAGGTCTTGCCCAAGCCCGGCGGGCCGGCGAAGAGCATATGGTCGGCGGGCTCGCCCCGCCTGCGGGCCGCCTCCAGCATGATCCCCAGGTGTTCCTTCAGCTGGGCTTGGCCGACGAACTCGGCCAGCCGCCGGGGCCGGAGCGACACCTCCTCGGCCACTTCGACGGGGTCAGCCGACGGGCCCAGCAGCCTGCCCTCGGGGGGCGCCTCGCCGCCGGCCCCGCCGGGGGCCGGTGAGGTCACCGGCTGCCCGCCAGCTCTCTCAGCGCGAAGCGCAGCATCTCTTCGACCGAGCCTTCCACCGGGAGCCGGGCCAGCACCTGGCGGACCTCGTCGTTGCCGTAGCCGAGCGAGGACAGGGCTGCTCGCAGCTCCTCGCGCTGGGCGGCCCGGTCGGCCGCGCTGGCTTCATGAGGGCCCACCGGGCCCTCTCCGGCCGGCTGCAGGTCGGAAACGGCCACCTCGTCCGCGCCGCCCATGCCCGGGGCCACCTCGAACCGCTGGGCCAGCTCCATGACGAGGCGGGCCGCCGTCTTCCTGCCTATGCCCGGGACCAGCATCAAGGCATCGGCGTCCTCCGACAACACCGCTCGTCGCAGCGCCGCCGGCGACAAGACGGACAACAAGGCCAGTGCCACCGCCGGCCCTACCCCATGGGCGCCGAGGAGAAGCTCGAAGCACTCCCTTTCCTCCCGGGAAGGGAAGCCGTAAAGGATGATGGCGTCCTCCCGCACGTGGGTGTGCACGTGGAGAAAAGCCGGGCTGCCGAGCTGCCCGACCCGAGCGGCGCTTCCCGCCGGCACCAGGACGCGGTACCCGACGCCGGCCGCCTCGACCAAGAGCTCGAGCTGATGGTCATTGCGCAGCGCCCGGTCGAGGACAGTCCCCCGGAGCGACCCGATCACAAGCTCACCGGCCTCGTCGCCCTCACCGCCTCGTCGCTCTCGTCCCCGGGGCCGTACTCGTCGCCCGTGCCGTACTCGTCGCCGGGGCCGTACTCGTCGCGCCTGGCGTCTCCGTGGCGCTTGTGGCCCCCGGTGCCATCACCGGTCGTGGCCCTCGCCCGAGCTGGCCCTCAGCGCCCGCCCCACCGCCCGGTGGAGGGAGGCGCTGGCCAGGTGGCACAGAGCCAGGGCCAGAGCGTCGGCCCGGTCCGGCGGGCTGGGCTTTTCGGGCAAGTCGAGCAGCACCTGGACCATCCGCTGGACCTGTTCTTTGCCGGCGTTGCCCCAGCCCGTTACGGCCTGCTTGACCTCGTTGGGACTGTATTGAGCCACCGCGATGCCCGCTTCGGCTGCCGCG
>DATJUH010000192.1:0-13556 GCA_035502515.1 Acidimicrobiales bacterium
ACGATGCTCGCTGGGAAACCCGAGCTCTATCGGAGGCTGCAGAAGCAGACCCTCAACCAGCGCATGCGTCGACGGATCGTCGAAGGCGTGCCGTACGGCATGGCGCTCGAGGGGCTGACGGCCGCGCGCCTGGGGCGATGACGAGCGCGCTGGCCAGACTGCACGCTGCGGTAATCCACGGCCATGTCCTTCGGGCTCTAGGAGCACGACCGGCTCGAGCCCGAAGCGTTCTTCGCCCGGAACGGCACGGCGTGTACGCGACTACGAGCTGGTGTAGTTCGGCTTCAGCGCCTCATGGAAAGACAAGATCTGGCGATGTCGGACCGAGGAAAAGTGACGAGCATAAGCCACGCGTGGCTCGCGAAAGGAACTTGATTTTGCCTAGGGACGGGCGGCAGTGCCCGCTCGGGCCGGCTGCGAATGCGGTCACCTTTTCCATTTGCGGTGGCGAGCGGCTCGTATAAAACGGTGTGACGATGGTAAACGATAGTTAGTGGACGCCCCCGGACAAGGACGGCGAAGGCCGCCCGGCGGCCTGGCTTGGCGTTGCTGGCCGCCTGTGGCCGTGGGCGGGCACGAGGAGGACAATGACAAAATGAGGGATTACCCCGTGATGATCGCACAGGCGAACCACGTGGAACCCGTACCCCGCAGAGTTCGGGCAATCCTGAACGGCGAGACGGTGCTTGATACGACAAAGGCCCTTTATTGTTGGGAATGGCCTTATTACCCCCAGTACTACATACCGCTCGAGGACGTCAAAGATGGGGTGCTGTCACCGCACGGCTACGCCCAGCACAGCCCTCGGGGGAAGGTATCGGTGCACGGGGTACGGGTCGGAGACGTGGAGCGCCCCAATTGCGCGCGGTTGCTCGGCGAGGACGCTCTGGTCGGGGATCTTAAGGGCACGGTACGGTTCGAGTGGGGTGCGGTGGACTCGTGGTTGGAAGAGGACGAACAAGTCTTCGTCCACCCGCGCAACCCTTATGTGCGCGTCGACGCCCTCCGTTCGACCAGGGCTGTTCGAGTCGAGCTCGCCGGCGCCGTACTTGCCAGGTCTTCTTGCCCGGTCCTTGTGTTCGAGACCGGCCTGCCCACCCGCTATTACATCAACCGGACTGGGGTCGACTTCTCCCACCTGGTACCGACGACCACTGTGACGGAGTGCCCGTACAAGGGCCGGACCACCGGCTACTGGTCGGTGCGGGCTGGCGTGGAGCTGCACCCAGATTTGGCCTGGACCTACGACTTCCCGACCCGCCAGTTGCAGCCCATCGCGGGGCTAATCGCCTTTTACAACGAGAAAGTGGACATATTCGTTGACGGCCGGCAGCTCGAACGCCCGAGGACCCATTTCTTCAGCGACAAGAAAGGCTAGTAATATTCCACTTTTACGTCCACTCGCGTACGCGCCGGATAAAAGATCGCGTACTGGTTTCGAGAACGGCCGGGGATGGCGGTCCCACCCAGCAGCGCGGGATCAGTTGGCGGATATCGTTCTGGTCTCTCGTCGCCATTTCGACGGCGGCATCCCGTACCGCTTGCTGAAAGCTCGGCTGAAGGCGGCCTCCGAGTCGTAACCGATCTTGGTGGCGACCGCGGCAACCGGTTCAGGCGTTTCGAGCAGGAGCGCGGCTGCGTTCGAAAGCCGTACCTGTGCGATGTACGCGCCTGGTGGCTGCCCGACCCGCCTCGCGAACCGCTCGGCGAAGGCTGACCGAGACAGGTTTGACTTGTGTGCCAACCGTTCTATCGTCCATGGCTGGCCCGGGTTGGAATGGATCGCCGTGATCGCTGTGCCCACCTCGGGGTCCATGGCCCCGGTCAGCCAACCCGGCGTGGCGTCGGGCCCGGTCGCCCATGCTCGCAGCACCTGGATGAACAGCAGGTCGAGGATCCGCGAGACCATCTCTAGTGAACCCTGCGAGGGGGCGGTCGTTTCCTTCACCAGCATCTGCGCGCTCACCTCCAACCAGACGAGAGCCTGGTCTCCCGTCCCTCGGAGCTCGATCAGTGGCGGCAGGCCGTGGAGCAACTGAGCGGCAGGAGAGTCATGGAAAGAGAACGTCCCTGATAGCCAGTGCGTACCCTCGCCGTGACGGGCCGTGTCGAGCTGAACATCACTCGATGCCAGCGCACGGGGACTTACGAGGCGGCCGTGCCGGACGGTGTGCACCCGGCCCGCTGGCAGCAACACCACATCTCCTCGTTTGTAGCAATTTGTGCCCGGTTCGCCATCAAGCTGCAGCTCGAACTGGCCCTGACTGATGATGTGGAGCGTCCCCCCCGGGTGGTCGAACGAGATCGCAAATGGTGAGGCCGGTGCGCAGCAGAAGATCTGCTCACCTCGGAGCCGGACGGCTCTTAGCAAGACTGAGAGCATGTCGGACGGACGCTCGGTGCCGGTCGCCAAGTGTGCCCGGTTCCCACCGTCTGGACGATCTGCAAAGTATTCCGGTGTTTCAGTCATAGATCCTGCCCAATGCTAGCTCTTACCATGATTTGGGAGGGTGGCCGTCGGGAGTGAGACCGGCAAGGGCTGAGCCGGCTGGCGCCGGTTTGGAAGGGCCTGCGCACCACCTGGCACCACTGGTCAGGAGACACGACGAACGGAGCCAAAGGGATGGCCAAAGTACTCATTGCTCTGGCGCGTGCGAAGGTCGGGGACGATGAAGAACGGGACCCCGGGGCCCCATCGGGTCCTGGGACAAAGAGCTCGGGGGGTCTTTGGGCGCCAAGGTTGCCCCGTGCACGTCCAGGCCGTGACTGCGACGGGCGAGGTCGTTCCGTGGCCGTGACGCTCGGGCTCGTAAAGGACGCCGGCGGCGGTGTCGTGGGCGCCGTGCCGTGGCGGAGAAGGCTCACCGAGTTGGGCACCTTTGCGTGAGGACCGCCCCCCGTCTGGCCGAGGCAGCTCGTCCGTGCCCCCGGCTTGCGCCTGCCCGTGCCTGACGAGGGCCACCCGGCCGTGCCCAGGAGCCCCCGGCTTTCATGAGCGCGCTGGTCACAGAGCACTTTGCGCTGCAGTCGATATCGAGCGCCACGATCAGCGAAAGCGGTTCGCGGGCCGCTCTGTACCTCTCGGCCCTCAGCAGCGGCCTGGTCGCTATCGGCTTCGCCAGCGCCTCACGACAGGACCTCGAAGCCCTGGCCTTCTCCCTGTTGCCGACGGTGTTCATCCTGGGCTGGTTCACCATCGTCCGTCTCATCGACACCAGCGTCCAGAACATCGTGAGCCGGCGCCGGATCGAGACCATCCGCAAGTACTACGCCGCCATCGACCCCCGGCATGCCCGCCTGTTCGAGCCCGACGCCGTGGCGTTCGGGGTCCTCAGTGTGCGCTACAGCGCGAGATCGGTCCTTTTCACCAGGGCCAGCATGATCCTGCTGGTCAACTCCGTCGTCGCCGGCGCAACCGTAGCCCTCGTCGTCGCACTGGGCGGCGGGGTGCCAGCCCCGGGTGCCATCGACGTGGGAGCGGTCACCGCCGTCGCCACCCTCGAGCTCGGCCCCTTGTACGAATCACGGCGCTTGGCGGCGCTCATCGGTCGAGACAGTGTGCCAGGAGGTACCGAGGAGCTGGCTTGAAGGTCGAACTGGCAACTCAAGGAGGGACAAATGGCAATGCAGTGGCTAGCCGCTGACTTCGGCGGGCCCGAGGTCCTGAAGCAGGCCCCCATTGACCTGGGACCGCCCAAAAGAGGCGAGGTAACCATCGAGGTCCGCGCTGCAGGGATGAACCCGGCCGACTACAAGCACTTCGCCGCCGGCCAAGATCCTTCGCTATTGCCGCTGACTATCGGGTACGAGGCTTCCGGGGTGCTCTTGGCCATAGGCCCTGGGACGGAGATCGCCACCGGAGGCGGAGCGGTTGGCGACGAGGTTGTGGCGTTCCAGGTCACGGGCGCGTACGCCTCCCACCTGACGGTCACGGCATCTGACGTGTTCGCCAAACCGACGAACCTCAGCTTTGCCGAGGCGGCCAACCTGTTGCTGGTCGGCACCACTGCGGCAGAGATGCTCGATGTCACCCGGGTGCGAGGCGGCGACGTCGTCCTCCTCCACGGGGCGGCCGGCGCCGTTGGCACCAGCGTGCTCCAGCAAGCCCGCCTGCTCGGCGCCACCGTCATCGGTACCGCCAGCAAGGCCAACTTCGACGCGGTTGCTCGCTTCGGCGGTGTGCCGGTCGACTACGGGCCCGGGCTCGAAGAGCAAGTACGTGCGGCTGCCCCTGGCCCGGTCACGGCCGCGCTGGACACCGTGGGCACTGACGAGGCCATAAACGTCTCCCTGGCGGCAGTGGCCGACCGCCAGCGGATCGTGACCATTGCCGCGCCCAAGCGGGCCAAGTCCGACGGCCTGCAGTGGGTGGGCGGCTCCAACCCGAAGAGCGGGCCCTACCGAGCGTCACAGCGCGCCCGGCTGCTCCAGATGGCCGCACGCGGCGACATCATCGTTCCCATCGCCATGACCTTTTCGATAAATGACGCCCCGTCAGCAGTCGCCGCCCTCATGGGAGAGCACCCTTACGGGAAGCTCGCCCTGGTGCGCTGAGCCAGCCGGAACGGATACCCATGCGAGAAAAGGAGCCAGCAATGACAACCATCGGGATCATCGGCAGCGGCCACGTGGGCCAGAACATAGCCAAGGCGGCCATCGCCAATGGCTACGACGTTGTCCTGAGCAACAACCAGGGCCCCGGCTCGCTGGCCGGCGTACTCAAAGAGCTGGGCCCACACGCCAGTGCGGCGACACCGGCCGAGGCGGCCGCCCGGGGCGACTTCGCCGTCGTCGCCATCCCCATCACCACCATCGACCAGGTGCCCGTGGAGCCCCTCGAGGGCAAAGTGGTCATCTCCACCATCAACTACTTCCCTGAGCGCCTCGGCCATATCCCCGAGATCGACAACGGCAGTACCACCGCCCCTGGGCTCTTACAGGCGCACCTGCCCAAGAGCCGGGTGGTGCGCGCCTTCAGCATGATCGACGCGGCCGACATGTCCGGGGACGGCCACCCCGAAGGCGACCCCAAGCGCCGAGCGCTGGCCCTGTCGGGCGATGACGCCGAGGCCAAGGAACTCGTCGCCCATCTCTACGACCAGTTCGGGTTCGATGCCTTGGATATCGGTGGGCTGGACGAAAGCTGGCGGGTCGACGCCGGGCAGAAAGCGTTCGTCACGCACCAGGACCTGGCCCAGCTAAAAGAGAACGTCGCCAACGCCAAGCGGAATAGCAAGGCGCGCACATAGAGGAGGCCAGGGTGCGAGCGGTCAGGGTCGAACAGTTCGGCATCGACGACGTCCAGGTGCGGGATCTTCCCGACCCGGCACCCGGCACCGGCGAGGTGCTCATCGCCACCGAGGCGGCCACCATCAATCCTTCGGACGCGGCCGTCGTCACCGGTGCCGCCGCCCCTCGGTTCCCGCCCGGGGCGACAGGCCCTTACACCCCGGGCTGGGACTTAGTCGGGACCATCACCGCCTGCGGTGATGGCGTCAGCAGCTCGCTGGTAGGGACGAGGGTGGTCGGGTTCAGCCTGTGGTTCGAGAGCTTCCGGGGGACGCAGGCGTCGGCCGTCGCCCTCCCCATCGGGAACGTCGTCCCCGCGCCCGACGGCTTGCCGGCGACGCAACTCACAACCGTCGGCCTAAACGGCCTTACCGCCTGGCGCGGCCTGGCCGACCTGAGGCTCGGCGGCGGCGATACGGTCGTCGTCACCGGCGCTACAGGCGGCGTGGGCGGGTTCGCCGTCGAACTGGCCGCGTCGCGCGGCTTCTCGGTTATCGGCGTCGTGCACGACGAGGACAAGGAGGAAGCGCTCGCCCTCGGGGCGACCGCCGCCATCAGTGCCCTGGGGGAAGAACTGCGCGCCCGGGTGCGAGAGATTGCGCCCGGCGGCGCTGACGCCCTGCTCGACACGGCCTCTATCGGGGCGCCGGCCCTTGGCGCCGTGCGTGACGGGGGGAAGTACGTGACGGTCACTGAGCTTCCTCCCTCGGAGCGGGGCATAGACGTCTTTCGGTCCGGCGGCCGCATGGACAGCGAAGCCCTCAGCACGCTGGCTGACATGGCGAGCAGCGGACGCCTGACCACACCCGTCGCCAAGGTCTTCGACCTTGACGACGCCGGAGCGGCGTATACGGCCTTCGCTAACCGCAGCGGACGAGGACGGATCGTGCTGGCCTTCCTCAGCCCGTGACGAAAACGGTCCAAACGAGCCATTACTAACAGGACCAGGTTCCCGGCACCCACCACAACCCCAGGAGGAACCGCATGCCGTACCGCACCCTCGGCCGGACCGGCATCAAGGTCAGCCCCTATGGGCTCGGTGCCTTGATGTTCGCCACGTCCGTCGGCAACCCCGACCCCGACGACTCGGTCCGCGTCATTCACAAGGCGCTGGACGCGGGGATCAACCTGCTCGACACCGCCGACAGCTACGGCGACTCCGAGGAGATCGTTGGCCAAGCGCTGAAGGGGCGCCGCGACAGCGTGGTACTGGCGACGAAGTTCAGCCGCCCGATGGGCGACGACCCCAACCGGCAGGGCACCTCGCGGCGCTGGATCATGACCGCGGTCGAAGGTTCATTGCGCCGGCTGCAGACCGACCACATCGACCTGTACCAGGTCCACAGACTGGACCCCGAGACCGACATCGAGGAGACGCTGTCGGCCCTGTCGGACCTGGTCCACAGCGGGAAGGTACGTGCCATCGGCTCGTCGACGACTCCCGCCTCCGACATCGTCGAGGCCCAATGGGTGGCCGAGCGCCGCGGTCTGGAGCGCTTCCGTACCGAGCAGCCGCCCTACTCGATGCTCAACCGCGCCATCGAGCGCGAGGTGCTCCCGGTCACCCAGCGCTACGGCATGGGCACGCTGGTATGGGGCCCGTTGGCGCAGGGCCTGCTCACCGGCCGCGTGCGCAAGGGCGAGCACAACGACCTGCGCCGGGCCGGCCTGGTCCGCCATCTCACCGACGAGCACCGCCTCGACGCCGTCGAACAGCTCATCCCGCTCGCCCAAGGGGCGGGCCTGCCGATGACGCACCTCGCCATGGCCTTCGCCATCGCTCACCCGGGTGTGACCAGCGCGCTCCTCGGGCCGCGCACCATGGGGCAACTCGACGACCTGCTCGCCGGCATGGACGTTACGCTCACCGACGAGATCCTCGACCGGATCGACGAGATCGTCCCGCCCGGCACCGACGTCGGGGCCCTTGACCAGGCCTACCTGCCTCCGGCGCTCCAGCGCTTAGAGTTTCGCCGCCGACCCGTCGACGAACGCGCCGCCGTGTGACCCCATCATCGATTGAACCCGGCCGCACTCGCTTCGTCTTCTTACTGACCGCCTCGATGGTCGAGACCGCGCACCTGCCGTCGTCGTCCAGGCTGCCCGCCGTCGGGGTACTGCAGTTGCCGCTCAGACGGCCGCCGGAAAGGGCCCTCGTGCTGGACGTCGGCGTCCCGATAGTGCCAGACGCGCTCCGAGTTCAACCCGTCTGGGTACTGTGCCCGACCTTGGCGCCAATGCCGTGGTCAGGCAGGACGAGGCGACTTGGGCGCCGCAGCCCCAATTTCGTAGCTTCTCTGACCGACGCGCTGCTGGGCACGGCGGCCACTTGGCGGCCGCCGCCATCGGGGCTGCACGCGGCCGCGGCCGCATGTCACCGCGACCTAGGTGCCTCTGCCTGTACGGGGATCGCGGTGACCCGGTATTTCGGCCGCCTGGAGCCCGACGGGCTCACCACCCTGATGCAGATGGCGACCGACGGGCAGTTGCAATTCCAGCCGCCAGGGTCTTCGACCTCGCCGATGCCCCGCCAGCGTATATAGAGTTCAGCCAGCGACGTGGCCGGGGCCGGACCGTGCTCAATTTTCCTCAATAAACCACCGCTGAAGCGGCCCATCCGCCAAAGAAGGACTCGAGAAGGAGAAGCAGGTTTTGCGTGCAGCCTGGTACGAGCACCACGGGAGCGCCCGCGAAAGCCTGGTCGTCGGTGACTTGCCCGACCCCGTTCCCGCCGACGGTGAAGTCCGCATCGCCGTCGCCGTGTCAGGCGTCAGTCCGGGCGACGTCAAGAAACGCAGTGGGTGGCAAGGCTCTCCGATGACGTACCCGCGGGTTGTCCCTCACAGCGACGGCGCCGGGACAGTCGAGATGGTGGGACCGGGCGTGAGCACCGGGCGCCTGGGCCAGCGGGTGTGGTGTTATGGTGCCCAGTCCTACCGTCCCTTCGGGACGGCAGCCGAGTATGTCGTAGTCCCTGAAACCCTAGCTGTGCCCCTCGGGGAACAAAAGGCGAAGAGCGATGGGCGCGACCTCGACGAGCAGGCTTCTTGCCTGGGCATCGCCGGTATCACGGCGCACCGATCGGTCTTCGCGGACGGGCCGGTGGACGGGTTAGTCGTGCTCGTCTACGGTGCCACGGGCGGTGTCGGCTCCATCGCGACGCAGTTGGCCCGGCGCGCCGGCGCCCAGGTATTGGCCGTGGTCCTGAAGGATAACCAGCTCGCCAAGGCTCGACAGTTGGGTGCTCATCACGCCTTCTTGGCTGACGACGAGAAACTGGCCGACCAAGTCCGGGCGGTGGCGCCGGACGGCGTACACCGGGTCGCAGAGGTCGACTTCAATGCCCACATCGACCTCGATGCCGACATCCTCGCTATCGGTGGAGTGGTCTGCTCCTATTTCTCGTCTGCCGACCGGCCCGCGATCCCCTACTGGGCGCTCGGGTTCAAAGACACGACGTTGCGTTTGCTCGGGAGTGACGATTTCCCGCCCGCGGTCAAGGCCGAGGCTGCTCGAGTCCTTACTGAGGCCCTCCTTGACAAGAGCCTCCGTTCCGACATTGCCGCCCGGTTCCCGCTTGAAGAGATTGCCAACGCGCATGAACTGGTAGAAGCGGGGCCGCCCGGTCGCGTCCTGATCGAAATCACATAGATGAGCTCGACCGAGACACCTCGAATCAACGAATAACCGCACGGCCAGCGAAGCACGTTTCAATGCCAAGTGGCTGTTGTCTCAAGGGCGTTTCGATTGCTTCTATGAGGCGATCCCGTCCCTACCCCTTCGGCTGGATGTCGAAGCCGAGCCTCTGGAGCACACGAACCGCACCGCTCTTTCCGCCTTCGAAATCGCCAGGCGCCAGACGTTTCCCTGTGGCAAACTCGTAGGCGGCCCCAAGGAGCGCTTTCGGCGGATAACGGCGCTTTTCCCATATCAGGTCGTAGGTTAGGGTCGGGCCGAAGCCGTGGTCGGCGTAAAACTTTTCTGGGCCGAGCCGGTCGTACTCGTGTATTGCTCGCACTACATGATCGTGAGTGACGTTCTCCCACGTGACCATACGTGTCTTCTCCTCTTTTGTGTCCGAAAGTTGCCGCTGGCTCCTATGGCTCTCAGGTCCCACCCGCACGCATCAGCTGGTCCGCAATGGCATCCAGGTCGTTCCCGACGTAGTCCGGCTGCGGGCCGACATCGAGCGCCGCATTCCACGGGCGCAGTATGAGTGCTGCCTGCCAGCCAGCGGAAAGAGCGCCGACCGTGTCCCACACATGGCAGGCGACGAGGCAGATGTCACCGGGGTCGGCACCCAGCTCCGTGGCGACAAAGTGGTACGCCTCTTGGGCCGGCTTGTGCCGCTTCACCGTCTCGTCAACGCTGAAACTCCTTTCGAAGACGTCTATCACGCCTGCCTTCTCCAACTGGTGCCCCGAGATCCCGAGGGTGTTGTCGGTGAGGGTGAACAGGCGGAACCCGTGGTCGCGTAGACGTCTCAGCGCGTCCGGGACCTCCGGATGAGGCGGCATCGACGCGAACCGGCTTGTGAGCTCTGCCGCGTCCGAGCCTTCAATGGTTTTGCCCATGGTCGAAGCGAGCATTCGCAGGACCGCACCACCGATATCGGTGAACGGCACGTAGACCCCGGCGAGCGTGAGCGCTTCCGAGTAGGTGATCAGGTTGGCGAACCACAGGCGCATTGCCTCAGGTTCTTTGAATATCCGGTCAAAGAATGGACGGATGGAGTCGAGGTCGAGAAGCGTTTCGTTGACGTCGAAGACGATGATCTCGGGTTTGCCCACGAGGGCCTCCGTTCAAGAAATCTAGAGAGAAAGCCGGAGGGCTGAGCCGACGACACCATGCGCTCTGCCCTCGTCCTAACCGTCCAGCTTGGTTGCTCTCAGCTGGCGGCGACCCCTTCCAGCGGCGCCGAGAGCTCTGACACCTGACCGATCTGAGCCAGTGCGCCGGCTGAGGCGACCTGGAACTCGGCGACCGTGCCGATCCCACCCTCTTCCACATAGAGGTAGCGACCGTTGGAGCTGGCGGCCGAATCAGTGGCGCCAGAGCTCAGAGAAGCAGCCACACCGACGAGGTTGGGCACCCCATCCGAGGTCTCTCCGAACTGGCTGACGTTCGCACTACCCGCATTCGACCCGTAAAAGTAACCGTCGACCACAGTGACCCAGCAAAGTGCGGCTTGCCCATCTCCCGCAGACCCGATTTTGGTGACAGTCCCGTTGCTTGCGACGGAGTAAGAGGCGAGATCACTCGAACCAGCTTCTGTGACGATTAAGTTGCCTACGGCGTCGAAGGTAAATGCAAAGGGGACCGGGGCCGCAGCCGCGTTGGCTGTCGGCTGCCCGCTTAGGTAGCCGAACTCACCGACCGAATAGACATCGATGTCGCTCCCACTGTTCTTGGTGGTAACGATCAGTTGTTGGCCGTCAGGTGTAAATCCGACCTGACCAGGCGAGTCCAAGAAGAACGGCGGGCTCATATTTGACAGGCCGAGTGAACGGTTGGATCCCCAGAGCGGAATTAGCCGGCCGCCGAAGAAAGAGAACCCCTGTACGGATCCCGCTCCCCCGGAGTTCAATACGTACACGAGGTCCCCGTGACGGCGATCGAGGCCGGGAACTCACCGCCCGAGGCCACCACCTGAGACAGAACGAGCCGGCTTCCAAAAACCCGGAACACGGACACGGTATCGCTCCCAGCATCCACGGCTAGAAGAGGCCGGCCACCATTGGCAAGGACGAGAGAGCCCTGAGAAGCGAGCGAGTCAACGGCCGAACCCGATGTGACGGCGCCGTCCCCTCCCGTGTTGTAGGCCTGAGGGTCGCCGAGGGCCCCATTTGGAGCCCGCTCGTAGGCCACGATCTGGTTGCCGGCTGGGTTATCTGTCTGTACGAAAACGGCCGCTTGCCCGGGCGGCGGAAAAAGGCTGGGCGCAACCGATGCTGAGAGAGCTGACGCAGCGCCCATACCGACGGCGGAAACCGTGCCGGCCAGTGCGGCACGCGTAACTATGGTCACCAGGCTCTTCAAAGTTGGGCACCCCCATTTGCTCGCGCGTGGTCTTGCTTGGTCAGGAGAATCGTGCCGCACACAGGTGAGGAAAGCATCCCCCAGTGGGTAGCCGAACCGGGCAGTCCGTGGTTATCCGCCGAAACTAAGCGATATCAATCCCTCCATTCCGAGGTCTGGCTCGGATGCTTACTCGGGTGGAGGCCTCTGTGAGAGCTGGCTCCGCGAGGTGATGCCGAGCTTGGCGAATACCTTACGCAAGTGGTAGTGGACCGTATGGGAGCTGATGAAGAGCCGTGTGGAAATCTCGGGGTTGGAGAGCCCATCGCTCGCCAACCGTGCGATCTGGGCCTCCTGGGCAGTCAACTCCGCGTTCGCCATGGCGCTGACTCGCTTTCGAACACCTTCGCCGGCGGCCCGGAGCTCTCCACGAGCTCGATCGGCGAAGGCCTGCATTCCCATTGCCTCGAACATGCGGTAAGCAGTCCGTAGCTGCTCCCGTGAGTCAATCGAGCGGCGTTGGCGACGTAGCCATTCCCCATAGACGAGGTGAGCCCGAGCCAGGTCGGTGCGCATCCTCGTCACCGCGAGAAGCCGAACAGCCTCGCGATAATGGTCCTCGGCTCCCTCGTCTTTGGAGACGAGGGCTTGGCAGCGCGCCAGGAGCCCGAGTGCCCAGCTCGTATTGACGGCCACCATCCTTTCGGAGAGGGCACTTAGAACGGTTTCGGCCGTCTCGATGTCGCCCGCGCGTGTAGCGGCCTCGATGAGCTCGACGCCCGGCCAAATATTCGAACCGATGTCGCCGTCGTAAGCGATGGCCTCTTTAGCGGCAGAAAGCGCCTTGTCGTACTGCCCGAGCCCGTTGTGAAGGACAGCGTCTGCCCATCTGGCAAAGGTTATCCCCACGCCCTCGCCGCGCCTAGTGACCTCCTTGATGGTGGACTCCACGAGGTCAAGAGCCTCGGCTTCGTTGCCGCGCAGTGCGGCGAGGCCGAATGCTCCGTAGGGCGCGAGGTTGCTTCCGATCGCGTCGTTTATGGCACGGGTCTCTTGGCTCAGTGCCTCGGCCGCCGACAGGTCTCCAGAGAAGAGCAGGAGGTAGGTCCGCCCCAGGAGGGCCAGAGGTAGTTGGCTCAACGCGCCAGTCTCGCGAGCGAGTTGGAGGTAGCGAGCAGAGAGCCGGTCCCACTCGTCATCGTCCCAGGTCCGCATGGCAGCAACGATGGCGCACCAAAACCAGCGGAACTCTTCGTCAGGAGTCATGTCCTTGCCGAAGTTGGAAAGGGCGGACCGCAATATGGGAGCCCCTATTGCATATCCTTCCGTTCCGAGGGTCGCCAGGCCTTCCAGGAGCAACTCGAGTGGCCCAGAACGGTGGGGATCCTGCGGTGAAGCCGTTGCCAATGCGGCTACGTCCATAAAACCCGCACCGTCATTGGCAAGGCGACCAACGAAGATGGCGGAGGACAACGCATCCAAATAGGTCGCCCGAGAAAGCTTCCAGTCGATGTTTTCCAGCCGTTTCGCAGCTGCGAGCAAGAGGGGCGTTGCGTCGCTTCCCCGGGTAGTCATGGACGCGAGCTGTGCCCGGACTAGGTCCACTTGCGCCTTTTCCATCCCCGTCAACGGCCCGGACTCAGCGAGGGCGAGAAGCGTGGCCGCCTCCTTGAAAGCACCGAGGCGGATCTTTCCCTGAGCCGCGACGAGCGCCCTTCCTCCCCTTTGCGCAGGGTCGTTCGTAAGGTTGGTCGCTCGGTGCAGGTACGCGCCGGCGGCCGCCAAGCAGCCGCGGGCCAGCGCCAGGTCAGCGGCCCGTTCGAGTTCGGCTGCGACGTCATCGTCGGGGCCCTGGGCTGCTTGGGCTCGATGCCAAGCCCGCCGCTCCAGATGGAGCTCGGGGTCCGTTGCTTCTGCCAGGGCTTGATGGACTGCACGCCTCTCGTCCGCCGGCCCGGACCGATAGGCGGCGGACCGCGCCAATGGGTGCCGGAACTGGACGACGGTCGAGAACTCGGCGATCCCGGCGTCGGTCGCAGGCTCCGCCGCTTGCCGACTGATCCCCAAGCGTTCAGCGGCGCGCCAGACAAGCAACGGATCCCCCGTCGGTTCGGCGGCGGCTACCAGAAGTAAGCGTCGCGTCTCAGAAGGGACCGTCATCAGCCTCTGGCGGAAGCTTTCCTCTATGGTGCTTTCGAGGGGCATTAATCCAGGGAGCTCGAACCCGACAGCGAGGTCCGTTGCTGTCA
>DATJUH010000193.1:0-2352 GCA_035502515.1 Acidimicrobiales bacterium
GCCGTGCAAATGGGAGCCCCAACATGTCGATCGGTCGGGGCATGAAAGTCGGTAAAGAAGAAATGATCGGCTTATTGGCGGCGGTTACGTGGTACCTCGAACAGGACGAACCCGCCATGATCGCTTGGTACGAATCAGCGGTCCGGTACTGGATTGAGGGGCTGGCCGGCATACCCGGGGTCGTCGCATGGCGCGGCTATCCCAGCGAGGCCGGACAACCTTTTGGAAGGGCCATCGTGCGAATCACCAGCCCCTGCCGCTGGACACGCGATGAGACCGTTCAAGAGCTATGGGATGGCGATCCCCGCGTGGCCGTGGGAGTGGTCGGCGATGACGCGATCGCGCTGAACCCGCAGACCCTTGGCCCTGGCGAAGACGAGACTGTGCTTGCCAGGCTTCGTGCCCTCCTGCACCCGCCGGCATTGCAATGAGCTCGCCTCATGGACCTTTCGAACCGGCTCGCTGGTTCTCCTCGGGCAGGGGCTCGAGGCGTGGGGCGGCCCGTGCCATCAGGGCCGCGGCGACGTCCGGCGGCACCGGTACGTTCGAGCCCTGGAAGCCGTGGAAAGGACGGAAAGATCCGAGCTCGGCGTCCTCGAGCAGCTCTGACCTGAGCAATGGTGGGCCGATGCGGAAATCGAACCGAATGTCGGTCCGCCATCGAAAGTGGTCGGGGTCCGATAGCTGGACCGGGTGCTCGTAGGTCTTGGACACGACCGTCGCAACGTAGTAGATGCCAGGGTCCTTCGGCCCCGTGACCTGAAGCCATACCCGGTCGCCGACCGCTATCCGGTCCCGATAGCGCGGCGTGCCCCACCAGTGGATCCGGGCGGCCACTGTGGCGTCCAGGTCGTGATCCCGGGGGCTATCCTCAAAGATCCAGTCGCCCATCGGCTCCCATAGTAGAGGTAGTGCAATGAGGCACGGACTTCTGGCCGTTGTGGGCGACCGGCTCCTGGCCGTTGCGGCGGCCCGCCGACCCTTGCGCGCTGGGTGCTCTTATCGTGACCCTACCGCGCACAAGCAGCGCGTATTTGGTGTTGTTTCACTGGTCAAACTTCCGAAGTCGACCGTTACAGCGCCGTAGCTGCGCGGCTGGCGAGGCGCAGAGATAGGACTGCCCGCTCGGGCACTGCGAAATGCCTTGCTGTGGTTTATGCGTCTGTGCAAGTGTCGGCGAGTGCTCGAGGATCACTTCGGCGAGGACGTCGCGGGGCGGTACGACGACAGCTCCAGCGCGATGTTCGACCCTCGGGTGCTCGTCCCGACGGTCGACATTTTGGCCGAGTTAGCTGGTGATGGCGCTGCTCTGGAGTTCGGCGTCGGTACCGGTCGGGTGGCGTTGCCGCTCTCGGCGCGAGGTGTCCCCGTGTCCGGGATCGAGCTGTCCAGCGCCATGGCCGAGAAGCTCAGGGCCAAGGACGAGGCGGAGAGCGTCAAGGTCACGCTCGGGGATATGGCGACGACTCGCGTCAATGGCAGCTTCCGGCTCGTGTACCTGGTGTTCAACACGATCGGGAACCTGACTACACAGGACCAGCAGGTCGCCTGCTTCGCCAATGCGGCCGCCCACCTTGAGCCTGCGGGTTTCTTCGTGATCGAGGTCGGTGTTCCGGACCTGCGCCGCCTGCCACCCGGTGAAGACGCTCGCGTCTTCTCCCACGCCCCCGGCTACGTGGGCTACGACCGCTACGTCGACCTGGTCGCCCAGCAAGCCGTGTCGCACCACTTCACCGCCGACAACTCCGGCGTACGAGAGTTAAGCACGCCCTTCCGGTATGTGTGGCCGTCCGAACTCGACCTTATGGCGAAGCTGGCCGGCATGTCTCTTCGTCACCGCTGGTCCGACTGGAACCGCTCGCCCTTCACCGGCGAGAGCACCTCGCACGTCTCGGTTTGGCAGAGGCTCGCCGACCAAGGTCGGTGAGGAGCACCAGTGCTTCTTTTCTGGCCGAGGTCAAGAAGGGCGAAACGCCGTCGGGCCGCCCCCTAAAGGCCTGGGAGGTACGACTGGCACGCCTTTTGAGCAGTCTGCACGCGGGTGAGTTTAGTGTTACTCATCACGTTGGGGATCTTGTCGATCAGAAGGGCCATCGGCTCATGTTCGTTATCGGGATCTTCTTGCCCCCCATCTGGTTGATCGGGGCCGTTTTGCCTTGGAAGCGTGGTGTCGCGACTCGTCAGGAGCACTATCGTTGAAAGGAATGCCTCAGTAGCTAGCCTTCTATTGAGATCCAGGTCTCGCTCCGCAATACTGAACTGAGCGGACCTTCTCCGGTGCCGGAGGGGGCTTCAACGGTTATTCCCTCTCCCCCTCGGGCGTTCATCGTTCGCCTCGAGCTGTGGCTACCA
>DATJUH010000194.1:0-5180 GCA_035502515.1 Acidimicrobiales bacterium
GTCCGTTCGCCCTCAACCGTCACCGTCGTCCGTCCCGTCTACGAGGTTCGTCCATGAGGGCGAAGTCTACGGGCCCACCCGATGAGTACCGTCGAGCGATGGCGACAAAGACCAGGGGACCGGTTTGGCCGCTAGAGGGCCGGGTCTCGCCCGGGTAGGGTGATTACTTCTCCACCGGCACCGTCTCCGCGCCGACAGCACCGGCCAGGAGCCGGTAGCTCTCCAGCCGGTCGGCGTGGCCGTACGTGCTCGTGGTGACCATGATTTCGTCCACGCCGGTCCGCTCCGCCAACTGGCTCAACGACCCCACCACTGCGGCCGGGTCACCGACCACATGTGACGCTGTCGCCTCGGCCACCACCGCCCGCTCGGCCTCCGTGAATTGGTACCCGTCCGCCTCCTCTGGGCTGGGCAGCGTGGACGGGCGCCCGGTGCGCAGCCGCAGCATCGACAACCGGGACGAGCCGTGCAGCCACCGGGCCCGCTCCCCGTCGGGAGCGCACAGCACCGAGACACTTATCAGGCAGAAAGGCTTGGCCAGCACCACCGAGGGGGTGAAAGTCCGCCGGTACAACGCCAACGCCGGCAGGGTATTGGCGGAGCTGAAGTGATGGGCAAAAGCGAACGGCAGGCCCAGTAATCCAGCCAGCTGCGCGCTGTAGCCGCTGGACCCGAGCAACCACAGGGCCGGCTGGTTGCCTTCGGCCGGGATGGCACGCACGTGCCTATCGCGTCGCCCGCCGGCAAAGCTGCCGCTGCCGTCGCCCCCGTCGCCGGAAGAGGCCGAGAAGTAGGCGCGTAGCTCGGCCAGTTGCTGGGGGAAGTCCTCGTCCGACAGGGCTTCTACATTGCGCCGCAGCGCCCAGGCCGTGACCCGGTCGGTCCCCGGGGCCCGGCCGATGCCGAGGTCCACCCGCCCCGGGTAGAGGGCCTCGAGCATCCCGAACTGTTCGGCCACGACCAATGGCACATGGTTGGGGAGCATCACGCCACCCGAGCCAACCCTGATCGTCGACGTCGCCGCCGCCACCTGCCCGACGAGGACGGCCGGCGCCGAACTGGCGATCCCCGGCATGTTGTGGTGCTCTGCTACCCAGTAGCGCCGGTAACCCCACATCTCGGTATGACGAGCCAGGTCGACTGTACGGCGCAACGCCTCCGCCGTGGAGGCTCCGGTGGGCACCGGGCACAAATCGAGCACAGACAAAGGGACGTGGAGCTCGGCCATTGCAGGGCCAAACTACAGAGGTCGGCGACCAGAGTGCCGGTCGCCACCAGCGGCCCCGGTGCGGGAGGCTGGCGTAATGTGTCTGCCACCCCTGACCTTTGTGCAACATGGTGGGTGGGCGCGGCCAGCGCCAGATGGGCCGAGACACACGCCGAGACAGACGAGGAGACAATAGTGGCCGGCAATGTTGGTACTTTTCGGTTCGACGGGCGCAGGTTTGTGGTTACCGGGGCCGCTCGGGGGATCGGGTACGCCATTGCGCGTTTGACTGCAGTTTCGGGAGCGGCGGTGGCAATACTCGACCTCGAGGCCGCCGGTCCGCACGAGGCGGCGTCGAAGCTGCGGGGGGAGGTGGAAAATGCTGAAGTCCTGAGCGAGGTATGCGACGTTTCCTCCTACGACCAGGTCCGGGCGGCACGAGAGGCGGTCGAGGCCGGCTGGGGGGCCCGGGCGGACACGCTGATCAACAACGCCGGGATCGCCTACAACGCCCCCGCCGAGGAGATGACCGTCGAGGAATGGGACCGCATGCTGAAAATCAACCTCTCAGGCGTCTTCTACTGCAGCCAGGTGTTCGGCGCCCCGATGCTCCAGGAACGCTCGGGCTGCATTGTCAGCATCGCGTCCATGTCGGGGCTGGTCGTAAACCGCCCCCAGCCCCAGGTGGCGTACAACGTTTCCAAAGCCGGCGTCATCATGCTGACCAAGTCCCTGGCCGCGGAATGGGCGCCGTACGGCGTGCGGGTCAACGCGGTGGCCCCCGGCTACATCAGTACCAGCCTGACCAGAAGCTTCGTCGGCACCGACGCCATGCGCGACTACTGGCTGGCGGGCACCCCCATGGGCCGGATGGGAGAGCCGGAGGAGATCGCCAACGCCGTTGCCTTCCTTGCCTCGGGTGAAGCGAGCTTCGTGACCGGCGCCACCCTCGTGGCCGACGGCGGCTACACCCTGTGGTAAGCCGGTAACGCCTGGCCCAGCCGTCAGTCAGGCCAGGCCGCGCCCCTCTTCGACCCTGTGCTTCAACAGGATGGCTGCGCTCAGCACCAGCGCATAGCCGCCGAGCACTATCCAGTGCTGGGCATCGAAACCCTGCCCGTCCAGGAACGCCACCCCCAAAGAAGCGTTGTGGTAACTGGGGAGAGCCTTCGCTGCCGTCTGCAGTGCTGACGGCATGTTGGCCAATGGGTCGAACAGCCCCCCGAAGTACCCGAGGACGAACATGAGCGCGATCACGACCGGGAAGGCCGTCTCCGCGTTGACGAGGTACCCGACGAACACGCCCAGCAGTGCGAACGGAAGAGCGCTCGCCCACATCACGGCCGTGAGCCCGAACCAGTTGCCAATGGACAGGTTAACCCCTCCGAAAACGGCCCCCACCACGTCCACCAACACCATGACCGGAAGGATCACGAGCATACTGGCCGCTACCTTGGTCACCACGTAGGACCACGCCGGAATGGGTGTCACCCGCAATTGGCGCGCCCAGCCCGAAGCTCGTTCAGCCGACAGCCGGGCCCCGCCGGCGGTCAGGCCGGCTACCAATGCGCCGAACGAGCACATGGTGACCATCAGGTAAGCCCGCCAGGACACGCTGTCGACCAGCGTCCCCGAACTCTGGTTGCCAAGGAAGAGCATGTAGAAGGTGACGGGGAACCCGACCGTGATGATAAGGAACTTCCAGCTGCGCAGCAGCCGGCCGACTTCGAAGCGGCCGAAGGCGACCAGGGACGCGGTCATGCGCTCCTGCCCACGGCTCCGCCTTCGGTGAGGGCGACGAAGGCGTCCTCCAGCCCGGCGCCTGTGACCTCGAGGTCGGTGAACGCGATCCGCTGGCGCACCAGCGCTCTTACAGTGGCGTCGGCGTCCAGAGACCCGAGCGTGACCCCGTGCCCGTGGATCTCGACGTCCGTCACCCCTTCGAGCCCGTCGAGCTGGGCGCGGTCAGGGCGCTCGCACACAAACCTGACCCTCCGGCTGGCCACGCACGCTTTCAGCATCGCCCCCGGCCCGTCCGCCACCACCCGGCCGTGATTGATGACGACGACGCGATCGGCGATCTGGTCGGCTTCGTGCAGATGGTGGGTGGCGAACAGCACCGTCCGGCCCTCCCGGCTGAACTGGCGGAGCATCTTCCAGAACGACCGCCTGGCCGCCACGTCCATCGCCGCCGTCGGTTCGTCCAGGAAGACGAGCTCGGGGTCTCCGGCGATGGCTATGGCAAAGCGGACACTTTGCACCTGGCCCCCGGACAGGCGATGGGTCTGGCGGTCGAGCAGTTCCCCGATCCCGGCTCGCTCCACCGTTACGTCGAAAGGAGCCGGCCGCGGGTAGAGGCGGCGTGCCAATTGCAAGGTGGCGCCCACCTTTACTCCCGCCGGCAACCCGCTGCCGGGCCCGGTCTGCAACATGGCTCCCACCCGGCCCTGAGCGACGGCCTTCCGCGGAGTGGTGCCCAGGACTTCGATGCTGCCGGAATGAGGGCGCAGGAGGCCGAGCAGGAGGGAGATGGTGGTCGACTTACCCGCCCCGTTGGGGCCCAGCAAGGCGACGGTTTCCCCGCCGGCCACCTCGAGGCAGAGATCGTCGACGGCCACGTACGAGCCGTAATGGTGACTGGCGCCGTCGAAGCGCAGCGCGGCTACGGCGCCTGGCTGGCGCGACAGGTTGAGGGCGGTGGGCTTGAGCGGCATCGGCCTTCAGTAAGCCTCGGCAGGGTTGCACAAGTGTATGAGCACCCGGGAGGGCGTGGTATAGCGCCCCCGGCGCCGGCTCTCTAGGTTGTGAGATGATGCCCCGCTCAGCGGCCCGCCCGGACCTGGCCCCAGGGCTCGAGATGTAGGGCGAGAGGTAGGGAGGACAACCATGACTACGACGTCGGTGACACCCGACGGTCGCGCCCACGAACTGGCGGACGGCAACCGCATACCCATGCTCGGCCTCGGCGTCTGGCAGGTGCCCGATGGCCCTGAGTGCGTGAACGCCGTGCGCTGGGCGCTCGAGCTCGGGTACCGCCACATCGATACGGCCCAGGCGTACGGCAACGAGAAGAGCGTGGGACGGGGCCTCCGGGAAAGCGGCGTGGCCCGTGACGAGGTGTACATAACGACGAAGTTCTATCCGGGCCACAACGACCCGGCGGCCGAGGCGGCTCGCAGCCTCGAACGCCTCGGCCTCGACCACGTGGACCTCTACCTCGTGCACTGGCCCGCCGGCGGCCCCACGTGGGCCTGGCCCGGCATGGAACAGGCCCACCGGCTCGGCCGTGCCCGGTCGATCGGGATCTCGAACTTCAACGTGGGCGAGGTGGAGGAGGTCCTCTCCGCCGCCACCATCCCGCCGGCCGTCAACCAGGTCCAGTTCAGCCCGTTCAAGTACCGGCGCCGGTTGCTCGAGGCGTGCCGGCAGCGGGGCGTCGTCCTGGAGGCCTACAGCCCGCTCGGGACATCCAGGCACCTGTCGGAACGGACCGTGAAAAAAGTGGCGCAACGGGTCGGGCGCACGCCGGCCCAGGTGCTGCTGCGCTGGTGCCTCCAGCACGGCGTCCCTGTTATCCCCAAATCAACGCACCGCGAACGCATCGAGGAAAATAGCCGCATATTCGATTTCCACCTGTCCGATGCGGATATGGCCGAGCTCGACGCAGAAGACAAGACCAAAGGCACCGATCGCGCCCTCGAACGCAAGTGGTGGTAACGACCCTTTAGAGCCAGCCTCGTTCGTCCGCCGTCCGGACGGCTTCGGCCCTGTTGCGCGCCCCGATCTTGGCCATGGCCACCGAAAGGTAATTCCGCACCGTCCCTTCGGACAGAAAGAGTTTTTCCGCGATCTGGGACACCGTGGCCCCCGGCCGGGCCGCCACCAGCACGTCGCGTTCCCGGGCGGTCAACGGGGAGGTCCCGCTGGCCAGCGTCTCGGCCGCCAGGGCCGGGTCCACCACCCGCTCGCCGGC
>DATJUH010000195.1:0-13226 GCA_035502515.1 Acidimicrobiales bacterium
GCTACGTAGACGAGGAAGTCTGGGCTTCGGTGAGATTGGCCTATGTGGAACAGGCTGATGGCATTTTGCCCGTCGGTGTCGTGCGAGTCCAAAACCCGGATATCACACCGGTAATCGTCTCTGTTTCCTCGCGGTCGCCCCGCCTTCGCTTTGGACATCAGCACCATTTCCGTCGGTGCCGGAGGCCCTTGTCCGTTCGTTCTCCGAGGGTGAGGCGGCGCCCTCGGCCGCCCCGGGGGACACTCCTCGGGGCCGTCACCGGTGGCGCGGTCGGCGTTTGGGAGTTTCCTGTTGGCCGTCCAGACCGGTTGCGCATAGTACGGGTGCGCCTCGACCAGGTCGGGCCCCGCAGCAAGGTCTTCTCCTGGGCCCTCCACAAAGCGCCGGCGACAGAGGCCAAAACGGCCCAGGCCGAAGTTCCCCGCCGGCTCGTCCTGGCCGAGTAAGTGCGGCCCGGCTGCCGGCCACATTGACGGCGTCGACGCCGGCCGTCGACGGGCGCGTTATCATGACCCGCCTTATGACCACGACACCGATCGGTAGCGTCCCCGGAGTACCGGCCACCTTCCGTTGGCTGGGCGATCCGCTGTCAGCGAGCCTCGAAGCCGGTGCGCTCACGATCAAAGCCGGGCCCCGCTCAGATTGGTTCATCGACCCGGGCTCAGGCCAGACCACTCTCAACGCTCCTGCTTTGGTCGGCGAACTGACGGGCAATTTCACTCTGTCGGCCCGGGTCGAGGCCGCTCATCAGTCCACCTTCGATGCCGGCGCCCTGGTGGTCTGGCAGGGCCCCTCCACGTGGGCGAAACTGGCCTTCGAGTTCTCACCGGCCGGAGAGGCCATGGTCGTTTCGGTCGTGACGCGCGGAGACTCGGACGACTGCAACTCCATGGTCGTGACCGCCCGTGAGATCTGGTTGCGGGTGGCCTACCTCGGCGGGGCGCATGCCTTCCACGCCTCGAGCGATGGGCACGAATGGCAACTGGTACGCCACTTCCGCCTGTCGAGCGCGGCGACCTCCGAAGTCGGGTTCGAGGCTCAGTCGCCAGTAGGTGAGGGGTGCGAGGCCCGCTTTTCGCACATAGAGCACACCGGGCGGACTTTGGCCGACCTGCGCAACGGCGAGTGACGAGGAGAGGGCGGGATGCTCTGCCTTCTTCACGCTCCGCCGAGCATTTTCGTGTCCCGCCGTCGGCTCGTCTTGGCTACCGAGTCGGCCTGACGCCAACCTCCTCCAGGTGGCCCAGCAGGGCGGCCGGGTCGGAGTAAACGCGATAGGCGCCGGCCGCCTGCAACTCCTCGGCCCCGTACCCCCCCGATAGCAACCCGATGCCAAGGGCGCGCGCCCGTTGGGCGGCCAGCAGGTCCCAGACGCTGTCCCCGACCACGAACGAGTTGGCCGGTTCGACCCCCAGCCTCTCTGCCGCGGCCAGGAACAGGTCAGGGTCCGGCTTGGCCCGCTCGACAACATCGCGAGTCACCACGGGCACATCGTGAGGGAGGTCGAGCAGGGCGAGAGCGACATCGGCCACGCTGTGCGCCCCGCTGGTGGCTATGGCGAACGGAACCCGATTAGCGGCCAACACACCCAACAACTCACGGGCGCCCGGCAGTGGCACGACGCTCTCAGCTCGCTCCAGGTAACTTTCCTGGTGCAACGACGTGAGCCTGGCCAGTGTGGGCTGGTCCAAGGTCAGTCCCGTTTCCCGCTGCAGTGCGCTCAGAAAAAGCCCGCCACTCATACCGATACGGCGGTGGATACGCCAAACCGACAGGGAGATCCCGCACAGGGTAAGCGCCTCGTTCCAGGCCGCCACGTGCTGGTAGACAGAATCCACCAGTGTGCCGTCAAGGTCGAACAGGAACGCCGGTGGCGGAGCCCTGAACCGCCGGGTCGCCTCCGCTGCTGACATGCCCGCAACCCTAGCGGGCGGCCCGGGCACATCTGGCCGGTTACGAGTTCCAGGCCGCCTTACGCCTCCCGGCGATGGCGGCCATCATGCCGACCACGAGGAGCAGGCCGGCGGCCAGTCCGAGGGCGGCCGACGGGGACACGTGCAGGACCAAAAGAGCGCCTATTATCGCCCCGATCAGCATCGTCAGTACAGCCAGTAGCCGGCGCACCACCACGCCGGGCTGCCTGGCTCTCACATCTGCGGCGATGCCGGTAAGGGCCATGGTCACCACGGTCGTCGTCAGGTCCGGTACGGCCAACCGGCGAGCAATCGAGTTCTGGAACCCCAACGCAATGGCCACAATGGCGGCAATCGCGTCCTTCGTCGGCGAATTGAACGGGGTGGTGGCGCTGACAGAAATAACTAGAGCAACGATGATAAAAACGACCTCGATGCCGACCGCATTGCGCAACATTGCCCCTCGGTCTGGCCCCAGCCGCTCCGCCCCCAAACCTCCGAATAATGCGCCCAACAAAAACCCGGTCAGGGCAAACAATGACGCGGCAAGGGAAAACCCGGGCGCGCCGGCGATGGCGAAGCCGACAAAGACGACATTTCCCGTCATATTGGCCACGAACACGCGTCCCAGAGAAAGGATGCTGACCGCGTCTATGACACCGGAAACTACGGTCAGGCCGAGCAGCAGGATGGGAAGAGGGCCGTGCTTGGGATCGGCGGCAAGGCCCTTCAGCAGAGCGGTCAGCCCCTGGGGGGCACTCGCCCGGTCGTGCATAGCGTTCCTTTCGGCGCCCTTATTGTTGGCCCAATTTCTCGGCCAACAGGTTGTCTCCGCTGATTGATGACGGTAGTACCGCCGTGGCAAAGACCGGGCCGGCTATAGCGAGTGGGTGAGGCGGCCGCCCACGCCGCCGATAACGTAGCCCGGGAACCGGGAGCGACCGACGCCAGGCGCCGGCTGTGGGTGCGCCGGTTTGGTACGGCGCATTTTTGCGCCCGCTACCAATGTATAGATGCGTTGGTCTCCGACCAGGCCCCGGAAGTCCAGACCGCGTCCCAATGCCGTGGAGGTGCCGAGCGTGCAGCACACGACCACCCGCAGCTGGGCTTTCCGGCGGGGCGCGAACGACGGGTCGAGGTAATAGAGGGCGTTGCGGTTGATCTCCACCCGCCGGTGGTGCCGGATTATTTGGTCGGCGATGGCTGCCGCCTCGGGCATGGCATTCTGGCTGCCAATCTCCACAAAGACCGTTTTCACGTCGGGCGCCAAAGCCGGCCCGGCCACGGCGGACCACGAGCTGCGGGCCATGCGGGCCGACCCATCTGTCAGTGGCGTTACGGCGCCGGCAAAACCGGCACAGACGGCGGTAGCGACAACCACGCTCGCCACCGGGACCAGCAAGGGCCGGGCGCCCAGCTCGCCGTTCCTCCACGCTTCGGCCGCACCCTCGCCCGGCGCCGGCGCTGCCGCCGGCGCCACCGCCAGCCAGACGGCGACCCAGGCGGGAATAACCAAGGCTCCCGTCCACAGGACCAGGTATGGATAAAGAGGCCCGTAAACGAGCAAGATCGACCATCCTGCCCCCAAAATGGCCACGGCCGTGGCGGCCGACAGCGCCAGCGCCGGCAACTTCCGGTGGCGGGCGGCGAAAACCCCTACGGTGACGATGCCGGCCAGGTAGAGCAGGTACCACGGGTGGTCCCAGATCGAGTGGGCGACAAGCCATCGCGGGACGGCGTCGTGGTTGGCCACTCCCTCATCGAGCCGGAACGGGAACAGGCCGAAGAGCGTATCGGCGGCCCTCAGCGAGACCGCCAATGTCCGTACCGCGTGGTGAGTGGACAAGAAGCGGTACGCCTGCACGAGGTTGCCCGGGCGCGTCGACAACTGCTGGACCAACGTCGGCAGCCAGAGCACGACCAGCAACGCCACCAGAGTGGCGACCCGCGAAGGCCAGTGAGCCGTCCCCCAACCCCAGCCCCTGGCCGTCGACGTGCGGGCGCGCCCGCCTGGCCGGTCCGCCCCCACCGTCGCGCGGGTCGCCACTCTCAAAAACGGGCTGGACACCACGAGCACCACTACCAGGACCACTGTGCTCACGTCTGTCTGGCACAGGAAGGTGGCACAAACCGCGGCGGCGATGGTCGGTGGCCACGGGTCCCGGCTGACCGCTATATCCGCCACCAACATCACGAGCAGTGCGGTTGGGAGGGCGATGGCGTACGGTGCCCAGATCGTCCCGAGCCGCTCCAACCCGAAAGACCACGCGTAGGCCACCAGCACCAGGGCGGCCCACCAGGCCGTGGCGCCGTGCCGGAGCCGGTAGGCGACCACGACTATGGCGACTGTCGCCAGCGCCTGGAGGAAATAGAACCCCAGTCCCGTGGCCACGGCCGACCCTCCCCCCAGCCAGCGGGCCACGCCGAGCACGAACAACCACAAAGGCCCGAGGTGGTGCCAGCCGTAACGGTCGTACACGCCGAGAAGGTTGTGGCCGGCCAGGGTGCTGCGGGCCTCGATGTCGATCAGCGCCTGGTCGCCCCACAACCAGATCCGCGAACGGTCCGACCAGTCCTTGACGGCGCCCACAGCCACGGGCGTGACGGCAATGGCGGCCGGGAGCGCGACTTCGATGAGCCTTCGTCTCGCCAAAGAACCACTCCCAGGTTGAGCCGATGCAGAGGCTCGCGAGGCGGTCCGGCTCGAAGCCCGAGGGTCTGGACAAGCTACCGTGCTGGGACTGCGTACGTCAGTTCGGGTAATGTTCAACCAGGGTAGGTCATAGCGGGGTGGGCTTCGAAGCAATCAGCGACCCGCCGGCCAGCCGGCCTGCATCCAGATCTCGACGGGGCATGTTTATGCTGCAGGGACGATCACCCCGAGGAAAAGGAGACGGCACTGAGCGACAACGAACGAGCCGCTTCGCGGCACGAGCAGCCCAGGTGGCCGGCGCGCCACGCGGCGCGCCTCATGGCAGGAGCGGCCGTAGCCGGCATATTGTCCCTGGCTCTGGCCGCGTGCGGCAATTCGGCGTCTCACGCTATTGACCTGTCAACCTCGTCGGGGGCCGTCGGGACGGTAGTCGACGTCAGTGGGCACGCCGGGTCGGGGTGCGTCATGGACAAGAACTGGTTCGGTTTCGACTTCGGCCGCTACGGCCAGGTGGGCAAGGGGCCCACGACCCAGATGGCGGCGCCGGTTGTAGTCTCCAACGGCTCGTGGTCGGCCAGCTTTGCCATCCCGTCGTACCTGGGCACGTTGTCGAAAACGGACAGTGGCGCTCCCATCACGCCCGGCAAGTACGAGTTCTCGGCGTCCTCTTGCCGCGGCAACACACGTGCCACCGCCTCTTTCAATGTCACCTCCGTCACGCCGTCCACGAAGGCGTCTGATTACGTGGGCATCGCCGCCACCGTCGACGGGCAGGGCTACTGGCTGGTACAGGCTGATGGCGCCGTGACGGCGTTCGGCGACGCCCACTCGTACGGCTCGGTAGCTACCACTGAAGCGGCCACCTCGAAGATCGTCGGGATCGCCCGCACTTATGACGGCCACGGCTACTGGCTGCTGGCCTCGGACGGCCACGTCTTTACCTTCGGCGACGCCCACGACTACGGGTCGGCCCCGGACAACGCGGCCACCCAAGGGCCCGTCACCAGCCTGGCCGTCAGCCCGGACGGCAAGGGCTACTGGATCTTGACCGCCGGCGGGCACGTCTACGGTTTCGGCAACGCCCACTCCGACGGCAACCCGACCCCGGCAGAAGCCCCCTACGACGCCATCGGGACCCGTCCCGCCGGCGGCTACGTGGTGGCGGCGGCCAACGATGCGGCCACCTACTTCTTCCCCGGCAACGCCGCCGGGCTCGGCGGCGGGCCGGGCACGGCGCTGGCGGCCACGCTGGTCGGGATGGCCATCTCGCCTGACGGCAACGGGACATGGCAGGTCGGGCTGGACGGTGGCATCGTCACCACCGGTCAAGCCTCGCCCACCGACGCTCCGTACTACGGCTCCATACCGGGCGAAAACGAGCAACTGAAGGCGCCCGTGACCGCCATCGCCGGGAGCCCTGACGGCCACGGCTACTGGCTGTTGGACTCCAACGGGACGGTTTACGTGTTCGGGGACGCCCATTTCTTCGGGTCCGGCAAAGGCTAAAGGACGGCTAGGGGCCGCCGGCCGTCGCCAAGCCTCGCCGTACGGGCTACATAATCGGTGTAAAAGCGAGGTCGCGGCCGTCGCCAACCTGGCCGCCCGCACGGGTGACATGATCGCCGCGTAAAAGTCCGCACAAGCGAGCGGTTTTAACCGGGAGCTTTGTGCATTTATAGACGGCGGCGCCGCGCCAGTGGGTACTTTTATCCGGAAACCGGGTAAAACTGCTAATGGTGCCGAAAATGCACCCAGAACCGCCGCCCACACCCAGCCGGAGGGGCGGCTACTTAGTACGGAGCCAGCCGGCCTGGATGGGCACGGCGCCCAGGGGTGCGGTGACCTTGATTGGTTCGCCCCAGTTACCAAATTCGGTGGTGGAGCCTTTCTGCACCACTTCTACCGGTAGGGGCGTCCCCGTGGAACGGACGTACACCGTTTCGGCCACCCCGGCCTGACCGTCGAACGGTTTACTGGTCCCTTTGAACCCGAGGGTGCTTACCCCGAGGACCTTTATCCCCGGCACGGAGGTGACCGCGCCCGCCATCTTCAGCGGGCCCAGCGCCGACGCCATCGTCAGGCCGGCGGCGGCGGCCCCGTACGCCGCGCTCGACGGCTTTACCTTGATCCACTTGTTGGCTTCGTGGGTCGCCGCGGTGGCTGTAAAGCCCTGGAGGTAGAGGCCACCGGCGCTGCCTATGAGGTAGGCCGTGCGGCCGACGAGGACGACTGACAGAGCCGCCGCTTCCGATCCCTGGGCCCAGGTGACGACCTGCGACCCTTCCGTCCGCCCGACGTCACTCACGATGCCGATCTTGGCCCCGTTGGCCGCTTCGGTCGAGATCCAGCGGACCGAGCCCTCGCTCAAGCCGGCGTCGAAGGCCGAGGCCACCAGCTGTGCCGGCGACGGGGCGGCAGCCGCCACTGCCGTTATGCCTGCGCCAGGGACGACCACAACCGCAGCCGTGCCAACCAGCGAGATGATGACCCGCGCCCTGCTCAACCTTGTCCCCAACGCACGTCCTATCAGGGCAGTGTAACCGCCAACACCTGCTGTGACGCCGAGAGGCTATGCCCGCCCGGCCGGGAGGCTCAAGCGGCCTGGAGGCTAGAGCCGTCCCGGGCGGGCCAAAGGGGAGGTCAAGTTATGAACAGCCGCTGGTCGTCCCGCAGGAGGGGCAGGCAAAACAGCTACCGGCTCGCTGCATTTGCACACCGCATTGGTAGCAGTAAGGGGCGTCGCTGGTGGCGGGCGGAAGGTGGACTTCGCCGGGCGCGGCAGAGGAGGATGAAGTCGGGGCCGGGCCCGCTTCTCCTCTAGCCCGGAGGTCCACTTCGTCGGGGAATTCGAAACCGATGGGCTGGTCCACGGTCGTCGCTTCCTCCACTCCGGGCAGGGTCGGCTGCATGCGCTCGCTCACCGTGAGGATGCCCAGATCGTGGCGTTCGGTCTCCCCCATGTACTCGACCGACAACCGGCGGAATATGTAGTCCACGAGCGAGGACGCAATGCGCAACTCGGGGTCGTCCGTCATGCCGGCCGGCTCAAACCTCATGTTGGTGAAATGGCGGACGAAGGTGGCCAACGGCACGCCGTGCTGCAGCCCCATGCTCACCGAGATGGCAAAGGCGTCCATGATCCCGGCCAACGTCGAGCCCTGCTTCGACACGCTGATGAACACTTCGCCCGGGCGGCCGTCGGGGAACTCGCCCACCGTCACATAACCTTCGCAATCGGCGACGCGGAACGAAAACGTCGACGACTTTCGCTTACGAGGCATGTGCTCGTGGATCGGCCTTTTTACGACTACCGTTTGGCGTTCAAGTGCTTTTTCGAGCTCTTCCACTTTTTGTGCCAGCTCCGCGTCATGGGCCTCAGCACTTGACGTCACCGTCGCAGCTTTTTTGGTTGTCGCCAGCGGCTGGGCCACCTTGCAATTGTCCCGATAGATCGCCACCGCCTTAATACCCATCCGCCAGGCGTCGATATGCAACCGTTCGACTTCCGCCACGGTGGCATCTTCCGGCATGTTGACCGTCTTGCTGATGCCCCCGGAAAGGAAGGGCTGCACCGCCCCCATCATCCGGACATGGCCCCGGTAATGGATGGTGTTATCACCCATCGAGCAAGCGAAAACAGCCAGGTGATCGCTCTTCAAATGGGGCGCACCGATTATCGTCTTGTGCTCATCGATATGGGCCGTGATGTCGGCAATGTCCTGATCGGAGTACCCGAGCTTGACCAGTGCCCGGGGGACGGTCTGGTTGACGATCGACATCGTCCCGCCGCCCACCAGTTTCTTCGTCTTTACCAGGCCGAGGTCGGGCTCGATGCCGGTGGTGTCGCAGTCCATCATCAGCCCGATCGTCCCTGTCGGCGCCAGCACGGTGGCCTGCGAGTTGCGCACACCGTAGGTCTCGGCCGTTTCGACGGCCTCATCCCACGCCTCCTGGGCGGCGGACAGCAAGTCGGGAGGGACCATTTCCTCGTCGATCCTGGCTACCTCCGCCCTGTGCATCCGCAGGACATTGAGCATCGGCTCCTGGTTTTCGTGGTAACCGGCGAAGGGGCCCATCCTGGCTGCCGTGCGGGCCGACACCGAATAGGCACGGCCGGTCATGAGGGCCGTAATGGCCCCCGCCCAGGCCCGTCCCCCGTCGGAATCGTACGGCAAGCCCTGCGCCATGAGCAGCGCCCCCAGGTTGGCGTACCCCAGCCCGAGCTGGCGGAACCGGCGGGACGTGTCTCCTATCGATTTTGTCGGGTAATCGGCATTGCCAACGAGTATTTCCTGTCCCGTGAAGACCACCGACACCGCCGCCTTGAAGCCTTCGACATCGAAGTTCCCCTCGCTGTCGAGGAAAGTGAGCAGGTTGAGGCTGGCCAGGTTGCACGCCGAGTTATCCACGTGCAGGTACTCGCTGCACGGGTTGCTCGCATTTATCCGGCCGGTATTGGGGGCGGTATGCCATTTATTGATGGTTGTGTCGAACTGCATGCCCGGGTCGGCACATTCCCAGGCTGCCTTGGCAATCTGGCCGAACAGGTCACGGGCCTTCATTGTCCTCAAGACCTCGCCGGTCGTCACGGCCCGGAGCTCCCAGTCCCTGTCGTCTATGACGGCCTGCATGAACTCATCGGTAACCCGGACGGAGTTGTTGGCATTTTGGTACTGGACCGAATAGCTGTCCCGGCCGTCGAGGTCCATGTCGAAGCCGGCGTCACGCAGCGCTCGGGCCTTCCGCTCCTCGATGGCCTTGCACCATATGAAATCTTCGATGTCCGGATGGCCGGCGTCGAGCACGACCATCTTGGCCGCCCGCCGGGTCTTGCCCCCCGACTTGATCGTCCCCGCGGACGCATCGGCTCCACGCATGAAGCTCACCGGCCCCGAAGCGGTGCCACCACCACGTAAGCCTTCCTTCGAGGACCGGATCCTGGAGAGGTTGACGCCGGACCCGGAACCACCCTTGAAGATCTTCCCCTCCTCGACGTACCAGTTGAGGATGGAGTCCATCGAGTCGTCGACCGAGAGGATGAAGCACGCCGACGCTTGCTGCGGGACACCGGCCACCCCGATGTTGAACCACACCGGCGAGTTGAACGCCGCCCGTTGGTGGACGATGAGCCATTTCAGCTCCGCCTCGAAAGCCTCGGCCTCGGCCTTGTCGGCGAAGTAGCCGTCCTTGTCGCCCCACTCCACGATCGCCCCGACCACCCGGTCGGCGACCTGCTTCAGCGACCACTCCCGCTCGGGGGAGCCAAGGGTGCCCCGGAAGTACTTCTGCGCCAGGATGTTGGTGGCGTTGACGCTCCAGCCACTGGGCACCTCGACGTCGAGTTGCTCGAACGCGACGGCCCCGGTGGCCCAGTTGGTGATACGAGCGTCTCGGCGCTCCCAGGTCACCGTGGCATATGGGTCGGTCTCCGGGGTGGTGAAGTAGCGGTGGAAGCCGATCCCCGTCTGTTCTGTGGCAAGCGCCATGTGAGTCCCTTCTCTCCGCAACCTGGACTTGATGGGCCGCCCATTATGCCCAGCGCTGCTAGCTAGTTGACGACCCGGTTCGTTGACCTGGCATGAATGTCAGCGACCACAAGGTGTTGTGGTCGAAATCCCTCAGCACGCCTCTCAAACACAAGATACGGGAATACTACAGCATAGTACTTACACGCCTGTCAATAGGCGGATGGACAGCACGCTCCACGGTACGACGGACCGCCTGTGGGCCGACAGATGAAAAGCCTGTGGATCTGCCCGGGATGAAAACGGCCCGGCCGGTTGGGCCCGCCGGCCACTTCCAGGCGGTGGGGGTACCACGCCCGCAGGGCGCCACGCAGCCTGTCGCTCAGAGCGGCACGAGGCCCTTAGCTGCGTATTGCCGGGGGGCTATCCGCCGGCGCCGGCGGCCGGCAACTCGGCGCCGCCCGCCCCGGTTTCCACCGGGAGGGGCCCGGGGCGAGAGACGATGGCGGCCGTGAGGGCGGGCTTGGGGGGCAGGGTAGGCCCGTTCGACCTGGTGACGATCTCGACCCAGCGGTTGTCGGCGATGCGAGCCAGGGCCGAGAGCTGCCGCCGTTCCCTCGTCCTGAACGGGCGGCCGTCGCGCCCGAGCACAATGACCAGTGAAGCGACGGCGAGGTCGGCCCAGGCCACGTCGGCGGGACTGGCGGGGCCGGCCTGGCCGCCCATCGAGGCTTTCGCCCCCTTGACGAAGGCGAAGACCCACGCCTCGGGCGGCATCGACCCGACCGAGCTCAGCGGCTGGGGCGCCGCAGGGTCGATCACGGCCGCCCAGTCGGCCTCGAAGTCGCGGGCGGCGTGCGAGACCAGGGCGGCCAGCAGGTCGCCTGGCCTCTGGCGCTCCACGAGGTACGCCGCTGTTTCCAGGGCGTCGAGACGGGGGTCGACAGGGGCGCCGGGCACCTGCCGGATGTCCTCCACGTCCACCCCGTCCACCTCATTGACCTCGTTGACCATCAACGCCAGCAGGTTTTCTTGCGGGAGCTCGACCACCAGCTCATCGATGGCCCTACCCGCGCCCCGCTCGAGGATGTCGACCCCGATCAAGTCACCGCGCACGGCTCCGATCCGGCTGGCGACGGCCCCGAGCGCACCCGGCCGGTCGGGCAGCCAGACCCGGACTACGTAGGTGGCCATACTCCTACCCTACGTGGCCCACGTGAACAGAAGGTTTCCACATTGGCACTCACCGGTTAAAGCATGGGGCCGCCAAGGTGCGGGCCCGAAACATAAGCTAATCGGCCGCGCAATCGGGGGCCCGGCCGACTTTGGGCCAGGTCGCTCCGGCTAGCCCAGTTTGGTCAGCGCCCGGCGCAGGTTGCGGACGGCCTGGCCGATGCGCTGCTCGTTCTCGACCAGGGCAAAGCGGACATAACCCTCGCCGCCGGTGCCGAAGCCGACCCCGGGCGACGTCGCCACATGGGCCTCGGTGACGAGGTACTTGGCGAAGTCCAGCGAGCCCATTTCCTGGTACGGCTCTGGCACCTGGGCCCACACGAACATGGTCCCCAGCGGCTTGCCCACCGCCCAACCGATGCGGTTCAAGCCGTCGACGAGAGCGTCCCGGCGGGACTGATAGATGGCGTTCACGGTTATCGGGTAGTCGGAGGCCTCGTTGAGAGCCACGATCGAGGCGATCTGGATGGGCTGGAACGTCCCGTAATCGAGGTAGCTCTTCAATTTCGTCAGAGCGCCCACCACCTCGGCGTTGCCAACGGCAAAGGCGACCCGCCAACCTGCCATGGAAAAGCTCTTGGTCAGCGTGTAGAGCTCGACCGCCACGTCCTTGCCCCCCGGGACCTGCAGGACCGAGGGCGGCTCGAACCCGTCGAAATAGGTGTCCGAGTAGGCAAAGTCGTGGACGAGGATGACGTCCCGCGCCCGGGCGAAATCGACGATCCTCTGCATCCACGCCAGGTCCACGCATTCCGTGGTGGGGTTGTGAGGGAAGGAGAACACGACCACCTTCGGCCGGGGCCACGCCTCTTCCCAGGCCGCCTCCAGGTTGGCGAAAAAGTCCTGGCCGGGCCCGAGCCGGACCTGGCGGACGTCGGCGCCGGCGAAAAGCGGTGCGTAGATGTGGATCGGGTAGGACGGCGATGGCACCAGAGCGGTGTCTCCCGGCCCGAGCAGTACCCACATCAAGTGCGAGAGGCCCTCTTTGGCCCCGATCGTGAAGACGACCTCCGATTCGGGGTCAATGGCAACCTCGAAGCGCCGTTTGTACAGGTTGGACATGGCCAGGCGCAGGTTGGGCAGGCCGCGCGACGACGAGTAGCGATGGTTCCGGGGGTTGCGGGCCGCCTCGGCCAGCTTCTCGACCGCTATAGAGGGGCTGGGGATGTCCGGGTTACCGAACCCCAGGTCGATGACGTCCTCGCCGGCATGGCGAGCCCCGTCACGGAGCTGGTTTATCTCTGCGAACACATATGGCGGCAACCCGTTTATTCGGCGGAACTCCACAATCCCTCCCGGAAGGCGTCCGGTCCGGCCTATGAGGCCAAATGCCATCTCAGCGGCCGAAGAGCCCAGCCCGACCCACGCCTTATCGCTGTTCAAACTGTGCCTACGAGGCTAGCGGGCGAAGTGAGCAGCGAGGGGAGGGTTTCGCGTCGGGGTGACGCCCGGCCCAGCCGGTCAGGGAGCGTTTTGGTGGTGGAGCACGGCCGGCGCCAACCATGGAGCAGACCGGGCTGATCGGGCTGATCGGGCGGATCGGGAGCCGGCGGGGGCCGTCGGGGGCCGTCGGTCGGGCCAGTGCGTAGGTCAGCCGGTCGGATCACCCGACGGGCGAGAAACGATGCAAGGCCACCGCGGTGGCGGCGGCCACGTTGAGCGAGTCGACGCCGCCGGCTATCGGCACCCGCACCTGCCG
Source organism: Acidimicrobiales bacterium (assembly GCA_035502515.1). Taxonomy (GTDB): domain Bacteria; phylum Actinomycetota; class Acidimicrobiia; order Acidimicrobiales; family Palsa-688; genus Fen-671. The sequence continues at coordinate 12,964 of DATJUH010000195.1, forward strand.
GCACGCAGTGAGGACGGCCGGGCTAAGCCCGGGCCCTTCAGCGCCAACTACGAGGGCCACTCTTTGGCCGGGGCCCCGGAGCTGGCCGGCCACTCGGTCCACGCTCTCGGCCGCCGGCGAGGGCGTGAGCGCCAGTACGACGTAGCCCGCGGCCGACAACGACCCGAGGGACGCCGGCCACGGCTCCAGCCGGGCGAACGGGACCCTGAGCACATGGCCGAGCGAGACCCGGATGCTCCGCCGGTACAGAGGGTCGGAGCAGG
>DATJUH010000196.1:0-12258 GCA_035502515.1 Acidimicrobiales bacterium
CCCCGCGCCCCTGGCGGCTGTGGCCAACCGGAGCCCGGCCCCGCGCCCCTGGCGGTTGTGGCCAACCGGAGCCCGGCCCCGCGCCCCTGGCGGCTGTGGCCAACCGGAGCCCGGCCCCGGCGCCCCTGGCGGTTGTGGCCAACCGGAGCCCGGCCCCGCGCCCCTGGGTGTGGCCAACCGGAGCCCGGCCCCGCGCCCCTGGCGGCTGTGGCCAACCGGAGCCCGGCCCCGCGCCCCTGGCGGCTGTGGCCAACCGGAGCCCCGGACCTTTGCGCGCCAGGTGCGCTTATCGTTACACCAGCGCGCACAAGTCGGCAGGGGATAGCGGTTGGGTTGGCCAGGATCACGGAATCCCAGGCGGGGTGATGGCTAGGACTTCGATGCGGGGGCCGGCACGCCGGGCGATGAGCGGGCCGTCCCGGCCGTGGGGCCCGCCGCCGGCGAAGCTGTGGCACTAGATGACGGCACGGCCGATGACGGCACGGCCGATGACGCCACGGCCGATGACGCCACCACTGGCGATGGCGATACTGGCGAGGAGGGCACGGTCAACGTCGCCCGCGGCCCGTGCGCCCCGCGAGGGGTGGGCTCCAACACGATGACGAACCGGGTGCCGCCGGCCGGCCCGATCGGCGATTCGGCCCGCACCTCGCCGCCCATCCTTTTCACCAGCTCGTCGACGATCGCCAGGCCCAGCCCCGAGCTCACCTTGCGGTCCGCCGGCAAACGCGATTGGTACAGCCGCTCGAATACCCGCTCGAGGTCCTCGGGGGGAATGCCCGGCCCGTCGTCTTCCACGAGGACGGTCGGCCTCCCCCGTTCGAACTGCCCAGTCCTCACCGTGACACGCGTGGTCGCGTACTTCAGGGCGTTCTCGACGACATTGGCGACCACTTGCGCCAAGCGGTCGGGGTCGGCGTCGCAAAGAACCTCGCCGGGCGGCGTCTCGATGGCCATGGACAGGCCCTGTTCGGTCGCTGCGGGTGTAAATGCCCGTGTGGCGTCGGTCGCCACCGTCGAGAGGTCAACCGGGCCGCAATGAAGGCTGAACGCCCCCGACTCCAGTTTGGCCAGCTCCAGCAGGTCGGTGACCAGGCGCTCCAGCCGCCGGGCTTCCGATGTGATGACGCCGGCGGCGTACTCGACGTCGTCCGTCGCCCCATCGGAGATGGCCTCCGCGAAGCCCCGCACGGAGGTGAGGGGGGTGCGCAGGTCGTGTGAGACAGACATTAGGAACTGCCGCTGAGCTCCCTTAGCCTTCGCCAGGCTGGCGGCCATCTGGTTCACCGAGTTGGCCAACGACACGAGTTCGGGGCCCTCCCGCTCCGGCACCGGGACCCGTGCCTCGAGGTCGCCCCTGGCGATCCGGCGGGTGACGCCTTCGGTCTCCTGGAGAGGCCGGGCAATGCGGCGGCCAAGGCGGGTGGCGGCGACCAGGGCGATGACAATGGTGGCGGCCGACGCGATGGCGAACCAGAGGGCGGCTGCCCCCACGCCCGCAGGGGCATTGCGGGTGAGGACGACGACGAGGTTGATCTTTTCGGTATTGGAGATGGGCACGGGCTGAGGGACGAGAACCGCCGCCCACGCCACCCTGCCCCGATGGCCGCTCACCGGCAGCCCGTCAATGAGCTGGGGCGTCTCGACATCGCTTACGCTGAGCGAGTTCGGCAGAGTGACCGACTTGTCCGTCCCTATCCGCTCGGTAGCGTCCTGAGGATTGTAAAAGGAACCGTCCGGGCTGACTCCGACGATGGCTTCGCCCTGTAGTTGTAACGGGGCTTTGAGCACATTCAGAGCGCTGCGGAGTACGGCCAGCGAATCATGGTGCTTGCCGGTCGTGGCCGCGGCGTCGACCTCGTCGACCCCCTGGGCCAGCTGTTTCGCCTCGGTCACCAGCTGGGACTGGGTCTGCGTGACGCTGTTGAGGTCGGTGAGGCCGAGCGTCGCCAGGCCGGCGAAAAGAAGTGCGCCAACGACCATGGCCACCATGGTCAGGCTCAGACGGCGCCGCATCGGTGACCCCTACCCGAGCCGATAGCCCATTCCCCAAACCGTGCCGAGCGGCAGGGCATCTCCAAGTTTCTTACGGAGCTGGCGTACGTGCGCATCGACCGTCCGGTCATCGCCGTACCACCCCGGCCCCCACACCCCATCGAGCAGCTGCTGGCGCGACAACGCCCGGCCCGGACGCTCGGCCAGGAACTGCAACAGCTGGAACTCCTTGGACGCCAGAGGAACGACCTCCCCGTCGAGGCGCGCCTCCCTGCGGACCAGGTCGACCTCGACCCTGCCCGCCATCAGGACCTCGCTGCGGCCCGTGGGCCCATCGGAGCGGCGCAGAATAGCCTTGACCCTGGCCACCAACTCTCGCGGGGAGAACGGTTTGGTGACGTAATCGTCAGCTCCGAGTTCCAGCCCGAGTACCCGGTCGAGCTCGCTATCGCGGGCGGTGAGCATCAAGATGGGCAGCGAATGCTTGGCCCGAAGTTGCTGGCAGACCTCCATCCCGTCGATCCCACCCGGCAGGCCGATGTCGAGGATGGCCATACGGGGCCGTTCCCGCTCGATGGCGGCCAGTCCGGCCTCCCCCGTCCCGGCCTGGATCACCCTGAAGCCCTCTCGCCGGAGGTACATGTCTACGAGGTCGGCAATATGGCTGTCGTCCTCGATGACGACCACGGTGCCCTGCTCGTTGGCCATACAGCCAGCATGCCGTATACGTGTGAGGCTTTGGTGAAGCCCGGCGGACGCGAGGGCCGGAAATGCCCCGTGACCACGCTCATCCTGGCCTTTGCCGGATCCGGGTGAACCGGGCCGACATGCCCTCTGACGACGCTGACCGTGGCTTTTGGGCTGACCGTGGTTTTTGGGCTGACCGTGGTTTTTGGGCTGACCGCGGTTTTTGGGCTGACCGCGGTTTTTGGGCTGACCGCGGTTTTTGGGCTGACCGCGGTTTTTGGGCTGGGCGGTGGTCCGGGGTGCGGCCCGGATAACCCCCCAAGAGGTAGAGAGCCCCCCGGCTACGCTGGTGGTGGTGGCCACGTACCTGGACAAGATCCTGAAGGCTCACCGCCAGGCGGCCGGCCACGATGGGCGCAGCATCGATGAGCTGGTGACCAAGGCGCGACAGTGCCCTCCCGTGCGGGGCTTCAAAGCGGTCCTCCGGGACAGCCCGGGGATCGGCGTCATCGCCGAGGTGAAGCGGCGCAGCCCGTCCAAAGGCCTGCTGGCGCCCGACCTGGTGCCGGCCGTTATCGCCAAGACCTACGCCGAGGCCGGTGCAGCGTGCTTGTCTGTCCTTACTGACCAGGAGTTCTTTGGTGGGTCGGCCGACGATCTGGCCGAGGCTCGTGCCGCGGTGGAGCTCCCGGTGCTCCGGAAGGATTTCACAGTCTGTGCCGCTGACGTTTGCGAGGCCCGCCTCATGGGAGCAGACGCCTTGCTCTTGATCGTCGGGGCACTTTCAGCCGGTGAGCTGGCCGAGTTCCTGGCCCTGGCCCGCAACGTCGGCCTCGACGCCCTGGTGGAGGTGCACGACGAAACCGAAGCCGAGGTGGCTCTGGGTGCCGGCGCCGACCTGATCGGTGTCAACCAGCGCGACCTGGTCACCTTCGAAGTGGACACGGACAGGGCGGTGAGGGTGGTGGCCGGACTGCCTGACAGCGTCGTGCGGGTGGCCGAGTCCGGCATCCGCGCTCATGGCGACGTCCGCCGGCTGGCCGACGCCGGTTTCGACGCGGTCCTTGTGGGTGAGGCCTTGGTTAGCGCGGCGGACCCGGGCGAGGCGCTAGCCGCGCTGCGGGCGTAGACAGGGCCAGCCATGTTGATCAAGATCTGCGGGACGACGTCGGAGGACGACGCTCTTTTGGCCGTGGCCATGGGGGCCAACGCCGTTGGCTTCATTTTCGCCCCGTCGCCCCGCCAGATCTCCCCGCAACGGGTAGCCGACATTGTAAAGCGCCTGCCGCGCGAAGAAATCATGACGGTCGGGGTGTTCCGGGACGACGCTCCTCGGAGGGTGGTCGAAGTCGTTTACGCCGCCGGCCTTCAGGCCGCCCAGCTTCACGGCCGCGAAACCCCCGACGAGACGCTCTGGGTGCGCCAGAGGGTCCCGATGGTGATAAAGGCTTTCCCGGCCGGCGATCCCCGCGTGGCCCGAGCGGAGGAGTACGGCGCTGACGCTATCCTTCTCGACGCCCCGGACCCCGGCTCGGGCGAGGTCTTTGACTGGGCTTTGGCGGGCGACCTCCCTGAGGGCCAAAGGCTGGTCATCGCCGGTGGCCTTCACGCCGGCAATGTGGCTGCCGCCATTTCGAAGGTCAAACCATGGGGGGTCGACGTCGCTTCAGGAGTCGAGGCTTCTCCCGGCGTGAAGGACCCTATGAAAGTGAAGGCATTCGTCGAGGCGGCCAAGCGTGCCGCGACTGAGCTGACGGAGGCCGCGGCCACGCTTTCCCAGGGGTCTCTCGAGGGCCCGTATGACTGGGCCGAGGACGAGCAGTATTGACCTCGGACATCCAGATAAGCCTGATGGGAGAACCCAGTTCGGGCGGCCGTTTCGGCAGTTTTGGCGGTCGCTTCGTACCCGAGGCTTTGGTCCCGGCTTGCCAGGATCTGGAGCGGGACTTCCGGGCGGCCTGGTCGGACCCTCGCTTCAAGGACCGCTACCAGTGCCTCCTGCGGGACTACGCCGGTCGGCCGAGCGCGCTGACCGAGTGCCACAACCTCTCGGAGCGGCTCGGTGTCCGCGTCCTGCTGAAACGGGAGGACCTCAACCACACGGGTAGCCACAAAATAAACAACGTCATCGGCCAGGGCCTGCTCACTGTGGAGATGGGCAAGAGCCGTCTCATCGCCGAGACGGGGGCGGGCCAGCACGGGGTGGCCACGGCCACTGCGGCCGCCCTTTTCGGTCTCGAGTGCGTGGTGTACATGGGCGAAGTGGACATGGCCCGCCAGGAGCTGAATGTCTTCCGCATGCGGTTGCTGGGGGCTGACGTGCGGCCCGTCCGCTCAGGCAGCCGGACCCTCAAAGACGCCGTCAACGAGGCTCTACGGGACTGGGTGGCGACTGTCGAGTCGACCCACTATTGCCTCGGCTCCGTGATGGGCCCGCACCCGTTCCCATGGATGGTACGCGAGTTCCAGGCTGTGATCGGTACGGAGGCTTTGGCACAGTGCCAGCGTGTGCTTGGGGGAGCTCCGGACTATGTCGTGGCCTGTGTGGGTGGAGGGAGCAACGCGGCCGGGACCTTCGCCGGGTTCGTCGGCACGGCGGCCAAACTCGTAGGCGTCGAGGCGGCAGGCGGGGCCGCCCTCGGTCCCAAGGGCGTTCCCGGCGTCCTTCACGGCATGAGGTCCTACCTGCTGCAAGACGAGTTCGGCCAGATCCTCGAGGCGTCCTCGATATCCGCCGGGCTCGATTACCCGGGGATCGGCCCTGAGCACGCCTACCTGGCTGAACTGGGCCGTGCTCAATACGAGTCAGCCACCGACGAAGAGGTCCTCGACGCTCTTCAGTTGCTGGCTCAAACCGAGGGCATCATCCCGGCCCTCGAGCCGGCGCACGCCCTGGCCTGGCTGGTGAAGGCGGCCGCCACGGGCCAGGTGCCTCCCGGGTCGAGCGTCCTGCTCACGATGTCGGGGCGGGGCGACAAGGACGCCGACCACGTTATGAAGTTGATGGCCTAGGCGTGAAGCGGATGGTTGTGGCTCGATGAAGGGGTTGCCAGTCGAGGCGGCGTTGCGAGCAGCTCGCGCACAGGGGCGCAAACTGCTGGTCCCCTATATCACCGGTGGCCTCCGCGACGATTGGCTGGATGTGCTGGCGGCCATGGCCGAGGCTGGGGCCGATGCCATCGAGGTGGGGCTGCCTTTTTCGGACCCGATGATGGACGGGCCCACGATCCAGGAGGCGTCGCTGCGCTCCCTCGAGCGGGGCACCACCCCGAACTCGGTCCTGAGCGAGCTGCGGTCTATTGATGTTCCTGTACCTCTCCTGGTCATGACCTACTGCAACCTCGTACTGCGGGCCGGCCCAAAGCGCTTCGCCAGTGAGCTGACCGCCGCCGGGGTCAGGGGAGCGATCGTGCCCGACCTGCCCCTCGAGGAGTCGGCGGAGTGGGAAAGTAGTGCCGCCACCGAGGGGGTCGAAACCGTCCTGCTGGCGGCGCCCGTGACACCCGACGACCGCCTCCTGGTCATCTGCGAGCGGTCGCACGGGTTCGTCTACGGCGTCAACCTGATGGGGGTCACGGGGGCGCGCGACAACCTTGCTGCCAGTTCGTCGGTACTGGCCAAGCGGATGAAGGCGGCGACCGACAAGCCCGTCATTATGGGTTTCGGGATTTCGGGCCCAGACCAAGCGGTGGCGGCGTCCGAGCACGCCGACGGGGTCGTGGTCGCCTCCGCGCTTATGCGCGCCGCCCTCGATGGCGGGTCGGCCGACCAGATCGCCGGGCGGGTGGGAGCCATCAGGGCTGCCCTCGACGGCCGGTAGTTCTCGGCACTTTCTCCCGGCAGGCGCGGCCGGCTCGTCGAGAAGCGGGTCGTGTTGCCGTCGTCTGGCTGATTCCAGCGGGCCTCCGCTCTGATCGAGGCCGGTTCTTCGAGTAGCGAGCTGTTGCCCTGGCCTTTTCGGAAGACATCGCCCCGGGGGAATTAACTGGGGAACTTCGAGGGGAAGCGAAAGTGCAGCCTGAGCGCCATGACCGCGATAGATAACTCACATCGACCGGGCACGCCCATAACAATCACTGCCGGCATCATCGAAAGACTGGAACGCGAATGGAGGCGCATTTCTGCTCGGCCGGAGATGCGGGTGCGATGTCTGGCGTGGGCCGCGGCCGAACCGGCATTGAAGGGGTGTCATGACGCCAGAGCAATAACTCGTCGGGTGGCCTGGGAGGGGCGGCAAACCTCGGGTGAAGGGAACCGTGTGCTGGCCGCGCTGCTGCACCAGGCTGCGGACCCGCTCGCCGCCCGCACCCTTCTGCAGGCACTGCTGCCGCGCCTTCAAGCCGAAAGAGTGCTGACCCCGACGTACGGCCACGGCATAGGCGAAGGATGGCAACGGCCGGCCGACACTGTCGCCGACCTCGTGGCTGAGTGCTTTGCCGCGGTCAAGCGCCACGCCGGCGAGGACAGGGACGACGTGGCCCGGCTTGTCCTGCGGGAGGCCACCAGAAGATTGCGGACGGCCCGGCAGGCTCAACGCCGCTACCAGGAGCGGACCGTGCTCCTGGTAGCGGACCACGCCGGCATCGGCGCCGCCGACCTTTCGGCCGCCCGATCGGGCGCAGAGTGGTTGGCCTCGGCGCTGATGGAAGCCGTGCGCTCATCTCGCCTCAGCAAGACTGAGGCGAGCCTCGTCTACGCGGCCAGGGTAAAAGGCCTGTCAGCGAGCGATGTCGGGCGACGCGCCGGGATGCGGCCGAAAGCCGTCTACTACGCCTTGGCGCGAGCCGAACGAGCCCTTCTTGGGCGGGCCGCATGACGCCTCCGCTGCCGGACTTGCCTGGCGTTGGCGCCCTGGCCGTCCTGGCGGTTGTCCTCGCTGCCGCCGCGGCGACGGTGGCAGCCCTTCGCCGGAGCTCCGCGCCGAGAAGTCCGGTCGCCGGGCGTCCTGGTTTCCGCAGCCCTGATCGGCCCAGTGTGCCCGCCAGGGCAGCCTGGCCAAGCTCAAGCCGGCCAAGCTTAAGCCGGCCAAGCTCAAGCCGGCCCAGACCACGCCGGGCGAGACGGCCGCGGTCATCCAAGCGGTCGCCCCACTTCTCCTGGGCCAGCTTGGCCGGCTCCTCACCGCTGGTGGACCAGAGAGACCGCCGCGGCTTCGCCACTGCCCGGCAACTCCGCCAGGAGGCCTCGTGGCCGGCCGCCCGCCGGCGGGCAGCCCAAACCCGCCCGTCGCTGGCGATGGCCACGCACCGGTTGCCGCCCCAGGAAGTCGGCTATCCCCTGGGTCGGGTCTATCGACGGGGCCTGAGAGGAGGCACTGTGCTCTGGCCAAGCTGGGAGGCCTCGTTACGCCTGGTGGCGCCGCCGGGAGAGGGCAAAACCTTCAGGGCACTCGTTCCGATATTGCGCCAGCACCCCGGCCCGGCGTTGGCCACATCCACCAAGGCCGACCTCTACGAGCTGAGTGCCCTGGCCCGCCAGAGGCGAGGACCGGTGTTCGCGCTCGACCCCGACATGTTGGCTCCGGCCGCGCTCGCGGCGCGTTGGTCGCCGGTAGCCGGGTGCCAGAAAAGCGAGGTGGCCGAGCGGAGGGCCTCGGCACTGGTGGCTGCCACCGGCGAGGACGAGAACGTCCAGAACGGTGCTTTCTTCCGAGACTCGGCTCGTGACTTGTTGAAGGCTTACCTGCATGCCGCCGCCCTCGAGGGCTTCGACATCCGGGCCGTGCTCGAGTGGTCGCGCCGGCCCGACGACCCGACGCCGGCCGAGGTGTTGTTCTCCTCGCCCTGGGCCGCGCCGGGGTGGGGCGACCTTATTGCCCTCCACACGACTGGCGCGGCCGAGACGGCATCGGGGGTACTTCGCTACGTAGCCAGAGCGCTCGCCTGTTTCAGCCATGAGCGGGTGGTCGACGCTTGCTGCCCACTCCCGGGGGACGAGCTCGACATAGAGCGGTTGTTGCTCGACAGCGGGACGCTTTACCTCCTCGGCAAAGGGAGCCGCCTGGGAGCCGTCGCCCCGCTCATCACCGCTCTGGCAGACGAGGTCTTCGATTGCGCCGAAAAGTTGGCCGCCTGCATGCCCAACCGGCGCCTCGACCCGCCTTTGCTGGGTCTGCTCGACGAGGCCCCGAGCATCGCGCCGCTACCCGCCCTCCCCGAGCTACTGGCCGACGGGCGGGGCCGCGGGATCGTCATCGTTTACGCCATGCAGTCGTTTTCGCAAGCAATCACGCGATGGGGAGCACCGCGGGCCCAGACGATGGGCAACGCCACGACCATCACGGCGGTGCTTGGCGGCCTCACTTCGCCCACCGACCTGGCTGATCTCGAGCGGATCTGCGGCCAGCGACGTGTCCAGCGGAAGTCCATCCACCGCGGCACGAGTGGAGCGCGCGGTCGGGACCGTTCACTGACTGTTAGCTGGGAAAGCGAGACCGTCTTGCGTGCGGACCAGATCCGTACCCTGCCGGCCGGCGTGGCGCTTTTGCTCTGGTCCAGGTTGCCCCCGTTCCTGGCCCGACTGCCCCTCCTGTCAGAACGACCCGGTTGGCCTGAGGTACAGCGCGAGGAGAGGGCCGTCCGGGAAGCGAACGACCGCGCCCGCTCCCAACAATCCCCGGACAGTGCCACTGACGCTCAGCCCTCCGAGGTGGATGAGCCGTGCTTTGTCACCCTGCCCACAGTTCCCGGGACCGTCTCGTCCAACTGCACAGAAAGCGGCCGAATATGACCAACTACCCACCACCTTTCCGACCATTGCGAGGCGCCGCCCCGCCCCATTTCGTCGACAGAGAGGACGCGCACGATGTATTGGCCAGCGGCATCGTCGCCTCAACGGTCGCCGCCTGCGCGGCGGGGCCATGCGACCCCCGCTTTCACCGTCTCGTCATCGCGGCGCCCGCTATGGGCAAGACGGCGTTATTGCGAGCGATTGGTCAGGAAGTCGCCTGCAGACTGGGCTGGGCGGTGACCCTTCACAGCTGCCGGGCAAAAGAGCGTGCCCTCCGGGCGGTTTCAGCCGCCGTCGACGCGACCGTGCAGGCGCGATGGGCGCACGCGCCAACCGGGCAGTCAAGCGAGATGTCTTCCGTCGACCGGCTTGACCAGGAGCCAGCGTCTGAGTCGTCGTCGGGCACCTGCGTTGACATTCGGTCTTCCTCCTGGCCGTCTTCCTCCTGGCCGCCCTCCTCCTGGCCGCCCTCTTCCTGGCCGCCCTCTTCCTGGCCGTCGTCTTCGTGGCCGTCCTCTTCCTGGCCGTCCTCTTCGTGGCCGTCCTCTTCGTGGCCGTCCTCTTCGTGGGCCGCACTTCGGGACCTGCTCGCCGGGGCGGGCGAGCGTGCCCGCTCCATGTCGAGCGGGCTTCTCGTGATGTTCGACGACGCGGACCGGCTCGGTGGGGCCGAGCTGGACTCGCTCGGCTGTTTGGCCCGAAGCTTGTCCCGCGCCGTCCTCCCGGTGGCACTTTTGTTCAGCGGGGGCCCGCAACTCGGTCACCGCTTCGCCAGGGCCGGCCACTACTCCGGGTGCATCTGGTTGAGCGCCCTCGGCCGCCTGGACGACGGCGAGGCTCGCGAGGCGCTCGTGGTCCCGGCCGCGGACGGAGGCTTGGAGTTCGAGGAAGAGGCGCTGGAGCTCCTCTGCCACGCGGCCGGAGGTTGTCCGCTCGAACTACAGCGGCTCGGGTTCGCCGCCTGGTCGGCCACCGGAGGCGCGGGGGTGGTCACGCTTGCTGTGGCGCGCCGCGCTCTCGACCTCTTGATGGCGGCGACAGAAGCAAGAGCATCCTGACCACTCGCCGCCCGGCCAGACCCGGCGGGCCCGGGCGGTAACGTGGGCCCATGACCACAGCGCGGCAGCTTGACGCGGCCGGAGGCGGGTCATGATCAGCGCCTACATGGTGCGCATTGACGTTGCCACGTCCAAGTTGCTTACCACCGTCGCGAAGCTCGACGACGCCGCGGCCGCCGGCCCGAGCCTGTTGCCGGACTGGGACCGCTCGATGGTGGTGACGCATTTGGCGGCCAACGCAGACGGCATACGGCGGGCTGTAGAGGCTGCCCGAGCCGGCGTGACGGGCGAGGTTTACCCTGGGGGCAAGGAGGCTCGCGACGCCGAAATCGAAGCGGGACGGGCGCTGCCGGCCGAGCAGCTCAACCTCCGCCTCGACACGGCCTGCCGGCTTTTCCGGGTGGCGCTCGGAGAGGCGTCAGACGACATCTGGGACGCCCCCGCTATCGGGCCTAAGGGAAAAGTGCACATCGGCCCCGGCCTGGTCGTGGCCAGGTTGCGGGAGGTCGAGGTCCACCACGTCGACCTGGACTACGGCTACAAGCCCGAGGATTGGCCGGTCGAGTGGGTCCTCGAAGAGATGGACCGCGCCATGCTCGACCTGCCCTCGCGCTTGCCACCCGACACAGCCGTTGTGCTGTCGGCCACTGATGCCGATCAACGCTGGGTGGCCGGGAGCGGCAATGCCGTCGAGGTCACAGGGACCACTGCCGAACTCTTCGCATGGGTCATTGGCCGTTCCGCTCATGTGCGGGGGGTCGTGTGCCCGCCCCTCGCTCCTTGGCGCTGAGGTTCCCGGGCCGGCCAGATAGCACCGACGCCAACGGCCTCAACCCTGGCTTCGGGCCTGTCGTGAGCGGCCTCGGGCGAGGGGTTGGGAGCTGCGCCGGTGCCGGTGACGCTTTCACCCGGCTCCCCGCTGCGGGCATTCGACCCCCGGCCCGGCGATTTACGCTTCCGCTTGGCCGTTTTGTTGGCCGATTTGGTCTTCTTCTTGTTCGGGGTTGGCTCGGCCGGGCTCGGGCACACTGCGGACAGGAAGGAACCGACCGGATTGACTAGCCCCTCTGCGACGACTGAGTAGATCACCCTGTTGGCCTGTTTTCGTTCGGCGATCAGACCGGCGGACTTCAAAACGGACAGGTGGCGCGAGACGGACGGCCCTGAAATGGGGAAGCGGGAGGCGATCTCACCGGCCGGGAGCTCCCCGTCCCGGAGCGCATAGATGATGCGGCGACGGGTCGGGTCGGCGAGGGCCCTGAAAACTGCGTTCGATGCCGCGGTATCTATATCATCAGCAATCTAGCTATTTAGCCATACAGCTAATCATTATGTCAATGACGGGGCCCAACCAGGCGAGAGACAAGCCCGCCGGAGGGCGGCCCGTGACCTCGCCCAGGGCGCTTATAGACGCAAGGCCCAGAGGCCGGACACCGCCCAGTTAACCAACGTCACCTGGGTGACCGAGCAGAAAGCCCATTTCAGCCTCTCCGCCTGTTCAAAGACGCAGGTCGGGAAAGGGTAGGCCGAGCGACCCTTCGGTCAAGAGCCCACTTTCTGCCGACTCACCTAGAGGCCCAATGTCGCCTAGAGCCCTAATGTGGCGCTGCACGCCGGCCATGGGCCCCACCCATCCTCGGCTTGCAGACGTTGAGCGGCCTCATCCTGCTCCCAGTACGGCGCCTGGCTGGCCAGACCGGGCATTCCGAGGCCGCTCCACGTCGAGGCGGCGAACTGGTACGCACCGTAGAAGCCGTTACCGGTGTCCTCCTGGTAGTTGTCGCCGGAC
>DATJUH010000197.1:0-20353 GCA_035502515.1 Acidimicrobiales bacterium
GGCAGCCTGAGCAGGACCGGTCGGAGAGCGCGCCATCTCAATGCGGGCCTCGAAGATCCCATCGATTGCCCACGCAGTCGAGGTCAGGGTGGACCAGTCAGGGAGGGCCCGTGAGGCTGGGCCGGGAAGGGTCGGTCAAAAAGGGTGGGCCGGAAAGGGTGGGCTGGTCAGCGTGGGCCGGGTCACCGCGCGGACTGGGTGCCATAACCGTTGTTACCGTTGGGTTTTGGTACCCAAAAACGGAGAAACCACCCAGAATTTCCCACGCCGTTGCGATCACGGGCGGTACCGCCGTGCTGGACCGTCTGGTTCCCCCGCCCGCGGTCATGTCGAAGTCGTCTTCGGCGTCTTCGGCGGGAAAGGCGGGCCAACCAGCAGGGCCCCTGCCGCCGGAACCTGGAACACCCTAACTGGCAGCACCGTAACTGGCAGCACCGTAACTGGCAGCACGGCAACTGGCGGTACCTGACTTGCGGGGGCCCGCAGCCTGGACGAACATCCTGGCTTGACTGGTGCTCGATCCTACGGCCGGGCCGGCGTGCAACTGTGGCACCGATGAGGGGCGGGGGCTGACCGTGACGGGCGCCTCGGTCGCGGTCGAGGGTCGTGCTCTTAGCCGGTGGCAGTGGGCGATCATTTTCGGCTTCGGGTTAGGCGGGATCACCGTGGCTGCCTGGGGCCCCAGGCTCCCGGCCATCAAGGCACAACTCGGAATCGACACCGCCACCATCGGCTTGCTCCTGGCCAGCGTGACCATCGGCGCCATGGCCGGCCTCGTGGCCTCGACGCCGGTCTTGCACTGGTTCGGGAGCCGGCGCGGTGTGACCGGGGCGCTGCTGCTCATCGCCGCCACGATGGCGGCCATGGGCGCCGCCATCGCGATCAGGTCCGTCCCGCTTCTCGCCGTTTCCTTCGTGGTTGTGGGCCTCGGGATCGGCACCCTCGACGTCCTTATCAACGTCGAAGGGTCTGCCATCGAACGGAACGCCGGCCGCACCCTCATGCCCCGAATGCACGCCGCCTGGTCGATCGGTGCCGCCGTCGGGTCGGGAGTCGGTGCCGCCTGCGCAGCGACCGGGATCACGCCCTCCACCCAGTTCATCGGGGAAGCGGTCATCATTGCGGCCGTCTCACTTTTCATGGCCCCGGCGATACCGGCCGGGGCCCGCACGCGCCCGGAGGACCCGAAAAAGAATCGGATGGCCAGGGTGCGCCAATGGCTGCGGGGCTGGACGGACTGGCGGCTGCTGCTGATCGGCCTGGTGATGCTCGGTGTCGAGCTGGGCGAGGGATCGGCCAACAATTGGCTCACGCTGGCTGTCCACAACGACCATGGCCAGACCGCGGCAGTGGCCGCTCTCTTTTTCACCGCCTTCGCCACCGGCGAGGCTTCAGCCCGGCTTTTCGGGGGGCCAATTGTGGACCGGGTGGGGCGCGTCCACACCATCCGCTACACCACCGCCCTAGGCGTCGTGGGCCTGGTGCTGTTCATCCTGGGCACAGGGCCGTGGGTCGTTCTCATCGGTGTTCTGTGCTGGTCGGTGGGGGTCTCGATGGGCTTTCCTCTCGGCATGTCGGCGGCGGCGGAGAGCGGCCCGGACCCGGCTGCTCGTGTGAGCGTGGTCGCGTCCATCGGCTACTTCGCCAACCTGGCCGGGCCCCCGGTGATCGGCGTGTTGGCCGTATCCACCGGCCTCCTCAACGCCCTGTGGCTGGTGGCCGTATTCATGCTGGCCGCCTTCGCCTTCGCCGGCGCACTCGGCCCCGCCGGCTTCGCCCGTCGCTCCGAGGCGGGTGGGGCCACCGAGGCGGGCTGAAGACGGGAGGGCTGAGGGCGCCGGTTCGGAGCTGGGCCGGCCGTCGCTGGGCCCGGATTGTTTCCGACCGAGCGGCGGTGGCAGGCGCTGGTCCAGAGGTATCACTTCACTCCCGGCGCCGAACGGCTACTCCCATTTCCTCGATCTCGTCGAGCAGTTTCGCGGGTGGGGTCACTTCGGCCGGTTCCGATGTGAACGGCTCCCCCAGCTTTATGGGCTGAGCCAGGTAGCGGATTATGGCCTGGGCTACGCCCGTCTGGTGGCCGTCTCTGGCGGGTGGCGGTGGCAACAAAAGCTCCGGGTCGAAGCGGTCGTACTCCGCCAGCATTGACCGCGCTGCTCCCGCTAGACGGCGGTGGCGCTCGCTCGGGAAAGAACGAGCCACGGTCGTCAATGGGTCGATGGCCGGGTATAGCCGCCGTGCCGCCCGGCGAGGGTCGAAGACCACCTGAGCGTGATAACCGTCGGGCGGATGGGCCTTGGCCGACGGGTACTGGCCGGAGAAAGGTTCGATGACCAGCACCGTCTGCACGCGTGCATCTGCCGCCAGGCCGGGCAGGACGACCTCCACGTCGTGGAAGTGGCCGGCATCGACAACGCAGACGACTACGACCTGTTGCGATGAACCCTGGCCCAGGAGGCGCACGGCCTCGCCGAAATAGTGCCGGCGTCCCGTGGGGTCGAGGTTCCTCGGCGCAAGATGGACGCGGCCGCCGAGAGCACACTCCTCCAGCCCGTGGCGGATGGAATGAGAGTCGACATGAGCCTGGTCGAAACCGATGTACCACGTCTCTGCCGGAGCCAACGCGGCACTCACCGCGGCGGCCATGATGTACTGGCCGAGCCCGTACGCCGCCGGCCACCACTGGATGGCGCCTCTTCGGAGGGGGGCCAGGAGGTCCAGTACCCGGATACCGGTCCAGGCGTATTCACCCCTTTGAACCGGCCCCGGCCCGGACCGCACCCGGCCCCAGTCGGCCGGCCTCCGGCCCCCGGCGTCCCTGCGCTCGGCGTCGGCCCCGGCGGCGAGGAGCAGCGGCACCACGTCATGGCGGCCGCGCTGGACAGCGGCATGAAGAGGGGTGGCCCCTCGAAAGGCGGCGACGTTGGGGTCGGCCCCCATGTCGAGGAGATATCTGACCATCTCGGTTTTCCCGGCGATAGCCGCCGCCCACAGCGGGGTCTCGCCGCCCTCACAGTGGCACAGGCCGTCAACGGGAGCCCCCGCTGCGACCAGGGCTCTCGCCATTGGGACCAGACCGGTCTCGGCCGCCCTTATCAATGCCGTGGCCTGCCCCGAATGGCCGAGGCCGGCCCGAGCCGCTTCCTCCGGGCTCCAGTCTTCCCGGGCGGTGGCCAGAGCCGGCCGGGCCGTGACGAGGGCGGTCACCGAAGGGATATCACGGCGGTGGATCGCAGAGAAAAGCAGTACGGTGTCACGCAGTCCCCCGCCGGCCGAAGGGCGGGCGCTGGACAAGCTTTCGCTCGCCATTTCCATCATCTCCTTGAGCCGGCGACGGGCACTGAGAGCCCTCTTCTTGGCCGCCGGCACACTGATCTCCAGGAACTCGGCGATCTCCGGATAGGTCATCTCGGCCAGGTAAAAGAGCGTCACGACGACGCGCTCATGTTGCGGCAACGCCTCTACGGCGGACCTGGCCGCCGAGACCGCCTCCGCCGCCACCAGGGACTGAGCGAGGTCGTGCTCCGGCCCTGGTGATGGCTCAACCATTTCCTCGAGAGCAACCACGGGAACGGAACGCACCCGGCCCGCCCGCGAGCAGGCCGTTCGCACCAGCCGGCCGAACCACACCGCGAATGCCGCTGGCTCTCTCAACTCACCCAGGTGAAGATAGGCCAGACGAAACGCTTCCTGGGCCCGATCCGCAGTCACATCCCAGTGGCCGGACCACCCGAGGGCAGCGGCCATGGCCCGGTCCTGGAAACGGTTGACAAGCTCGGCCCAGGCCTGAGGATCGCCCTGCTGGGCGGCCCGCACGACCTCGGCGAGGTCCGTTGTCTCCAGCGCGGTCGTCATTATCTTTCTAGAGCCAAACGGGCCGGCCGCGGTTACCGGGGCGTTGGCGCCGGGCAGCTGGACTTTGGACGGTTGCTGACGGTTCTGGCACATAAACCGTCCAAAGACCAGCAACTGGCACGGGTCAGATGTGCCCCTGAAGGCGGCCCGCGAAACCGGGCTTCAACGCCGGTGTGCCCATCGCCCTGAACTTCGTGGGTATAAACCGGTGTGGGGGTCGTCATCGTAGACACTTTGCGTGCCTGGGCCTCCGAGCCCGTTTGGGTGGATGGGAATGCCGGTGGCGGTGCTGTCAATCGTGGCCGGGCTGTTGTCGGCGCCCCTCACGGCCCAGAAGCGCCAGGCCGTATGGCGGGGACCCAGAGCATCGTCGGTGACAACGGCAAACGCAGCCCTCGGCGTGACCCGGTAGGGCTGGTACGGAGGGGGCCCGGCCGCCGGGGCGGCATACGAGGCCTCGAACCCCCCGTCCACCACCGTCACCGGCCACTGGTACTTGGAACGGTAGGCGTCGGCCACCTGCTCGAGCGGGGCGCCGCTGTCCACCCGGGAAGCCACCCCCTCGAGCACGATGTGCATGTCGCCGGCCATCACGGCGACAGAGCACCGTGGGTCGCGGCGAAGGTTGCGGCCTTTTTGCGCGGTCGGGCTGGACGTCGTGCACAGGACGTCACCCACCCAAACGGCCAGTACCGGCCGCGTATGCGGCCGGCCACTCGGGGTGCAACGTGGTCAACCAGTAGTAGCGGGCGGCGTCAATGCGGGTGCAGGCTTCTTCCCACGGCAGTGGCGTGACGCCGGCGGCCCCGGGTTCAAGCAGTCTGGCCACCGGGACCGCCTCATTGGGGCCCATTCACACCCTCTTCCTTTTCGTTCAACGGTGCCTACCCAGGGCGGGCCTCCCCAAGGATGACTGTGGTCAGACGAGCGCGCCCGTGCCGGCTGGCTCATTGGCTTTGTCTTCACCGAACCAGCGGCGCCGACGAGTAGCAGCGAACTCACGCTTTTCTTCGGCGCCCTCGAGTGACGGCGGCGTGTAGGCGGATACCGGCGCCGGCCCAGATAGGAAGCTGACGTCCACTTTTCCGACAATGTCACCCTCCTGGGCTCCATTGTCCGTCACGACCCGCTTGTGTTCGGCGTCAATGGAAACGACGGTCTCCTGGCGGAACTGGACGTTGGGCCAGGCAATGTCGCGGTAAGGCAGGCGTACTTCATCCATGGTCTGCCGCCCAAACATCACGTCAAGTTTGGAGAAACCAAAGACAAAGGCGTCCGATTTGTCGATAAGGGTCACGCGGACGTCGTCGCCCAAGCCCTCGGCTAGCCGGGACGACAGCTCCAGGCCGCCGAACCCGGCCCCGAGGACCAGCACCCGGACAGGCATCACTTATTGGGGCTGGGGCACAATACGGATGTAGGGCTTCGGTTCCTTCCAGTCACCGTAGATCTTCCTGGCTTCGTCGTTGCTGACCGTGCCGGAGATAATGACGTCTTCACCCTGTTTCCAGTTGACCGGGGTGGAGACCCGGTGCTTGGCCGTGAGCTGGAGAGAGTCGATAACCCTCAGCACCTCGTCGAAGTTGCGCCCCGTGCTCATGGGGTACACCAGGATGAGCTTTATCTTCTTGTCGGGCCCGATGACGAAGACGTTGCGCACAGTCTGGTTGTCGGCGGGGGTGCGCGACTTGGGGTCACCCGACGTACTGGCCGGCAGCATCCCGTAGAGCTTGGACACGTTGAAGTCGGCGTCGGCGATGATCGGGTAGTTGGGCCGGCTGCCCTGGGTCTCCTCGATGTCGTCGGCCCACCGCTCGTGGTCAGAGGTGCCGTCCACCGACAGGCCGATGATCTTTACGCCCCGCCGCTCGAACTCCGGCTCCAGCTTGGCCATGTAGCCGAGCTCGGTGGTGCACACCGGCGTGAAGTCCTTGGGGTGTGAGAACAGGACCGCCCACGAGTCGCCGATCCAATCGTGGAACTTGATACGCCCCTGCGTCGTGTCCGCCTCGAAGTCCGGAGCGGTGTCATTTATGGAGAGTCCCATTGGTTCTTTCCTTTCTCAGTGTTGGCCAGGCGCTACGCAGTCTCGATGACCAGATGAACGTGAGCGTTCTCTAGTAGTTCTCTCCTGGACTTGGCGGGTGAACAGCGCCGGAGCCGTACCGCCGGCTGCGTCGGTGCCCGCGCTGACATCCAGGTAGTCAATTACTTCGGTCACCCGTGTCAGGTAGTCCTCGGGTATTTCACGGCGGCGACCATAGGGTCACCCATCGTACCGGTCGTCCGGCTGCAACTCAATCGTCGGCCAGCCGAGAAGCCGGCCCGGCACAGCCCTGAGGGCCCGGGCGCCTGCGGGTTCTCGCCACCTGAGACCAACGTATGGAGCGACAGCGCCCGAGGCGGTACCGACTTGTTGACCCTGGCGAACGGGTGAGGACGTTTACTCGCCAAGGACCGTGCCGTACCGGCTCGTTCGGGCGGTGCAGTAAAGTTAGGCGGCCGGCATTGCTATCACGTCGAACTCGTTGCCCTGCGGGTCGGCCAAAGTGGCCCAGCGATAGCCGCTTTCCTCAATGTCGCGAATATGGGAGGCGCCGAGAGCCAGAACGCGGCCCACTTCCTTGGCGAGGTCCGGGGTAAGGAAGTCGACGTGCACCCGGTTCTTGGCGATTTTTTCCTCAGGCACTTTGTGGAACATCCAAACCGGACCGGCCCCTTCGCCGCCGTCGAGACCGATGGCGGCGAAAGCCTCCGTCGCCCCCTGGTCCACCGGGCGGTCCAACACGTCCGACCAGAAGCTGGCCAACTTGCCGGCATCCTGGCAGTCAAGGCTGATAGAGAAGAAGCAAACAGTCATTAGGACTTTCCTTTCTGATCTCGACGATCACGATGTCGCCTGGAACAGTGTCCAGCCTCCCCTTGCAGGAGAGTCAAGGGGTTAATGTCGATGGCCCGCGCCTGCATGCCGGCGGACCGGAGTTACCCGTAGAGGTCTCGCCGCAGCCGCTCGAGCTCGGTGCGCAACTCATTCACTTCGGCCCGCAATTCAGGCCCTTCGGCGGCCAGGCGCTGGGAGGCGCCCACCACTGGAGCGTCGTCGAACGGCTCCTCCGTCGTGGCCGTCGAGGTGTCCGTGAGCAACTGCGCCCAGCGTTCTTCCTTCTGCCCGGGCCGGCGGCCCAACCGGGCCACGACTGGTTCGGGCCGCTCGCTCAGGCGCTCGAGTTCGGCATCGACCTGCGCGATGCCATCGAACTCGCACATGCGCTCTGTACGGGCGCGCAACTCGCCAACCGTCTGGTCGCCCCTGAGCATGAGGACCCCGACCAGGGCGAGTTGCTGTTCCGTCATCCCGAGCTGCTCCTCGAGGACTTGTTGGTACCGCGTGACGCTCCGGCCGTGCGAAGGGTAGACAAAGTGCACCAGCCCGGCGGCTTTCAGCGACGTCAATGCGTTGTCGACGGTACGTTCGTCGAACTCCACCACAGGGTCCCGGTTGGAAGACTGATTGCACGCCAGCAGGAGGGCGTTCATCGTCAGCGGGTACTGCTGCGGCGTCGTCAGCTGCTTTTCGATCAGGCTCCCGATAACCCTCGCTTCTTCCGGGCTGAGCCGCACCGGAAAATCCTACTTGCGAAGCCCGCGGGCCGTGGCCACCAGGAACGGCGGGGGCCCTATAGAAAGGCTGTCGTGGCCGGACGCCGCCGAGTGCGAGAGTTAGTTCCTGCTGGTTCGCCCGCGGATTGGGCCCGGGCTCGGGTCATTGTCAGCACCCACGGCCTGTTCTCGCACGGCGACTACCCTTTGGCAGAGACGCTCTCCTACCGGGGTGACCCCGGCCTCTTCGGCCCCGGGTCGGCGACCTGGTCGATAGTTGGCGACACCTCGGTGTTCGTAGGGGCTGTACGCGCGCTTTTGCTGCAGGCCGCCCACCCCGAAGTGGCGGCTGGAGTTTTTGAGCACTCTCGTTATCAAGAAGACCCGCTGGGAAGGTTGACGAGGACCGAGTCGTATGTCACGGCGACGGCGTTCGGGGCCATGCCCGAGGTCGAAGAAGCTGTGGCCCGGGTCCGGCGCCGGCACGGCCCTATTCACGGCTATTCACACCGGGGATTGCCCTACGACGCGTCGGATCCCGAGCTGGACGCGTGGGTGCACAACTCGCTTACGGACTCGTTCCTCACCGCGTACCGCGCTTACGGGGCCCAGCATTGCCCTCAGGCTCTCGCCGACGAGTACGTGGCCGAGCAGGTCCGGGCCGGCCGGCTTCTCGGCGCCAGCCCGTTGCCGGAGACGGCCACTGCACTGACGAAGTGGCTCATCACGCACCCGGCGCTGGGCCCTTCGCCGGGTTCGGCCGAAGCCGTCAGGTTCTTGCGCCGGCCACCTCTGCCCGTGGGGGTGCGCCCTGCCTACGGGCTCCTTTTCAGAGCGGCGGTGGCCACCATCCCGGAACGCGTGCTCAAGGCCATCGGCGTACGGGCCCGTCCCGGTGACTTCGAGATTGGGCAGGCCACCGTGAGGGCGCTCCGTTGGGCGCTCGGCGCTTCCGCGGACTGGGATCTGGCGCTACTGAGGACAGGTGCGTTGCCGCCTCCAGGGGTTCGCTTCAGGCAGCCGCGGCGCGTGCCCGTGGCGGCCTTTGAACGAGAGCACCATTAGCTATTCTTCGCGGGCGTGGTGAGCAATAAGGCGACGGCGGACGCCGTGCGGGCCACCCACGTCTGGTTCGAACACAACAGTGGGTGGGCTCCGCCGGACCCGGGGACCCTGAAGGAGTGGCTGGCCGACGGGGTCTGCCGTTGTCCCGACGACTGCCTGGTTGGCCCGGTTGAGTGCTGCCCTCACGGCCTGGCCTCGTGGTGGCTCGTGCTGCGGACCATGGACCGGCCCGACTGTGGGGCTCCGCTGCCGCCCGTTCGGTTGGTCCCCTTTCCCGACCGGCTCGACCCTCATTCCGGGCCTCAATATGTGACGGCGATGGACGCTCATCACCACGCCCTGTCGCTGGGTGACGCTGGCTATATCGACCCGACCTCGGGTTTGTTCGTGCTGACGGCGCGCACGCTATGGGACCGGGGCACCTGCTGCCAGCAGGGGTGCCGGCACTGCCCTTACGGCGAGAGGTGAGGAGACACACCAGCTGTCGCGCCAGCGCAGGGACCCGTTCGTCACGTCCGCATCCCCGCGCCGGCGCCGGCGCCTGCTGGCCGAGCAGGCGCTACGGTCGTCACCGCCCGGGGCCCCTGGACAGTCGCGGC
This sequence comes from Acidimicrobiales bacterium, assembly GCA_035502515.1. Lineage (GTDB taxonomy): Bacteria > Actinomycetota > Acidimicrobiia > Acidimicrobiales > Palsa-688 > Fen-671. Next base: position 9,120 of record DATJUH010000197.1, read on the forward strand.
GGCGCTGGGCGTGTCGCCGACGCGCCGTCCGGCGCCAGCACCAGGCTGAAGGAGGTGGGGGGTCAAAGCGCACGACAGCCTTCCCAGGCCCGTAAAGTGATCTTCTCCGTCGAGTGCGCCGCCATCGTCGCCCTGACGCCGACCCCAGATGGCCGGTGATGTCGTTCCCACCGCCGGTCGATCCGCCGAGGACGACCGTGCTGAAGTGGCCACCGGGCCCACTGGTCGAGTACGACAGATGCAACTGGGACGCATCGATGCTCTTTTTCGTGGCCCTGTCGGGGTAGACGACAAAGTAGACCTGGGCGTCGCTCAGCGGATGAACGGACGGGTTGGCGGCCGTCATCGTAAAGGTGACCTGGCGGCCCGGAGAAATCCCGTGGGCCCCGGGCCATCCATTAACCCCGGGCCATCCATTAGCACGGCGCGGCAACATTTGCGTGGGCGCGCAATTTCTTCGTCTGTGGCTTCGCCCTCCCCCAAGACGATGAATAGAGTAAACATGACGTTTTCCGTCGCAAAACGTTACGAGGCGCGCTCCCGGCGATTTTGGGCGCTTACAACCACGTCGACGTGTTCTGCCGGCAGACAGGCGTGCAGTTGGCAGGCGTGCGAAACTGGTCGGGTGGGACAGGGAAATACACAGCCATCGGCGGCGGGTGAAGTATGCGGGGCACTCCCCCGTGCCACGCGGCCGCCGGTACGTTCGCGAGTGGCTGCCGGCCTCGCCCTGACGGTCTTTGCCGCCACCCTGGTGCTATTGGCTGTGTTCACAATTTCCAACGCCCTGTACGTGCTGGCGTGGGTATTGTGCGCCGCCCTGGGCATTTCGGTGTTGTGGACGGCTTTGACCAATCACAGGTACCGCCGCTTGATGGCATCGCTGGCGGCCTTGCTCCTCGCTGGCGGGCTGGCCAGTTTGATTGCCGCCGGACGTGGCGCGCTCGAGGTTCTGGTGGCAATCGTCGGTATCGTCGTCGCCGGCGGGTTGGGGACTATGGCCTTGCGCTGGGATGTAAAACGCGTCCTGGCCGAGCGCTGGCAGGAAGTACCTGCGACCGGGCATGGCGTTATTTTCGTAAACCCGAAATCCGGCGACGGAAAAGCCATGCGGGTGCACTTGCCTGACGAAGCCCGCCGCCGTGGCATAAAGGTGGTGATGCTCGAAAAAGGCGACGATCTCCGGGCGCTGGCCGACGCAGCCGTGGCCGAGGGGGCAGACGCTTTGGGCATGGCGGGCGGCGACGGCTCGCAAGCCATTGTTGCCACCGTAGCGGCGGCCACTGGCGTGCCTTATATCTGCATCCCCACCGGGACCCGCAACCACCTGGCCCTGGACCTGGGGATCGACCGGGACCAACCGCTTCGGGCTCTGGACGCCTTCGGACCGGCCCGGGAGACCTCTATTGACCTGGCCGAGGTCAACGGCCAGGTGTTCGTCAACAATGTCTCGCTCGGCATTTATGCCAGGATCGTCGCATCAAACGACTACCGTGAGGCAAAAGGCCGGACAGTGGCCGAGCTTCTGCCCGATCTTCTGGCGCCGGGCGCGGCGGAGACTTTCGGGCTCAGCGTCGATGGGCCGCATGGCCCCGTAACCGACGCCACCGTGATAGAGGTGTCCAACAACCCGTACAGACTGTCCAGCCTGAGCGGCTTCGGCTCCCGTCCCCGCCTCGACAGCGGCGCCCTCGGCATCGCCACTCTTTCAGTCGATGGGTCCGCCGCTATCAATCGCCTGGTGCTTCTCGAAGTCACCGGCAACCCCGGGCGGTACAAGGGATGGAAACAGTGGAGTGCCGAGTCTGTGGTCGTCGACGGGCCTCCGGCGCTGGCTGCCGCGCTCGACGGTGAGGTGCGCACGCTCGAACCGCCGCTGCGGTTCGACATTCGGCCCAGCGCCTTGCGGGCCCGCATCGCCCTGACCGAACCGGGGGCATCACCGGCCTTGCTCCGCCCGCCACTGTCTTCCACCACGGTTGCCGGCCTCGTTCGTGTCCTTATGGGCCGGCCGGTGGACCGCATCGTCGTCGTCGCTTAGCTGCCGCCGTACCCCCGGTCGTTCTGGCCGGCTCTCAGGCTGGGCGTGACCGCCCAAGCGGGGCTCCCCGCCGGGGCGGCCACTGCACGAAATATGCGCTACATGACGGTCCCGGGCGTCAACGAAGGTCGAAGCGGTCCTGGTTCATAACCTTGGCCCACGCGGACACGAAATCCTGCACGAACTTCGGCTCCGAATCGGCACAGGCGTAGACCTCGGCAACGGCTCGCAACTGGGAGTTGGACCCGAAGATGAGGTCCACCGCAGTACCGGTCCACTTGACGTCACCTGTTTTCCGGTCGCGGCCTTCATAAACGTGCTCGGTGGACGAGACGCGCCACTCCGTGCCCATATCGGTCAGGTTCACGAAGAAGTCGTTGGATAGGGCCTCCGGCCGTTGCGTGAACACGCCGTGGCGAGAACCTCCGGCGTTGGTGTTGAGCACGCGCAAACCGCCGATCAGAACGGTCATCTCCGGTGCGGTCAAGCCCAGCAGGCTGGCCCGGTCGACCAGCAACTCCTCCGGACGGCGCTTGTCCCCGGGCCGGAAGTAGTTCCGGAAGCCATCTGCGGTCGGCTCGAGCACGGCGAAGCTGTTGACGTCGGTCTGGTCCTGGGATGCGTCTGTGCGTCCTGGAGAGAAGGGGACCTGCACCTCGTGGCCGGCGTTTTTGGCCGCCTGCTCGACGGCAGCCGACCCGGCCAGGACAATCAGGTCGGCCAGGGAGATTTTCCTCCCATTGCTCTGGGACCCATTGAAATCTACCTGGATTCCCTCTAGGACCTCCAGTACCTTTGCGAGTTCGGACGGGTTGTTGACGTCCCAGTCTTTCTGCGGCTCCAGCCGAATGCGGGCGCCGTTGGCCCCACCGCGCTTGTCGCTGTCCCGGAAGGTCGACGCCGAAGCCCAGGCCGTCGTGACCAGCTGTCCTATCGACAGGCCGGACGCCATGACCTTGCTTTTCAGGGCGGCGATGTCCTGGGCGTCGACCAGCGGGTGGTCGACGGCGGGGACCGGGTCCTGCCAGATCAGCTGCTCTGCGGGGACCTCCGGGCCCAGATAACGGGCAATCGGCCCCATATCACGGTGGGTCAGCTTGAACCAGGCCCGGGCAAAGGCGTCGGCGAACTCGTCTGGGTGCTCGTGGTAGTGCCGTGAGATCCGCTCGTAGACCGGGTCGTACCGGAGGGAGAGATCGGTCGTCAGCATCATCGGGGCGTGCCGCTTCGACGCGTCATGGGCGTCGGGCACCGTGTTGTCGGCGGACCGGTCCGTGGGACGCCACTGGTGCGCGCCGGCCGGGCTCTTGGTGAGCTCCCATTCGTATCCGAACAAGACCGAGAAGAAGGTGTTGTCCCATTTCGTCGGAGTAGGAGTCCAGATGACCTCCAACCCGCTGGTGATGGTGTCGTCACCCTTGCCGGTGCCGAAGGTGTTCTTCCAGCCAAGACCCTGCTCTTCGATGGGGGCACCTTCTGGTTCCCGGCCGACGTACTGAGTGGCGTCGGCCGCGCCGTGGGTCTTGCCGAAGGTGTGCCCGCCGGCTATGAGGGCGACGGTCTCCTCGTCGTTCATCGCCATACGTGCGAACGTCTCTCTGATGTCCCGGGCGGCGGCCACCGGGTCAGGGTTGCCGTTCGGCCCCTCGGGGTTCACGTAGATAAGGCCCATTTGCACGGCGGCGAAGGGGTTGGCCAGCTGCCGGTCACCGCTGTAGCGCTCGTCACCCAGCCACGTGTCCTCGGGGCCCCAGTAGGCGTCCTCTTCGGGTTCCCATACGTCTTCACGCCCACCGCCAAAACCAAAGGTCTTGAAGCCCATCGACTCGAGGGCGCAGTTCCCGGCCAGGATCATGAGGTCCGCCCAAGACAGCTTGCGCCCGTATTTTTGCTTGACCGGCCAAAGCACGCGTCGGGCCTTGTCCAGGCTGGCGTTGTCGGGCCAGCTGTTGAGGGGGGCGAAACGCTGCGTGCCGCCGCCCGCACCGCCGCGGCCGTCGTAGATGCGGTACGTGCCGGCGCCGTGCCACGCCATGCGGATGATAAGCGGCCCGTAGTGGCCGAAGTCAGCCGGCCACCAATCCTGCGAGGTCGTAAGCACCTTGACGATGTCCGCCTTCACGGCCGGCAGGTCGAGGCTCTTGAACTCGGCCGCATAGTCGAACGCCTGGCCCATAGGGTCGATCAACGGTGAGTTCTTTCCGAGCGGCCGCAGGTTTAACATGTTGGGCCACCAGTGCTGGTTCGCCATCGAACCGGTAGCGACGTGGGGGTCGTTCAGCACTGGGCACCTGGCGGCTGGAGCTGCCTCCTCCGACATGGTGGAGGTAGCGCCGGTGTCTTCGTTGCTCATAGTGCTCCTTTTCCGTTGGTGTTGTCGATCTTGTTCGTGTTGCTGGTCCTGCCGCTTACCTTGCCGCGCCGTCGTCCTTCCGCCGGTTGGCAGTCAGGGCACAAGCCCCAATAAACGACCTCGGCTTCGTCAATGATGAACCCGTGGTCGTCGGCGGCCCGCAGGCAAGGCCTGTGCCCTACTGCGCAATCGACGTCTACAGTGCGACCGCAGGTGCGGCACACGATGTGATGGTGGTTGTCATCGACCCGGATTTCGTACCGGCCTGGCGAGCGCGCCGGCTGGATGCGCCGTACGAGGCCATTGTCGGCCAGGATGCCCAGGGCGTCGTACACCGCCTGACGCGAGACGGCACCAATATCGGCCCTCACCAGCTCCTCGATCTCGTCCGCGGTGCCGTGCGGCCGGTCCGACACGGCCCGCAAAACAGCCAAACGCTGAGCGGTCACCTGAACGCCTCGCCCACGGAGCACGTCGGCCGGGCCAGAGGCTACTTCTTCCCTGAGCACAACTTAGACTCTTGCTCTGATTCTGGACCGTGTCAAGTTCGCGCCAGCCTTACACGCGCCCAAAACGCTCCAGCGTCTCCCTGTTATCCGTCCGGTGGTCTCGGGCCGGGGGACATCCCTCTTCAGGGTGAGCAAGTCGTCGTCCTTGGAGGGCTCGGCCGTAAAGCGCATGGGCGACGACGGCCCGGCCCCGGTGACGGTAGGGGCCGCAAGGCCGGCGCTATGCCTCGAGAACCTCCGGTAATCAGGGCCACGTTGGGTGCATCTGTGCCGATGGCCTGCTGGCGCCTAATTGTCCACGGAGGCCGGGTCGTTAGGGTGCGGGCTGAGTGGCGTGATGTCGACGGTCATCCAGTTGGCCATGGGCAGTCCGTCTACGATGGCCTTCATCTCCGCCGCGTCAGCGGACCGCCAAAGGCCCAGCACGCTCCCATGGCCTATTTGGGCCGGCAATGTCCACAGCCGCTCGAGGTGCCCCTGCCGAGCCAGTTCGTGCGTCTGCTTCGCCTCCCGGGCCTCCGTGTCATCAACGGATTCACTCGGCGTGCCGCTCGGGATGTGGATATCGAAGGTGGTGAAGAACTCAGCTGTGCTGCTGTCCCCATGGGTGGCGGGCCCTGTCCCGGCGTGGCCGGCGCCGGTCCCTCCCCCCGGAGGGTCGTCCGGATGCGACGCCAGCAGGGTGACCTCGTCCGTACGCCATACCCGCAACGGCATCGAGGCGAGCACTTGCTCCAGTTCGTCCGCACCATTGGCCGCGAAGAGCCCCAGCGTGCGCCATTCACCTGGTCGTAGGGGCGGGCGCCAAAGGCGGCGCAGGTGGCCTTCTGCAGCCAACTGGCGCGATCGGGCTGCTTCCTTTTGGCGGGTCCCCTCGACGGTTTCCTCGGAAGTCCCGTCCGGGACGTGGGTAGTCATGGTGACGAGATATTCCATAGCCGGGTATCTCCTTATCCGGACGCGATCAATGCTTGTAGCCCTGTTACAACCAAAAGAGTCGCACTTTTGGCCGGCCGGTTGCACCTGCAGGATGCCCGGGTCGCCCGGCGGCCTTCGAGCGTGCGGTCCCCGGACGTGGGGGCGCGCACGACTCCCCGGCCGCGGAAGGTGGCTCGCCCGCCGGTAACCAGTTAGTTGGGCAGAGCTCGGCGCGAGCCAGGCAGCCGAGGTGCCAGACTGGGCCAAGGCAGGCCGGGCCAAGGTCAGGCTGGGCCGAACCAACCGCCCCGGGCGGGACCGGATTGGGTGAAGCCAGGACCGAGTGAGGCCAGGAACTGGGCAAGCCAGAACTGGGCAAGCCAGAACTGGGCAAGGAGGTAGTCATTCTTCCACACGTCGTCAAAACCCGTGGCACGGAAGAGCAACGGTCGACGCCATCCGCGGAGCCGGCGCTCGTTATCGAACACCGGGAGGCCCTGATCTACATGATCTGCGCCGCGGCTGAACTGGAACACGCCCTCATGTGCGAGTACCTCTTCGCTGCCTTCAGCCTGAAGGAGACGACAGACGAGGGCCTTACCCAGGAACAGCTGGCCGCCGTCAACCGCTGGCGCTCCGTCATCCTGGGAGTGGCCGGCCAAGAGATGCTCCACCTGGCGCTCACCGCCAACATGCTCACCGCCCTGGGGGCATCTCCCCACCTGTCCCGGCCCAACCTGCCCCAGCCGGCGCGCCACTACCCCGCCGGGGTCAAGCTGGTGTTCCTTCCTTTCGGAGAACAGGCGCTTCGCCACTTCCTCTACCTCGAGCGGCCGGAAGGTATGGCTCTGGACGACGCCGAGGGGATAGGCGCATTGGGCGAGGCCGTCCCGGTGACGGCGGCCGACGACATCGTCCCCCACCTCCAGGAATTCTCGACCGTTGGTCATCTCTACCGCTCCATCGAGGAAGGGTTCCGGCACCTGGCCGGGAAACTCGGAACCGACCGCCTCTTCGTGGGGCCCGCGCAGGCCCAGGTGACAAGCGCCGAGTTCCGGTGGCCGCAGTTGATCGCTGTCACCGACGTGGAGAGCGCCACTGCTGCCATCGAGGAGATCGTCGAGCAGGGGGAGGGCCCACGCGGAGACTGGCGCCAAGCCCACTTCGGCCGCTTCAAGGGAGTCCTCGACGAGTTCCTGGCCATGAAGGCCGCCGACCCGGCGTTCGAGCCCGCTCGGCCGGTAATCGCCGCCGGGGTCCGACCGGGCGAGGGAGACGGGGCCAGGCCGATCATCACGGACCCGCTCACGGCCAAGGTGGCCGACCTTTCCAACGTGATATACGAGGTATTGCTTTTGCTGCTCTACCGGTTGCTGTCCCGCATCGACGAGACCGACGAGGAAGCGGCCACGCTGGCCAAGGTGGCGGTGGGGTTGATGTACCAGGGAGTGGCACCTGTGGGCAAGGTGCTCGGGACTCTACCTGTGGGGCCCGAATTGCCCGGGGCCACCGCCGGGCCCCCTTTCGAGCTGTTCTACCAGCCCGACTACCTGCTGCCGCACAGGGAGGCGGCCTGGCTGCTGATAAGCGAGCGCTTGGCAGAGGCGGCCGCCTTCGCCGACCGGCTGGCAGAGACCGTGGTGGGGCTGAAGCCGGTTGGCGCCGCTCTGTCCCGCCACGCCGAGACGATCGGCAGCCGGGCGAAGCGCACGGCTTAGCGGACGCGCGGCCGGCTCCCCCGCCCGGAGCGCCGGGCTGGCGTAGGTTTTCCGCAGGTTTTCCGTCGCCTTCGTGCTGACCGTTTGCCCCCGGGCAAAGGCGGCGGGCCGGTTTCAGGCCGTGCGATATCCACGACCAGTGGGTTGCGGCGCCACACAGTGGTAATTTCTGGCTCCATTCGGCCGTGGCATGCCCGTGACCAGCGACTTGTGCGCGCTAGTGCAACGATATGAACACCTGGCGCGCAAAGTCCCGGACGCGGGTCCGTTCCGGCGATCCTTTAGCGGGGCGAGGACCTTCAGCCCGACGTTCAAGGACACGGCCAATCTGAAGTGCAACCAGGCCGCCGTCTTCCCCCGGGTTGAAGGAGTTTTCCGCACTGCGTGGGAGATCCCTATGCGTTCACTGATCGATTGGCCGCCGAGCGGGGAGCCTTCATCGATCAGAGCCGGTCACTCGACCTGTTCGTGGCCGCCCCCACCATCGAGCGCAGCGTTTCCGGCTATCAGGTCGTCGTCGCCGGAGCGGTGGCGTTCGACGAGGACTTTTGAGCCCGTGGCCAAGGACAAGAGCCTTGGTTAGCACTCAAAGAGCCCACCCATGCACACAAGCCGGATATTCCTAGACTGAGGGACAGGCAAATGGTCGCACTGGCAACGAACCTCGGCTTCCCCCGGATAGGCCCACATCGCGAGCTCAAGAGCTCCCTCGAGGCCTACTGGGCCGGGAAAGCCTCAGCGAATGACCTTCGGGCGGCGGCGGCCGAGGTGCGAGCGGAGGTGTGGCGGGCCCATGCCCGGCTGGGGTTCGACCACATCCCGTCGGGCGATTTCTCGCTTTACGACCACGTATTGGACATGGCCGTGCTCGTGGGCGCCATACCTGAGCGATATCAGGCCGCCGGCCCCGTGGACGCGCTCGACCGCTATTTCGCCATGGCGAGAGGCGGCACTCTGGGTGGGAAAAGCGTGACTGCGCTCGAAATGACCAAGTGGTTCAACACTAATTATCACTACCTGGTACCAGAGCTCACGTCGGGACAGCGGTTCGCGCTGGCGGCGGCCAAACCCGTGGACGAGTTCCGCCAGGCGGCCGCCATCGGCGTCGCCACTCGTCCGGTCATCCTGGGGCCGGTCTCGTTCCTGCTGCTGTCCAAGCACGTCGGGAAGGGATCCAATCTCGAACTGCTCCCGGCGCTGTGCGAGGTCTACGCCGAGCTGCTGGGGGCTATCGCCGAAGCGGGCGCGTCGTGGGTGCAGATCGACGAACCCTTGCTATCTCTCGACCTTGAGGCGGAACACCGCCGGGCATTCAGCTGGGCCTACGGCGCCCTTCGGGAAGCTTCACCAGGGCTTCGGTTGCTTGTGGCCACGTATTTTGCCGGCCTGGCTGACAACCTGCCGACGGCGCTGCACCTCCCCATCGACGCTCTCCATCTCGACGCCGTCGCCGACCCCGACCAGGTAGACGTGGCGGTGGCACAGGCTCCGGGCACCCTGGCCCTGTCGCTCGGTGTCGTTGACGGGCGCAACGTCTGGCGGACGGACCTGGAAGCGACGCTTAGGCGGCTGGAGGTTGTAAGCCGGTCGCTGGGCCCGGACCGCCTCATGATCGGGCCGTCGTGCTCGCTCCTGCACCTCCCCCTCGACCTCGACCTCGAGCCTTCCGTCGAGGCCGAGTTGCGGAGCTGGCTGGCGTTCGCCATGCAGCGACTAGTGGAGATCGCCACCCTCACCCGGGGACTCAACGACGGCCGGGAGGCGATCGCCGACGACCTCGCCGAAGCCGGCGCGGCCGTAACTTCACGGGCAGCATCGCCCCGAGCCCATGACCCCTCGGTAAGCCGGCGATTGGCCCAGCACACACCAGCCCTCGAGGAGCGGAGCTCCCCTTACAGCATCCGCCGCCGGGCCCAGGCGGCCCGGCTCGGACTCCCGCTGTTGCCGACCACGACCATCGGCTCGTTGCCCCAGACGCCGGAAATCCGGGCCCTACGGGCACGGCAGCGGCGGGGTCAAACCGACACGAACACTTATGAAGATGGGTTGCGGGCTTACATCGACCAGGCCGTGGCGTTCCAGGAAGACGTGGGCCTGGACGTCCTGGTCCACGGAGAGCCCGAACGCACCGACATGGTCGAGTACTTCGGCGAGATGCTAAATGGCTGCCTGGTCACGAAGTACGGCTGGGTCCAGAGCTACGGCTCCCGCTGCGTAAAGCCCCCGATCATCTTCGGGGATGTCAGCCGGCCGGGGCCGATGACGGTGGACTGGGCGGTTTACACCCAGTCGCGCACTGAACGTCCCGTAAAGGGAATGCTCACGGGCCCGGTCACCATACTCGAGTGGTCATTCGTCCGTAACGACCAGCCGCGTGAAGTGACGGCCCGCCAAATTGCCTTTGCCATCCGCGACGAGGTGGCCGACTTGGAGGCGGCGGGAATCAAGGTCATCCAGGTCGACGAGCCGGCGCTACGTGAAGGCCTCCCCCTTCACGCCGTGCAGCGCAAGGACTACCTGGCGTGGGCGGTAGCCGCGTTCAAGCTGGCGTCCTGCGGAGCCCGGGACGAGACCCAGGTCCATACCCACATGTGCTACGCCGAGTTCAACGACATCATCGAGTCGATCGCCGCTTTCGACGCCGACGTGATCTCGCTCGAAGCCTCCCGCTCCCGGATGGAGATCCTCAGCGCGTTCACGGACTTCGAGTACCCGAACGAGGTCGGTCCCGGCATTTTCGACATCCACTCACCCCGGGTCCCGGAGACCGGGGAGATGGTAGAGCTCTTGACGGCCGCCATGGAGGTGATCCCCGTGGGCCGGCTCTGGGTCAACCCCGACTGCGGGCTAAAGACCCGACGTTGGGAAGAGGTGCGCCCGGCGCTGGCCAATATGGTGGCTGCGGCTCGTGAGGTGCGAGGCCGCCTCGGGGACCGTTTATTGTAAAGGCCACGGCGGCAACGACGTCTCTGTCTCCTGGTAGGCATGGAGCATGGACGTCGAAGATCGGGTAGCGGTGGTTACCGGGGGCGGGACCGGGACCGGACGAGCAATCGCGCTGGCGCTGGCCGGGGCCGGCGCTGACGTGGTCGTATGCGACATCGACACTACCGGGGCTCAACAGACTGCGGCTTTGGCCACCGGGGGGCGGTGCCGGCCCGAAACCGTAGACGTGACCGACCCTGACCAGGTCGCATGGCTGATCCGTGAGGTGCGGCCGCAGATCTTGGTCAACAACGCAGGCGGCGGCGGGCATATACCCCCTCATTTCCCGGAAGCGTCCCGTGAACGCTGGCTACGGCTGATCACCCTGAACCTCCTCGCCCCTATGTGGGCTACTCAGGAAGCCCTCGGTCCTATGCGGGCCGCCGGGCAAGGAGCCATCGTCAACGTGGCGTCGACGGCCGGGCTCGGCCTGGCGCCGTACCGATCTCCCGAGTACGGGGCGGCCAAAGCCGGGCTCATCCGCTTCACGTCGACGCTGACGGCGTTGGGCAGTACCCGGGCCAACTGCCTGGTCCCGGACTGGGTGGCCACGGAAAGGGTCAGCGAGGTGGAACGGGCGACCGTCCCGCCGCCGGTCCCATTGGACGCGGTCGCCGCCGCCGCTCTCCGGCTGATAACCGACGACAGCCTCAGTGGCCGGATCTTGGTGCTGGACCGGGGCAAACCTCCCCGCCTTCTCGAGGCAGTGA
>DATJUH010000198.1:0-41021 GCA_035502515.1 Acidimicrobiales bacterium
CTTATTGAGACCGCTCACCCCTGACCAGGCGGCCGATACCTTGGAGGTCGTCGAAGACCGCTCGGGGCTACGTTCGACGGTGCTCACCAGCCAGTTGCCCGTCGCCATGTGGCACGACGCTGTCGGCGAGCCCACCCTGGCATCAGTTCTTTTGTATTAGTTCGAAAATGGCCTGGTAGTTGCGTCGCGTTTGTGTGACCTACGTAGCTCACACAGATCGGCGCTGCCCGTCACTCCCTGCGGGCTACAGGCTTGTGCGGCCTGGGGCGGTCATGGGATGCTGCCCGGTTGAGCTCGTTCATCAGCTCTCGGTTCACTGTGCGTGCCGCGTCGAGGTTCTCGTTGAGCTCGCGGACATCCGTCTCGAGCTGACTGATGCGCTTTTGTTGGCGGTGGTTGTCGGCTTCCAGTTCGGCATTGCGTTGCTCGAGCTGGTCGAGAAGTGGGCTCAAGGCCTCGCCGCGGGCAACGTCGGCCGCAGCACCGAGGTGGTGGCTGAGGCGTTCGCGAAGGGCACTCACCTCCTCGGCCAGACGGCGAGCCCGCTCCTTGGTATTGGCCAGCTCTGTGCGCAGGCTCTGCTCGGTGAGGAGTGAGCGGGCAGGGAGCCGACCCGTCCGGGTGTTGCCGGCCTGGCGCTGGCGGTCACGAGCACCCGCAATGCGGGAACTGAGCGCCACGTCGGCATAAAGTAGCGAGACCGAAACGCCCGCACGGCGGGCAACAGCGGGGAAGGTTATAGGCCCGCCCTCTTTCTCCATGGTCGCGAGGGCCTCGGCTGCCTGTTGGCGCTTGGCCCGGCTGTCTTGGCGCCGGGCGCGTCGGAGGGCTGCACTGTTGTCAGCCATGGGTGGCCTTCCTTCGGCCGAGAACGACCGGCACGGACTGGCGGGCCCTGCGCAGTGTGACGGAGGCCTCCTCGACCAAGGCGCGTTCGTCGTCTGCGAGGTGCTCGAGCAGGGCTTCGTGTGCCCGGACATGGCCGGCTATGACCTCGACCTGGCGGCTCACGTGGTCGACCGCCCAATCGGTTGCCCCTGCGGCGATCATGGCCTCACGTTCCTTGCGCAGCTCGTCTGCGTAAGCACGTAGTTCAGGCAAATATGAAGGGTCGGACTCGAAATGCGGGCAGCCAGCGCACTGGTAACGGATGGGGCAGGCCTGGCCGCCGGCGCGGACATTGGCGGGTTCGGAGCACTTGCCCATGGGCACCGCCACCCACGAGATGTGCTCGCGCACGTGCGAAACTGACGACAGCTCGCCCTCGTCGACCGGGCGGCTGACGCCTCGGTTGTCGAGCGTGTGGCGAGCGAGGACCTCCATCGCCTTGCGCTTGCGAGATTCCTGCACTTTGTAATAACCGAGCGTCGTCGACATGCTGCGATGGTCCATCAGGTCCCTGAGCACCGGTGCCGGGACGCCTTGGTCAGCGAGGGTTTGGGCGTAAGTGTGGCGAAAAGCGTGAGGGTGGACCGCCCTGCGGTCAAAAGGCACAGGGTGCCCGTTGTCGTCGAGGGGGCCTGCGTTTATCTGTGGGATGCGCTCCAGCCAGGTGCGGAACCAGGCGTTGATGAGCCCGGCCTCGAAATGCTTGGTGCCGTCGTTGTTCTTGTGCGGCCGGGGGAACAGCCATAGGTGCTCGGCCGGCGTGGAGGCGAACCTCGCCCTCACCCAGGCCTGCTGAGCGCGGATGGCAGCCACCAAGGCTGAGTCGGCCAATGGGAGCCGTCGGCCCATCCGGGCCGCCTTGTGGTTGTCGTAGACCAAGACGTCCTTGCCGTTCTCGTCGACGTCGAGGCACTCCAGGCGCAGGCTGGCCACTTCGCCGACCCTGCGCCCAGTGCCTTTGAGCACCTTGTAGACGAGCACCGCCATCTCGCCGGCATGCTCGCCGAGGGCTCCGAGAGTGGGCACGCGTGCCCGCCCGCTGGCACCAGGGACCGAAGCGAGCAGGTGCAAGTTGGCGTCGAGCTGGGCGATGACCCCGGCCGGCAACGCCCGGCCCGGGGGCTCTTCGCTTATGCGGGGCAAGCGGTCACCGCGCCTGAAGGCGAACGTAGCCCCGAGGCTCGGCACCAGGCCAAGCTCTCGGGCTTCCCGGAGCACCTGCGCGCACTCTTCTACAGCCGTGGCCCTAGCCCTGGTCCCAAATGGCTTGTGCCGGCTAGGGAAATTGGGCGAACGGACGCGGGCCAAGAACCGCTCGACGTCGGGGCGGCCGAGCGCGGTGGGGTCGTGGCCGCCGCCTCGGCCAGAGGCGAGGACGGCCGAGAGCAGGGCGAGGGAGCCGAGGCGGTGCGCTACGACACCGTCCTTTACGCGTCCCAGGCTGACGACCGCCCAACCCTTTGCCGCCTCGCGCAGCCACTGCTGGCGGATGGCGCTGAAGTCGAGGTGCAAGTGGCCGGGCCGCCCGAACAGGCGCAGGTCCCAGGTGTCCTTCTCCCGCTCTGCTTCTGGGTCGGCGTAGGCCAGGCTCACCCGGTCGACGCTGAAGCGGGCGAAGCGTACTTCAGGCCGGTCGCCCACATGACCGAGCTTGGACAGGTCGAACTCGGTGACCGAGCCGACGCCTTCGGCCCGCAGTTGGTCGACCCAAGGCCTCATATTGCCGGTGGTCACGCCCACCTGGTCGGCGGCCCGGCAGCCGATGGCGTAGACCAGTTCCAAGCGCACGAGCTCGCACAACCCGCGGAGGCTGAGGACGTGAGCGTCCTCGGGCTGGCGTGCTCGCGCCGCCCAGCTGGCAAATGCTCGCCCGGCCGGGCGGCCTTCGTCGCGCCACAGCTGGACGTGCAGCGAGCAGAGCCGGTTCTGGGGTGAAGCCGCTCGGCGCCAACAGCAAGCCGCGGCGCAGTCACCGAGCTCAGGGAGCGGCACGGCCCTGGCCAAGAAGTTCTCGAAGGCTATTCCCTTTCTTCGGTACTTCCACCACGTAAAGCTGTGGGTGTCGCACAGCTGCCAGCGGCCGTCAGCCGGCCGTGGGCAACCCCTCCCGTCGGCACCGCTCACTACGCACGCCCGGTCCACACCGCGGCGGCGACTGTAAGGAGCGGGCTCCCCGCTGGAGAGCCATGACCCCAGGTCCGGGAGGCCGGAGGCACTGAACTGGTGACGGTGCCGGGTGCACAGCTTGGTCGAGGTGTACCCGTCGTTCTCGCAGCCGGGGACAGCGCAGCGCAGCACCCGTGTCAGTCTCCCCCCAGGCTGGGGCAGGACGAGCTGGCGAGCTGGGTCCCATTCGCCAGCCAACCAGTCGTCGCTCATGAGGGACAGCAACCGCTCAAGGCGCCAGTCGCGCAACTTTGGCGTAACTGCACCCGTTTTGGGCACGACGGCACTGTTGTGCCTCATGTCAGCTTCCCCAGCGCCCGGGCGTGAGCGTCGACCGCCGCTCTCATGTCGTCCCAGCGGGCGTGCAAGTAGACGTCGGTCGAGGCCACCGAGGCATGGCCCAAAAGTTCTTTCACCAATGCGGGGTCTTTGGTCGCCAGCGCCACCTCGGAGGCGAAACTGTGGCGCAACATGTGGGGCCGCGCCCTGAAGCCCACCTTGACCGAGAGGCGGACAAAGAGGCGCTCAACCACGTCCAGCGAAAGGGCGCGGCCTCTCGGCTCCCGCCACAGGTTGACGAGCAGGTAGTCGCTCTCGGCCGCCTCGGCAACAGCGTCGCGCTCGAAGCGGTAGGCGTCATGGCAGGCCACCAGCGACCGGGTCACGGGCACCACTCGCGGCCACGCTGACTTGGCGAGCGCCCCGTTATCGTTGTCTGGCCGGCGGACCACGTGCAGGTGGGCACCGGCCACCTGGCAGCCGAGGTGGCTGGCAGAGGGCAACAAGTGCAAGTCAGCGAGGTGCAGCCCGCACAGTTCAGCCAGCCGGAGGCCTGTGGCGTAAAGAGCCTCCACGATAAAGCGGTCCCTGATGTTCGAGCAGGCGTCGGCCAAGGCGCCGACCTGGTCGACGCTCAGGGTCTGCGGGGGCCGCTCGGCCCGGCGCCGTCGGACCAAACGTCGCTCGACGACCGGGCGGCCGGTGCGCTCGCCCCGGTCCCAGCCCGGTGGGCTGAAAGCGAGTTCTGCCCGCGCGCTCAACCGGGAAGCCACCTCCGGCCGACACCAGCCTCTGAAGGCTGCGAAGCGCACGAACTCGACGACGGCCGTCAAGATGCCCTCGACCGTGGCCGGGGACCGCTCCGAGCTGAGCAACAACGTCCTTTGGCCCGCCGACCGTCGTCGTTCACGACCTCGGCGGTGCTTGCGCGAAGGAGTGCGCTCCAGCCAGCGGGCGAAAGCGGCTAGTTGCTCGACGGTCGGCGCCACCGGGTCGGTGCCCGTGGCGCCCGCCCAAGTCAGGTAGAGCGCCAGACGTCCCGCATAAGCCCGGGAAGTCCCGACCGAACGGCCCTGGGCATCGACGAGCACCCGGAGCCATGTCGCCGCCTTCTCGTGCTCGACGTAGTTGTCGTCTACGACAGTCCAACCAACGCGGCCATCAAGAGGCGACACAGTCCTCTCAGCCCAAAACTCCACGGCTCACGAACATACGTGCCGGGTGTGACCGTTACTTCAAGAGATCATTTCCGCCACACAGCCAGACCCCCCTTTACAGAGGTGCTGGAGATCTCCCCCCAATTACAAAAGAACTGATGCCGTACTGGACCGCCTGCTAGAGAACCTCCAGCGAGTTGAGCTGCAAGGCGATTCCATGCGCAAGACCAGCTCAGGGCGCGCCGGCACCAAGCCGCCCCGGGAGCCCCAGTAATGTCCTGCCACGTAGGCCCGATCGACCAGGAGGAGGTGAGACCCGGGGCCTAGACCAACCACAAGCCGGCCGCTACGCGGCCACCCCTCCGGGGTGTACGGAAACTCCGGATTGGGTGTACGGATTCGCCGGAATCGTCAGTCAGTAGTACTAAAGGCAGGTATTGTTCAGTAATTACCGATATTTACCGGTGCCGCCCCATTGTGCCTCGAAACTCCAAACTCCATTGATTTTGCTTGGCTGAATGACACTTCGTAACCGATAAAGACTTTTTTTGACAACGGTTACCGAATTTATGGTTGCGATGTCGGGCCAGGGCGAGTAGAGCTGGGCGCACGCCACGGCCCAATTTTTGCACCAGTAGTTACCAGAACCAGCCTCATCGCTGTCGCTGGTGTCAAGGTTGTCAACACCTGCCGTTCAGACCTTTGCCCGGATCGCCGTCTCCGCGAGGTCGAGCAGTTCTCGCGCCTCGGCCGGCTTGGGGTTCCGGGCCCCAAGCTCGGCCTTGCGGCGCAGGAACTCCATGCCGGCCGTGTGGCCGTCGTTGAGCTGGTCGCGTTGTTCGGGGTCGTACGGCACCAGTCTCTGCTCGGTTGTCACGAAGTACTGGTACACCATCGGAGGGCTGTCCAGGTTGGCCGAGTACCGTCGCTCGGCGTGGCGGCTACGAGGGTCAACGCCTTCTGCTGTGGTTACGGTTAGTGCTTTCGCCTGGCAACTGACCTGCACACAATGGGCAACGAACAGCGACCAGGCCCGGTCGATCACTTCAGCTGGTGGGGCCTCGTTAGACCAGGCGTCCTCGAACTGTTTGGCTAAGACATCGTCGAGCTTGGCCAGCTCTTTTTTCTTATAGAACATGAGGGCGTCAGCGTTCATGTCGAGGCCCCGGCCCCGGAGCTGATCAGCGATCTCCTCAACTGTGAGCGGCTTTTCCGAGCGCCGGCAGACGTCCCAAATGTTAACGGTCATGCGGCTGGCCTCTGCTTTTTTCTGGCCTCGGGGGCGAGGGCTCACAAGAAGGGCTCCTGGGGCGGGTGCTCGTCGAAGGCGACGAGGACGGCGTCGACATGGTCACGCAAGGCGTGCCAGAGCTTGCGGTCCTCTTCGAAGCGAGCCGGCTCCAGGACGTCGAGGGGCTTCAGGTTGAGCAGCTGAGGGATGACCATGCGCGCCCGATGGGCGGCCAGGTTGCGCTGGGCCCGGCGGGGGGGCGGCCCAACGGGGACCATTTCGGCCCGGGCCGAGGTGACGACCTGGATCTCGTCGGCCTCCGACAGGGCTTTGCCGATCTCTTTGACGATGCGGCTCAGCTCCTTCCTCGGCACCTTGACATCGGCGGCCAGCTTGACCAGTTCGGCGAAGGGAGCGTCATGGACGACGCCGGCGATCACGTCCTGTTGGTTCTTGCTGATGTGCCCGACCTGGTCGCCCAGGCCCAAGCGCTTGGCTTTCAACTCGGTCTCGGCCTGGCGCCGCCACGTGCGCACCATCTGTGCCGTCCGGCCTACGTAGGCCGCCACCTGCTCGTCGTTCCAGTGCAGTTGCTCGACCATGGTGAGGGCCACGCGCTGCGCTTCGGTCGAGGTCAGGCGGCGGCCGTTCAATTGGTTGAGCCCACCGGCGACGGCCTTGGCGAAGTCGACCGTAGGGACCTCCACCACGTACGCCGGGAACAGGCTGCGCCCGTTGCGGCGGGCCGCTTCCAGGCGAGTGTTCCCGTCGATCAGGATGTTCGGTTTCATGAGCACGACAGGGGGGAAGTTGGCCCCTGAGCGCATTTGCGTGGCGTACTCTTCGACGCCCTCGCTCGGGGCGATGTTGGCCACGTCGCGGACCTGGGCGCCGTCGAGCAGGCGCACCTCGTCGATCAGGATTTCTTTCAGTTCGAAGGCGATGTTCCATTGCCCGAACAACGCCTCGGCCCGAGGGTCGTGGGTAACGACCCCTTCTGTCAACGTGTCAGTCATCAGGCGGTGCCTCCTTTCAGGACATTGCTCCTGGGCCCGGGCTTCGGCGTGGCTCGCCAGACTCGGGCCGCCCTCGGTAACAATCTCGCACCCTAGCGGCCGCCGGCCCTTCTCGCAATGATCAAATGTGGGTTAAATTTATGTATCTGAGACGGGTTAACATTTGTGCACCTAGCGTGTGACTGACGGCCTACCAAGTCAACAGGGCAGCCTCACCCAGCTTGCGGGCAGATGGGTCGAACAACCGTCTATCGATCCCTGGAAGGCCTATGGGAAAGCTTGACGGTCAGGGTGGGGGCAGCAGTAAAGGGACTGCTCTATCAGGGGCGGAAGTAGTCTCGGGCCGTACTCGTCGAGCCATTTCACCTCGGTCGTCGCAACCGCACATTTGAGGCCCCGGCCCTTACTCTGCATGCCGCCCGCTGCCGGGCTCCGCACTCACTCGCGCCGCGCTCTCAGCGGCGCGCCGCCGCAGCAGTTCACGCTCCGGCGTGTTCTGCGCCAGTTCGGCGCCGCGCCCGAAGGCCTCCGCCGCCTGGGCGTGCCGCCCGAGCTTGTCGAGCAGGTCGCCGCGCACGGCGTACAACAGGTGGTAGCGCTCGAGGGCGCCCAGTTCGACGAGCTGGTCGACGAGCGCAAGCGCGTCAGCCGGGCCAGACGCCATCGAAACGGCGACAGCCCGGTTGAGCTCGACGACCGGCGACGGCATGGCCGACGCCAGCTCATCGTAAAGCGTCACCACCTCGGCCCAGTCGGTCTCCTCCGGGCGGAAGGCGCGGGCATGGCAGAGGGCGATCCCCGCCTGCAAAACGTACGGCCCCCGAGCCGCTGACAGCTCGCCGGCACGACGCAGCGCCGCCTCGCCGCGGGCGATGAGCAGCCGGTCCCACCTCCGCCGGTCCTGGTCGGCCAGCACGACGACCGCACCGCCCGGACCGACCCGGGCTCGCAAGCGCGAGGAGTTGAGCTCCATCAGCGCGACGAGCCCGTGGACCTCAGGCTCGTCGGGGGCGGCCGCGGCCAGGACGCGCCCGAGGCGCAGCGCTTCGGCACACAGCTCCGGGCGGAGCCACTCGTCTCCGCTGGTAGCCGAGTAGCCCTCGTTGAAGATCAGGTATATGACCTCGAGCACGGCGCTGAGCCGGGCGGCGCGTTCATCTCCCTCGGGGACCTCGAAGGGGACGCCTGCCTTGGCGATGGCCCGCTTGGCCCTGACGATGCGCTGAGCGATCGTCGCCTCGGGCACCACGTAGGCCCGGGCGATCTCGGCTGTCGTAAGCCCGCCGACCAGGCGCAAGGTGAGCGCCACCCGCGAGGGGAGTGGCAAAAGCGGATGGCAGGCAACGAAGATCAGGCGCAGCCGGTCGTCGTCCAGGGCCTCGTCGTCGAGATTGGGCGTTTCGGTGCCGAGTGCGCCCTGCGTCTCGAGCGACCGGCTCAGCTGCGCATATTTCTGAGCCAACGCGCGATCACGGCGGAAACGGTCGATCGCCTTGCGCTTGCCGACGGCTGTCAGCCAGGCACCGGGGTTGGCCGGGACGCCGTCTTGCGGCCACTGACGTAGAGCGTCGACGAGCGCCTCTTGGGCCAGCTCTTCGGCTAGATCGAGGTCGTTCGCCATCCGCGCCAGGGTGGCGACGACGCGTGGGAACTCCATCCGGAAGACTGTCTCGACGGCGGTGGTCGAACCGGCACTCCGCACGCTGCCGATTCAACCACCGCCGCAACGTCGCTCCTTAGCTGGAGACGGGACGTACCCGGACCTCGCCCTCGCCGAGAACAGCGAGAAATCGCTTCGACCACTCGACGGCCTCCGCCAGGTCCCAGCACTCCATGAGTGCCCAACCGCCGACGATCTCCTTGGCCTCGACGAACGGACCGTCGACGACGGTGTAATTGCCGTCCTTGAGGCTGATCTTGGCGCCGTCCGCAGTCGGTGCGATGCCGCCAGTGGCGACAATGACGCCCGCCTTGGTGGCGTCCTCGACAAAGCGCCCCATCTGTTCGTACAGCTCGGGCGGAGGAGGCTCGGTTGGCAGCGTGGACTCGTCCGCCAGGGTGTACCCCAGGAATCGCATGGTATTAGCTCTCCTTTTGCAAAGGTGGGGCGTCTTTCGCCCTCACTCTGGCAGAGCGTCGAACGGGCGCGGCCAGGATCGACACGTGGGAGCGCTTTTTCTGGTGGCGAGCTTTACTCCTGCGGCGCGCTCGCCAAGCGCTGCTTGGCCTCCTGGTAGAGGTCGGCCGGGAGAGGGCCTTTGGCTGCGGCGGCCAGGTTGGCCGCCAGGTGATCGGGGTTGGCAGTGCCGACGATGGTCGTGTCCATGTCCGGATGGCTGATCGTGAATCGGAGCATGAACTCCATGGGGGACATGTCGTCGAGCATGTCTGTCAGATCGGCCCCGTTGAAACGCTCCCGGCGGGCCCGGTAAACGTCGCGGAAATTTTCGGGCAAGCGCTCGATCGCCTCTTCTCCGGCCACCGGGACCCCTCTCGCCACTCCGCCCCGGATAACGGTGCCGGCGCCGGCCGCGGCAGCCCGGCTGATGATTTCTTCGTGCTCGCGCTCCACGGCCGAGTACGGGATCTGGAAGGCGTCGAAGACGCCCATCTCTATTTGGCCCTCGATGTTGGGCAAGGTCCCGGACATCCCGATGAAGCGGACTTTCCCCTCGTCTTGCAACGCCAGCAGTTCGGCCACCGAGTCGTCCTCTTCCAGCCTTTCGCGAGTGGGGCTGGCGTGGAACTGGACCAGGTCCAGGTGGTCCGTCTGCATTCGCCGCAGGCTCTGCTCGACCCCGGCCCGGACGTTGGACCGGGCGAAATCATGTTCGCCGAAGGCTACCGGCGACCCGTCCATGCTCACCGCGCAGCCACATTTCGAGGCGAGGAAGAAGTCGGCCCGACGAGAGGAGAGGTGACGTCCGATCAACTCCTCCGATACGCCGTAGTCCGGGGACGTGTCGACCCAGTTGATGCCCGAATCGATCACCTGGTTGAGGAGAGCGCCGGCGGTGGCGTCGTCGATGTTCGGGCCGCTGCGTCGCGCCCCTGGGCCGCGCAGCTCCATGGCCCCGTAGCCCAGCTTGGTGACTGTCAGACCGGTCCGGCCGAGGGTACTGGTGGGAAGATCGCTCATAGCCCCGTACTAGCAGACTCTGCCGGCTTTCCGGCCCTCCCTGCGTTACCGTGCGCTCAGCCGGCCCGGTTGCGCAGTAAAGCCGGGGTGGGTGACGGGCGTGCCTGGACCGAGGTCGGCACTCATCCGATCGTGCTCCGGAACCCGCCGTTGCTGTAAAGGAGCTGACCGGTGACCCAACTTCCTTTCTCCGAGAAGAGAAAAGCAACGAGGTTGGCCACGTCTTCGGGCCGAGCCGGCCGGTTCAGGGGTGTTTTCCGAGCCACGTCCTCACGAAGGCTTTCGTCCATCCAGCCCGTGTCGGTGGGTCCCGGGTTGATGGCGTTGGCCGTCACTCCGAGGTGAGCGAGCTCATGGGCGGCAGCCAGCGTAAGCCGGTCTGCCGCCCCTTTCGTCACGCCATAGGGTACGTTCCCGGCCGTGTGGTCGCTCGTAAGGCTGGCGATCCGGCCGGGGCAACCTCGAGGGAAGCGGGTGGCGAATTCCTGGATGAGCAGTGCGTTCGCCTGCACGTTCACGGTGAAGTGGCGAGCCAGAAGTTCCCTCGTCATCTCCATAAGGCCGACGGGACGGCACTCGCAGTGGTTCAAGACCAGCCCCGACGCGGGCCCGAGGTTCGCCTCCACAACACCCAAAACCTCGGCGGGTGTCTCGGCCCTGGTGAGATCGCACTCTACGCCGAAGAACCTGGCGCCCGTCCGGCGCACCTCTTCTCCGATCTGCGCCGGCCCGCCTTGATCCGCGCCCCATTCCATCTCCGAGTCGAACGCCGACCAGTACGTGATGGCGACGTCCCAGCCGGCCTCGGCAAGGGCCAGAGCGATCGCAGCACCCAGGCCCTGGCGCCTGCTGGCCCCTGTGACCAGCGCGACAGGCCGCACCGTTTCTCGATGTGGTTGGATCTCGCCGGTCATTTTGTGCCCCGGCGGAATGTTATATAAGCCCACCGGTGCACCACGGGCCATTTAGCCAGTGAGGCTGCGGGTGCGTAACCTTGCCCGGTGTCGCGTTGCCGGGCTAGGCAGTGGTTACCTCAATTGAGGCCCGCCCGCTCGAAAGCGGCAGACACCGTCTGCTCCAGTAGCACTGCCACCGTCATTGGGCCGACTCCTCCCGGGACGGGGGTGAGGAAGCGGGCCCTGGCCCGCGCTTCGTCGAAGTGGACGTCGCCCACGTTCCCGGCGTTGTAACCCGCATCCACCACCACAGCACCCGGCTTCAGCCAATCGCCGCGCACAAACCGGGGCCGGCCCACGGCGGCCACGACCAGATCGGCAGTGCCGACTATCTCGGGGAGGCCGGTGGTCCGGGAGTGGCAGAAAGTCACGGTGGCGTTGGCGGTCAGCAGCAACAATCCAACCGGCTGGCCGAGGATGGGACTGCGCCCGATGACCACGGCATGCCTGCCCTCCGGCCGGACCCCGTAAGCGGCCAAAAGCCGCATTATCCCGCCGGGCGTAGCAGAGGTAAACCCGGGGAGGCCGAGGGCCATAGCCGCGAGGGACCGCATCGTCACCCCGTCGACGTCCTTGGCCGGGTCGATGGCCTCGAAAACGGCCCTCTCGTCGACCGGAGAGGGAAGCGGGTGCTGGACCAGGATGCCGTCGACGCCCGGGTCCCGTGAGAGGCCCGCCACCGCGGCCGCCACTTCGTCGGTCCCGGCCGTGGCCGGGAGACTGACGACGGCCGAAGAGATGTGGGCCGCTGCCGCCCGGCGCTGTTTCATCGATACATAGGCGACAGAAGCGGTGTTATCGCCTACCAGTACGGCGGCCAGGTTGGGACGACGCCCGGTACAGGCCTCGAAATCGGCCGCCCGGACAGCCGCCGACTCGATGATGCGACGGGCAAATTCGGTACCGACCATGAGTTTTGCGCTGGGGGGCACGGGCAGCTCCTTGGATAGAGGTGTCGTAGTCGCCCAGGCGCACGGCTCGCGTTCCGGCTCAACTCCGGAATGGCCGCTCCCCGGTGGTGCTCCACCCCAGCACCAGTCACGGCCCGACCTACAAAATAGCCGATGGCGGGGTGCGGTCCATGCCTCACGCCTTGAGCAGGTGACCCAAATTGTCGTACTCAGTAAGGACGACCGGTATGTTCCGGCCTGAGTACCGGTGGATGGCCGCTTGCGCTCCGCTCACGTCGGCGCCTTCCTTGAGCGGGAAATAGGATACCTTCCCCTCGTAATCCCGGAGCGCCACAGTAGCAACGGGCCGAGCGTACTCATGCAACTCCACGCAGTCGTAAGGGTAAACCCTGCCCATCGACTGGAAGAAGCTCGTGTCGTGTTGCTCGCTCTCACAAACAAGGAGGCGAGGCTTTATCTTCTTTATGGCTTCATAGAAATCGATGAAGCGACCGTGAGGCCCGGAGTGGTACGTGGCCTTAATGGCTGCGCCTCGGGGCGGCACCATGCCGTGGCTCCCGTCGCCGAAGCGGATCTGGCCGCCGGCGAGGCTCCCAGGCCGCCCGACCCAGGCAGGCCGGCCATGACACTGCGGCGGGCGTGAGGCCTTCCGCCGGCGCCCCCGTCAGGCTAAAATCCGGGTTCGGAGGACGCCGAAGGTCGAAAGAATGGTGGCATGCGGTCGAGCGCTGGGGACCCTGTCCACGGAGTAGGGCGGTTACGGTGGTTGGGGCATCGGCGCGGGGTGACAACAAGGGACGTCCTGGGGTGGCCGGAAGCGTCCCCCGCGGACCAAGCCGAAGAGATCGAGGCCGTCCTGGTGGCCGCCGGCACCGACACCGACAGGCGCCAGTTTGCCCGCCGCCTCTCGTCGAGGTTGGAGCCCCTTGTCCAACGGGGTATACCACCGCGCGCTATAGAGGCGGCTCCCGTGCCCCGAGCCGCCCGCGTCCGGTTCGCCGATGGCACTACCGTCCTGGTCAAGGTGGCCGTTCCCGGAGACCTGGGGAATCTGGCCCTCACGATGCGCCATGGGTCGCTCAAGCCGGCGGGATGGACGACCGACCCGGACGGTAGCGCTCGCTTGTTGCTCAGCTTCGCTGACCCCCACCGTCCCTTGTCCTTGCACGTTGTAGGCCTGGACCAACCCGACTGAGGGCCTACAAGTACGCGGCTGGCCATTGCTGCCACCAACCGACCGACCCACCACCGCCACACCGGGACGAGGCCACCGTCGCCTCCGGGACCGGCCGGCCCTGCGGCGCATGGTCTTCGGCGCCATAGTTCTGATACTGGTCCAGGCGGGCATCGGCATGGCCGTGAACCTCTACGTCACGGTCCCTGCCAGTCATCCTGGAGCCCACCCCTCCGATTACCTCAGCGGCTCCTTCCACAGTGTCGTTTGGGCCATCAGCCACGGGGCGCCGGCTCTGGCCGTCCACGCCGCGCTGGGGCTGGCGCTCGCCGTAATGGTCATCGGCGTCTCCGTTCGGGCCGTGAGGCTGAGGCGAGGGACCGTAACCGCCCTCTCCGTCGTCGGCGGGTTACTCGTCATCGGAGCGGGCTTCAACGGCGCCAGTTTTCTCGATTTCAACGACAACATCAGCTCGCTGATCATGGCTCTGCTCGCGTTCGCCGCCGTGGCCTGCTACGCCATCGTCCTCTTCATACTCGAGCCCTAGCCCTACCGGGCGGCGACTAGTCTGGGACATGTGCCGAGGCCTTATGGCATAACCACGACGACGCCGGGTACGCCCGGCGTGGACGCGTAGCAACAGGCACGCGACATCGCCCGGGCCGGTGGCCTCGGGCGAGCTGGTCCTCCTCCGTTCTGCCGGCCAAAACGGGCCCGAACGAGACAGGAGACCATCATGGAAGTCCAGGACCACCGCCGGCTTGGCCGGCAGCTCAAGATCTTCGCCAACGATGAGGCGTGCGGAGCGGGTTTGCCGTTATGGCTGCCGGCCGGAGCCGCGGTGCGCGAAGAGATCGAGCGTTTCATCATCGATCTGGAGCGGCGCCACGGGTACCAGCACGTCTGTTACACCCGAGATGGCCAAACGCGAGCTGTACGAACGCTCGGGCCACTGGGCCCACTATCGCGACGACATGTACCCGCCGGTGGACGTCCGGACAGAGCAATTCGTCTTGCGGCCAATGAACTGCCCGCATCACATAACCACCGCCTCCGGACCGGAGAACGGCTCCCGTCCGTGAGACCGGACCGGTTTGTCCAGCTCGTTAGCACTGTGGCTGAAACGCGTTCGGGCGGTCTCGGGGCCGAGCAACGGCCGGTCGGGTGACTCCGGTTGAGTAACGGCCGGCGGGCGGGACCCTGAAGGCTCAGGACGCTTAAAAGGCTCAGGGCGACACGGCGCCGGCGTTCCCCGTCAATTGAGGGTCGTGGTGGAACATCGGCCAAGTACCGGGGTCGTTGACCGCTCCGCCTCGCCGGCCGCGCATCTCGAAGTGCTCGACCATTCCCTGGTTGTACCCGTTGTAGCCGGCCAGGGTGATACCGATGCTGCCGTTCGGGTCCTCGGTGACCAGGGGCGAGTTCTGCAAGCCCAGGCTGGGGTCCAGGGTGGTCACGAGACGACCTGTCCTCGCGTTGAGGACCATGGCCCCCGCGGTCGTGGGCACGACCGCATATTGCCTGCCCTCACCCAGGTCTGCGGTCACCACGCCCCCGATGACCTCGCCCGGGGCCCGATGGCTCCAGATAACGGCGCCCGTCGTGCCCGCCAACGCGTACACCGACCCAGTTCCCTTCTCGTCATTCGTGCCCTCGAGCACATCGAGGGTGCCGTTACCCTCGATATCGGCCAGCGCGGGGCTCGACTGGGTGGCGCCGTCGAGAGCCGCTTCCCACACGAGGTGGCAGTGAGCCCCGAAAGCCAGCAATTTGTCGGTGTCATTGGCCTCCGGCCAATAGGTGCCGGTACCTACCACGATGCCCACCGCGCCTCCGGGCAAGAACCGGCCGACGGCGGGAGACGATTGCACGACCTGGTCGGTGTTGTACTCGCACTCGAGCCCGCCGGCCGGGTTGCCTGTACCGGCATTGCCTGTCGGCGACAGTATTCGTAAGTGGCCCCCCCGGACGTAGTGGGCACCGTAGGCCACCCCCGCGGTCTGGTCGCCACCGTCGACGATGAAGGTCCGGCCGCTCCCGTACAGGTCAGCCAGAGCCGGGGTGGAAAAGGAGCTGTCCGACGTGAACCAGGGGAACCCGGGAAGAGCCACTCCGCTGGCAGCATTTATGGCGTACTCCTCCTGGCCGAGGGAAGGAGCCACCACGTCGGGCGTGGAGCCCTGAAGATCCCCCACTGCCAGCGAGGCCCTCACGGCAGAGGTGGTCCTCGCATCGGGGTCGGTAGGAGGGTTTTTGACGGGCACGAACCAGCGCTCGGTCCCGTTCGGGTTGAACGCCTCGTAACCGCCGCTGTCCGGCGTTGACGAGTTGCCGACGCCCACAAAGACGGTGTCGTCAGGCGATGGGGAACCGAGGGCGGCCACCGATGGCGTCGAATCGACGGGAATGCCCCGCGTGCTCGCCGGCCAACCCGGGACCGGCTTCCCGTTACTCAGGTAAAAGGCGTAAACATGTCCGGCCCGGTCCCCCACCACCACGGCCGGCGCGTCCCGGAGGGTGGCCACGTCCGGAGAGGAGAGGGCGATGGGCCGCCCCGCGTCGGGCAAGGTCCGGGCCCAGACCTCCACGAAGGTCTGGGCCCTGAGCGACCGGACCAAAATCTCAGCCGCCACTACTGCCGCGATCACGGCCGCAGCTACGAAAAGGGCGCGCACTACGCGCCAAACGGGCCTCAGGCCGAACTCACCAGAGGGCGGGGCCACTACGTACCGGGCCCACTACGTGCCGGGCCCCCGTTTGACAGGGCCCGATGTTGACAGGGCCCCAATCAATCGGGCTTGGTCTCACTACCAGGCGTAGTCCTCGGGCGCCGTTTTGTATGGCGGAAAGATCTTGTCCAGCCGCTCCAGCGTCCCGGCATCGAATTCGCCTGAGAGGGCGACCGCTCGAAGAGAGCCCTCGAGCTGAGCCAGATCTCGAGGCCCGATGATGGGCGCCGTCACCTGCGGGCGCGTCAACAGCCAGGCCAGGGCCACATTGGCCGGTTCCTCGCCGATTTCCTTGCACAGGCCCTCATAAGCCTCGACCTGGTCGCGCTTTTCCCGAACCGTGTCCTTAGCCCGCCCGTCCTCGAAGCGGCGCCCGGGGCCTTCCTCCTTGCCCAGGATCCCACCCAGAAGACCGCCCTGCAGAGGTGACCAGGCGATGATACCGACCCCGTAATCCTCGGCCGCCGGGAGGACCTCGCGCTCGACATCCCTTACGAAGAGGTTGTACAGGGACTGCTCGCAGACGAGGCCGAGGAAGTTGCGCCGTGCGGCCGCTTCCTGTGCTTTGGCGATATGCCAACCAGCGAAGTTGGAAGAGCCGGCGTACAGGATCTTGCCCTGAAAACGAAGCACTTCCATCGCCTCCCAGATCTCGTCCCAGGGAGTGGCCCGGTCCACGTGGTGCATCTGGTACAGGTCGATGTAGTCCGTCTTCAGCCGGGAAAGCGAGGCATCACACGCCCGCCGGATATTGAGGGCCGAAAGCTTGTCCTCGTTCGGCCAATCGCCCATCCCCCCATAAACCTTGGTGGCGAGCACGGTCCGTTCGCGGCGGCCACCACCTTGAGCAAACCACCGGCCGATGATCTGTTCCGTTCGTCCCTCACCCTTGGCGTGGCCGTAAACATTGGCGGTATCGAAGAAATTTATCCCGAGATCGTGTCCCCGGTCCATGATGGCGAACGAGTCCGGTTCGCTCGTCTTCCAAGCGAAGTTCATCGTGCCGAGGCACAGCCGGCTCACCTTCAGGCCGCTCCGGCCCAGTTGGGTGAACTCCATATCGGTTCCGTCTACCATTTCAACGGCCCTTTCTGTGTCGTGTCCTGTCCTGGATGGCCCGGTGGCGTCAGTCCGGCTCCGGCCCCCCACCAACCTACCGATCGATCCACCAATCACCCTAGTCGGGGGATCATGCGGCCCGCCCGGACACCAAATATGTTGCCATGGCTGGTGAGGGCGGGCGCTCGACCGGCCTCAACGCTGCGCAGGCCGGCAAGGCCATGCCGGCCCTTGTTGACAGCGAGGCACGTTGACCTCGTCCCCGGTCCCGCCGTCCCGGCCGGGCCGGGCCGAGGTCTTGACCGTGTACACCATCGGGCTGTTCCAGGGCCTCAGCCTGGTCGCCTTCCCGGCGGCGGCGACCATCCTTACTTCGAAGACGGGCTACGACCTGTCGAAAACCCAGTATGGCCTGCTCTTTGTCCCCCAGGTCGTGATGGCCATTGCCGGGTCGCTGGGACTGCCCAACCTGGCCCGGCGGTTCCCGTTGAAGTTGGTGCTCTTGGCCGGGCTGATCTCCGACACGTTGGCGATGGCCTTATTGGCCGGCAGCGTCCCGGTCAAGTCCGACGCCATCGCCTACCCGATGCTGCTGGTCTCAACCGCGGCCCTGGGCCTTGGTTTTGGCCTCACCCTCGGCTCGATCAGCACATACGCCGGTGCGTTCATGCCGGAACGCCGCGACGTAGCCCTGACGGCTCTAAACGTGCTCCTGGGGCTCGGTACCGCCTTGTCGCCGTTCCTTATCGCGCTGTTCACCAAGTTGGGGCAGTGGTGGTACCTGCCTTTGCTCGCCGCCGGCGGCCTGGTCGTCCTAGTGGGCGTGACCCTGGTGCAGCCCATGGGCCTTCCGGAGAAGACAGGCGAAAAGCCGACGGGCGAGAGCGCGGGCCGGGCTCAGATACCGACGTCGTTCTGGGTCTTCGCCGGCGCGCTGGTCATCTATGGCATCGGTGAGACGATGTTCGGCAACTGGGGTACCACGTTGCTGGTCAGCAAAGGGGTGGTGGCCACCTCGGCCCAGAACGCTCTAGCCGTGTTCTGGGCGGCCGTGACCCTTGGCCGGCTCGCCATTGCGCTGGTGTCGAACCGCGTCCGGTCGACGGCTATTTATGTCGTGCTGCCGTGGGCCATAGCCGTGGCGCTGGTGTTGGCCCCGCTGGCCAAAAGCGCCGCCGCCGGGATAGGAGTGTTCGCCTTCGCCGGGCTGGCTTGCTCCGGCTTCTTCCCCATGACGATCGGGTACGGGGAATCGACCTTCCCGAGTATCGTCGAGCTGGCGGCTGGTTGGCTCATTGCCGCCTATCAAGTTGGGTACGGTCTGGCCGCCTTCGGTGCCGGCGCCCTGCAGCGCGCCGTCTCTCTCCCGGCCCTGTTCCGCATCGCCGCAGTTGCCATGGTGGTCATGGGTTTGCTCGCATTGGTAGTGGCCCGGCAACAGCGTCCGTCCGGCGAACTGTCAGTATCGCCGGCCACAAGTACTTGAAACCCGCCACTTCTTTCCGGCATTTCGGCTCGAACGGGAATCGAGCGGTAATTCGGAATAAGATCCCGGGCTAGCCAGGTCCTTTTTGGAGGCTTTTTAAGGACGGTGTGCCGGTGATCCGTATCCGTGTCGTCAGCCCCGCCGATGTGACCGGGCAACTAATAAGCGTGATCGCTTCGGACCCGTCAGTGCTCAACCTGGCCGTGGTGCGCGGGTCCGTGACCAACCCGGACGGGGACGCCGTCGAATTCGAGGTGCCACAAGGAAAGGCCAATGAGGTCGTCGAACTGCTGCGGTCGTTCGGGGCCGAAGACCGGGGGTCGATTTCGCTCGAGGAAGTGGCCACCCCGGCCTCCCGGACAGCCGCCCGTGTCATAAAGGAGCGACCCCGCTTCGACGAGTTCGCCCCCGTGTGGGACCTGGTTGACGCCAGGATCCGGGCTGATGGGCAGTTCCCACCGAGCTGGTACATGCTCCTGGTCATCGCCGGCCTCATCGGGGTGGTGGGGATCCTGACCAACTCGCAGATCCTGATCGTCGGCGCCATGGTCGTCGGGCCCGAGTACGGCGCCATCGTCTCGCTGGCGTTCGGCGTAATAAGACGCGAACCTTCACGCATATCGAGCAGTATTTACGCCCTGGTCGTCGGGTTCAGCCTGGCCATCATCGGGGCCATATTGCTCAGCCTTGTCGTGCGGTCCGCCGGTCTTACCCCGACGGCGTTCTTGCTCGGCGTACGGCCCGTCAGCCACCTCATCAATACCCCTGACTGGTTCTCCGTCATGGTGGCCGTGCTGGCCGGCGTTGTCGGCGTTATCTCCCTGACCGAGGCGCGGGCCAGCACACTCATCGGGGTGTTCATATCAGTCACGACCATCCCGGCCGCCGCCGACATCGGCGTCTGCCTTCCCTACGGCCTGGGAAAACAGGCCCTGGGCTCGGCGGAACAACTCTTATTGAACGTCGCTCTGCTCACCGTGGTGGCCATTGCCGGGATCCCGGCTCAACGTGCCGTCTGGCGCCGCGTGACCGGGAACAATCAACGATCTTCGAAGAAAACGACCTAACTGGGAGAGACTGCCGCGGGCGCCTCAGTGGGGCTCTCGGCGGGCGGCCCCTTTATCCTGGCCCGGAAGACGTAGTAGCTCCATGCCTGATAGGCGAGCACCAGGGGGGTAAAGATGAGCGCCACGATCGTCATCACGGTCAAGGAGTAGTGGGAAGAAGAGGCGTTGGAGACGGTCAGGTTGTAGGCCGAGTTTGTGCTCGACACCATGACGTCCGGGTACAGCGACACGAAGAGGGATATCACGGTGGCGGCGATGGCTCCGGTCGTCGCCGTGAAGGCCCACCCGAGATAACCATCCCGGACCGCCCACGCCGCCCCCACGATCAGGAGGAACGAAATGATCTGGATCGGGTTGGGCAGCACGCCCCGGTTGGACAGTACGTGGGTCCAGATGAAAAACCCGAGGACCAGTAGGGCCGCCACCCAAGCCAAGGGCCCGGCCAAGCGCTGGGCGCGCTGTTGCACCACCCCGGTGGTTTTCAGGCTCAGGTAAGTGGCACCATGAGCCAACGAGAGCGCCAGCAGCGTGACCCCGAACCAGACACCATAGCCGGTAAAGAGGTCCCAAAAGCTTCCCGTGTAATTGCCCTCTTTGTTGATCGGCAGTCCCTGGAAGAGGTCGCCGAGCGCAATGCCGAGCAGCAAAGGGAGCGCCAGGCTCCCGATGGTAAGTGTCCAGTCCCACGTGGTGCGCCAGCGGGGGTTGGTCAACTTACCGCGGTATTCAAAAGAAACGCCACGGATAATGAGGGCCAGTATGACCAGCATAACGGCTAAATAAAGGGACGAGAACATACTGGCATACCACAGGGGGAAGGCAGCAAAGGTCCCGGCACCGGCGACGATGAGCCAGACCTCGTTGCCGTCCCAGAACGGGCCGATGCTGTTTATGGCCACCCGGCGCTCGAGATCGGTCTTGCCCACGACCATGTGCAGGGAGCCGACGCCCAGGTCGAACCCCTCCAGGATGAAAAAGCCGGTCCAGAAGAAAGCTATTACGATAAACCAGAAGGCTTCCACGGTTCCCTCCTAGTAGGTGAGGACGGGGGCTTCGTCCGCGGTCGACAATGCGCCGTCCGGTCCGGCGTGGGCGGGCTCGCCCTCTTCACTTTCGGACAGATCCCTTCGCGCGTAACGGACCATGAGGACGCCGTCGACCACACCGAATATGCCGTAGGTAAGGACGAATATGACGAGCGTGATTATGACCCAGGTCGAGCTCAACGTCGACACACCGTCCTTGGTCAACATCAGGCCCTGGACAATCCAGGGCTGACGGCCGTTCTCTGTCAGCAACCAGCCGGCCGTGTTCATGAAGAACGGCAAAATGACTGCCCAGGTGGCGAAGAAAAGGAACCATCGAGCCCGTTCCAGCCGGCGCCGCCATACCGCCCAACCACCCCACACCGCCAGCAAGAGCACGAGAGAAGCTATATAAGCCATCACCCGCATGGACCAGTACTGGATGAATACGTTCGGCACGTAGTTACCCGGGCCGTACTCCTTCTGGTACTGGGCGTTCACCGTGTTGAGGCCCTCAACCGCACCGTTCCAGGAGTTGGTGGCGAGGAGAGACAAGAGATGGGGGATCTCGATGATCTGGGTGGGCGTATGGTCGCCATTACCGCCACCGACCTGGAACATCGAAAACGAGCATGGCTGACAGTTCGTCCACTGCGCTTCGGCGGCGGCGATCTTCATGGGCTGGTACGTCGCCTCGACGACACCAAGCTCGCTCCCCACGAACATGGCCAGGATTATGGCGGGCACCAGCACTGTCAGCGAAATCCTGGCGGTATGGCCGAAGACGGGGGCCGAATTACCTTTTCCTTTCCTGATTTGCCACGCCGAGACCGAGAGCATTATGAGCGAGCCCGTGACGGCGGAAGCCAAAAGGACATGGGTATAGCCCCACAGGAACACCGGGTTGGTGAAGAGGGCGCCGATGTTCGTGAGCTCAGCCCGACCCGTCTTCGAGTTCATTGTGTAACCGACCGGGTGTTGCATCCAGGAGTTGGCGGCCATGATGAAGCCGGCCGAGAGCGTGGACCCAATCGCTACCAACCAGATACAGGCCAGGTGGATGCGTCTGGGTAGGCGGTCCCAGCCGAAGACCCACAGGCCGAGGAACGTCGACTCGAGGAAGAAGGCGGCCAGGCCCTCCATGGCCAGCGGCCCGCCGAAGACGTCGCCGACAAAACGCGAGTAAGCCGACCAGTTCATGCCGAACTCGAACTCCTGCACCAGGCCCGTCACCACTCCGATGGCCACGTTGATGAGCAGCAGGGTGCCAAAAAAGCGGGTAACGCGGCGCATCTCCGGGGCGCCCGTGCGGTACCAAATCGTCTGCATAATGGCGACGAAGAAGGCCAGCCCGATGGTTATCGGGACGAAAAGAAAGTGGTAGACGGTGGTGGAGGCGAACTGCGCTCTCGAGAGGTCGACGGTCAGCATGGCAAATCCACCCTTTCTGTACCGGTTTCACTACTGAAAGCGGCCCCGCATTCGCGCTCCCATTGTCTTGCGTACGGGCCGTCCACCGTAATCAACTGGGCGTGGGTGCCGCGCTGGACGACGCGGCCGGCGTCGAGGACGATGATCTCGTCCATGGCTTCCAGCGCAGCCAACCGGTGGGTGATCATGACTGTCGTTTGGCCCCGGGTGGCATCCACCAGGTCAAGGGTCAGCGCCTCCGCCGTAGCCGCGTCAAGGTGCTCGTCAGGTTCGTCGAGGACGAGCACGGGGAAACCGGCCAGGAAAGTGCGGGCCACCCCCACCCGCTGTCTCTGCCCGCCGGACATGCGGGCGCCGTGCTCACCCACGCTGGTGTCGAGGCCGGCCGGAAGCGCCTCGACCCAGTCGAGGAGCTGAGCTCGCTCCACGGCCGACGCTACTGCTTCGGGAGAAGCTTGGCGATTGGCCAGGAGAAGGTTTTCCCGCAGCGTCGTATCGAAAATGTGGGCGTCCTGAGCCGCCAGGCCGACGACGCGGCGGACGTCCTCCCCCGACAGCCGGTCCAGTTCGGTGCCGTCCAGGGTGACCGACCCCTCGTAAGGCAAGAACCGAAGCAGCACGGCGGCCAGGGTTGACTTCCCGGCGCCGCTCGGCCCGACGACTCCGACCCGGCGGCCCGGCCACAAGTCGAGGTCGACGCCGTCCAGAGCCCAGCGCCGCTCAGGCCCGTACCGCGCCCGGACGCCCGTCAAGCTGATTACGGGCGGGCCGGAGGCCATCGGTTTGGCCACTTCCGGCTCGACTACGGGCGCGGGTTCGCCCATGACGGCAAAGACGCGGGCGGCGCTCTCCCGTACTCGTTGCAGGTACTGCGCGGCGACGGGCAGTCCGGTAACCATCTCGAAGGCGGCCAAGGGGACAAGGGCCATCACGGCCAGCAGCGGGCCTTCCAGGCGTCCGGAGTGCACAGCCGGTACGGCCACAAGGAGTGCGCCCCAGACAGCCAGACCGGTCAAAAGCGTCGTCAGGCCGGAAGCCACACCGGCCGTGCGTGACGCCGCCGTCGCGATCCGAGTGAGCTCGGTATCGGCGGCCGCGATCCGCTCCAATTGGGCGTCGGTGGCGCCGTAGGCGACCAGCTCCGGCGCCCCCTGCAGCAGGTCCACGGTGTACGTGCTCAACTCGCCTTTGGCCGCCGCCTGCCGGCTTTCCCGGCGGCGGGCCAGGCCGAGGGCGTACCAGGGCACCAAGAAGGCACCCACGGCCAAGGCCACGGCCACCACGATGGCGGCAGCCGGAAGGAAGTACCAGATGAAACCCACCGTCGGGGCCCCCACCACCAGCACGATCCCGTACGGAGGGACCACCCTCAGCATGAGGTCGGATATGGAGTCGACGTCACCCACGAAGCGAGCCATGAGGTCTCCGCTGCGGAAGTTGGACAGCCCTGTGGGCGCCAGCACCTCCAGGTGCTCGTAGACACCGGCGCGGGTATCGGCCATGACGCGAAGGGCGGCGTCATGGCCGACGAGGCGTTCTTTGTACCGGAACAGCGCCCGGGAGATGGAGAAGAACTGCACGCCCACGATGGCTACTCCCAACGCCACGACCGAAGGGTGCTGTGCCGCCCGCGAGATCAGCCAGGCGGATGTGGCGAGGAGGGCAATAGCCGAGCCGGCGGCGCAGGCACCGAGGAAGGTGGCGAGAACCAGCCGCCCCCTCGCCGGCCGGGTCAAGCCGAGGACACGCCCGATCGGGGCGGCGGTCACGCTGCCACCGGGGCCCGGGACAGGTCGACCACCCGGTCGGCCATGGCGAGCAGGGCCGGACGGTGCGCCACCATGACGACGGTGCGCCCGTAAGCGAGCGTGCGGACGGCATCGAGCACACCGGCCTCGGTCTCTCCGTCGAGATTGGCCGTCGGCTCGTCCAGCAGCAACAGCTGCGGGTCACGGAGGAACGCCCGCGCCAACGCCACCCGCTGGCGTTCGCCGGCCGACAGCCCGGCGCCCCGCTCGCCGAGGACGGTATGGATGCCTTTGGGCAGCGTCCCTACCAGCTCCGTCAGGCCGGCGGCGGCGAGGGCTCTGTGCACGTCCACCTCGGCGGCGCCGGCCCGGCCGAGACGCACATTATCGGCCACGGTGCCGGCGAAAAGGTGCGGGCGCTGCGGCACCCAGGCAATACGCCGGCGCCACCCGTCGGGGTCGACAGCCGCGAGGTCGACGTCCCCGAGCATCACCGCACCCTCGTCGGGCTGCACGAAGCCGAGCATCATGGCCAGCACTGTCGACTTCCCACAACCACTCGGCCCGGTGAGTGCCACCACCTCACCCGGTTGGACCTCGAAACTGACGCCGTCCACTGCGGGCTGTTCGCGTCCCGGGTACGTGAACCGGACCGGCCCGACCAATATTGGGCGCTCAGCCGGGTCGGGGATGTCGGTACGTTGCCCACGGCGCGGCGCCGGATGGTCGAGGACCTCGAACACCTGTTGGGCGGCGCTGAGACCCTCGGCGCTGGCGTGGAACTCAGCCCCGAGCTGGCGCAGCGGGAAATAAGCCTCGGGCGCCAGCACCAGGACGAAAAGCGAAGTCTGGAGGCCCAGGTGGCCGGCCAGTAGCCTCAGCCCGACCGCCACCGCCACCAGCGCCACGGAGACGCTGGCCAACAGCTCGAGCACCAGCGACGAGAGGAACGTCACCTTCAACGCCGCCATCATCCTCTGGCGGTAATCGTCTGCCACGGTGCGAAGGGTGCGGATCTGCGCTCTCGAGCGGCCGAAGATCTTCAAGGTGGTCAGCCCGCTCACAACGTCGAGGAAGTGACCCGAAAGAAACTGCAGGGCTCTCAATTGCCGGTCTGTGCGGGCCTGGGTCTCCATCCCTACGAGGGCCATAAAGATGGGCACCAGCGGCAGCGTCAGCAGCATGATCGCTCCTGAGACCCAGTCGGCGCAGAACACCGCCACCAGCACAGTCAGCGGCACCACTACTGCCAGGACAAGCTGGGGCAAGTAGCGGGCGAAGTAACCGTCGAGGGCATCGACGCCCCGTACCGCCAGGGTAGCGAGGTCGCCCGAACGGCCCGTCACCCGGCCGTCCGGCCCGAGCTGCGCGGCCCGCCGGAGGAGCGCCACCCGCAGCATCGACTTGACTTTGGCTGAGCACCGGTTGGCAGCCAGCTCTTGTGACCACGAGACCAGCGCCCGCAAAACAAAAACAGCGAGGAGGAGCTCGATGGGCACGCTGAGCCCGGCCAGGTCCTTCCCGTCGACGAAGGCGCCGGCAACGACAGTAGCCAGCAACCAGGCCTGAGCGATCAACAGAACGCCCTTGAGCGTGCCTAGCAGGACCGATACGGCTACATAGATCCTGGCTGCACGCCCAAATTTCAGGAGGCGCTGATCAACCGCAGTCACGGTACCACCGCCGGCCAACCTATCCCCGGCCCCGGCCCCCACCAAATCCCCCGGATCGGGTGACGGCGCCGTCAACACGGAGTTTATGATTCGTCTTAGCAGTGCCCTCCCGCCGCCCAAATGGCGGACGACCCCAAATGGAGAGGAGAGGATGATGTCCCTCAAAGGGAAGGTCGCCATCGTAACCGGTGGCAACTCCGGCATCGGGAAAGCCATAACCCTGGCCTTGGCCGGCGCCGGCGCGAACATCGTGATCGACTACGTCGCCAATGAGCAGGCCACAGAGGAACTCGAGCAACAGGTGGCCGCCCTCGGCGACCAGTCGATCGGAGTGGACGCCGACGTGAGCAAGGTGGCGGACTTGCAAATGCTCGTTGACCGGTCGGTAAAAGAACTGGGCCGCCTCGACATCATGGTCAACAACGCCGGCGTGGAGACGCGGACTTCCGTCCTCGAAACGACCGAGGCGCAGTACCAAAAGGTCATGGACATCAACCTGAAAAGCGCCTTTTTCGGCACCCAGATCGCGGCCAAGCAGATGATCGCCCAAGGCAGCGGCGGGCGGATAATCAATATCAGTTCCGTCCACGAAGACTGGCCGATGCCCGGTAACGCACCGTACTGCCTGTCGAAAGGCGGGATGCGGATGCTTACCCGCAACGCCGGGCTGGAACTTGGCCCCCACAACATCACGGTCGTCGGCGTCGGGCCCGGCGCCGTCGCCACGCCCATCAACACCTCGACGTTGCAGGACCCGGAGAAGATGAAGGTCATCGACGCCGCCATTCCCCTCGGCCGGATGGCCCAGCCCGAGGAGATCGCCAACGTTGTGGCTTTCCTCGCCGGCGACGGGGCCAGTTACCTCAATGCCACGACGGTCTTCGTCGATGCCGGGTTGATGCATAGTAGTCCTGGCCTGTAGCAGCCCTGTACAGCTCCGGACAGCGAGGGAGGTCGCAGTGCCAGAGAATTTTGACGTCATAATCATCGGGACGGGAGCGGGTGGAGGGACTTTGGCCCACACGCTGGCGCCGTCCGGCAAGAAGATCCTGATGCTGGAACGGGGCGATTTCCTGCCCCGGGAGATGGACAACTGGAACCCCGATGCCGTCTTCATCGACGGCAAGTACATCTCTCACGATACGTGGTACGACGGCGCGGGCAACCCGTTCCAACCCCAGGTCCACTACTTCGTCGGCGGCGCCACCAAACTGTACGGGGCCGCGCTTTACCGGTTGAGACCTGAGGATTTCGGAGAAATCAAGCACGTCGACGGGATGTCGCCGGCGTGGCCGCTCGGCTACGACGACTTCGAACCCTGGTATTCCAAGGCAGAGTGGCTGTACCAGGTGCACGGCGTTCGGGATGAGGACCCCACAGAGGGCCCATGGTCCAAACCATACCCCTGGCCGGCGGTGAGCCACGAGGCCCGCCTACAGGAGATCTACGACGCGCTCAAAGGAAAAGGCTACCACCCGTTCTCGGCGCCGGTGGGCATAATGCTCGACGAGGCTGAACGGGCCAGAAGCCTCTGCATCCGGTGCGCCTGGTGTGACGGTTACCCGTGCCTCGTGCACGCCAAGTCCGATGCGGAAGTAATAGGCGTGCGGCCGGTACTCGACCTGCCTAACGTCTCGTTATTGGTGAATGCCGAGGTGGTGAAGCTCGAAACCGACCCCACCGGTAAGAGTGTGACCGGCGTCGTCGTCAAGCGAGACGGTGGGACAGAGGTGTATTCCGCCGACGTGGTGGCGGTCTGTGCAGGGGCGACCAACAGCGCCAAGATCCTGTTGCAATCGGCCAATAGCAGCCACCCAAATGGGTTGGCCAACGGCTCGGACCAGGTCGGTCGTAATTATATGTTCCACAACTGCAAGGCAGTGGCCGCCATGGGTAAGGAGCTGAACCCGACCGTCTTCCAAAAAACGCTCGGCATAAATGATTTTTACTCAGCCGGCAAAGGCCATAAGTGGCCACTCGGGAACATCCAGATGATCGGCAAGTCCAATGCCGGCGCCATGAAGGGTGAAGAGCCGAAGCTCACCCTGCTGGCGCCGCACTGGGGCCTGAGCGACGTCGCCGAGCATTCAGTGGACTGGTGGCTCACCACGGAAGACCTGCCCATGCCCGATAACCGCGTCACCATCGATAAAGACGACAACGTCCACCTGGCCTACAAGTCCACCAACGACCAGGAGGCAGCGGGACTTTATGAGGAGCTCAAAAAGGTCCTGAACCATGTCGGACTGGCTCAGCACCACGTCCTGGACAAGAACTTTTACATGGCCATGAACGTTCCCATCGCCGGTGTCGCCCATCAGGCCGGCACGTGCCGGTTCGGTTCGGACCCGGCCAGGTCTGTCCTCGACGTCAACTGCAAGGCTCACGAGCTCGACAACCTTTATGTCGTCGACACCAGCTTTTTCCCGAGCATCGGCGCCGTGAACCCGGCCCTGACGGCCATCGCCAACGCTATGCGCGTAGGCGAGCACTTGACCGAGCGTTTAGGGTGAGCACAAACGGGCCAGCCCCCAGCGGGTCAACCGCCGGCCAGAACGGCCGTCACCGCGTCGTCATCGTAGGGGGCGGTTTCGGGGGCCTGCCGGCCACCCGTTTTCTGGGCCGGCAAAACGTCGACGTGACGTTGATCGACCGGCGCAACCATCACCTCTTCCAGCCGCTGCTGTACCAGGTGGCGACGGGCCTGCTGCCCGCCGGCCAGATCGCCCCTCCAATCCGCCACGTAGTCCGCAAGCACAAGAACGTTCGCGTTGAACTCGCGGAGGTCACCGGTTTCGACCTGGACAGGCGGGTGGTGCACGCCAGCGTCCTGGGCGTAAAGAGCTTCGAAGTGCCCTACGACAGCCTTATCGTGGCCGCCGGGGTCAACCAGTCTTATTTCGGTCACGACGAGTTTGCCTTGTATGCGCCGGGGATGAAAACGCTTGACGATGCCCTCGAGTTGCGACGGCGCGTTTTCGGGGCATTCGAGGTGGCCGAAATGACTCCGGACCCAGTCGAGAAGGAACGCTGGCTTACAGTGGCGATCGTCGGGGCCGGACCGACGGGAGTGGAGCTGGCCGGACAGGTCAGGGAACTGGCCTGCCGTAGCCTGCGGGGCGAGTTCCGGACCTTCGACCCGTCTTCTGTCCGGGTGATCCTGCTGGACGGCGGGAAGGAGCCGCTCGCCACTTTCGGAGACCAGCTTTGTGGAAAGGCAACGAAAGAGCTGGAACGGCTCGGCGTCGAGCTGAGGATGGGAACCCGCGTCGTAGGAGTCGACCCCAAAGGCGTCGACATCATCGACCAATCGGGGGCCCCGAGCAGGCTGGACGCGTATATAACGCTGTGGGCCGCGGGTGTCCAGGCGTCGCCGCTCGCAGCCGAGTTGGCCAAGGCAACCGGGGCGGAACTGGACCGGGCGGGCCGGGTGGCCGTCGAGCCGGACTGTTCTTTGCCGGGCCATCCCGAGGTGTTCGTGGTGGGAGACATGATGGCACTCAACAAGCTCCCCGGGGTGGCCGAGGTGGCCATGCAAGGTGGGCTGCACGCCGCCAATACCATCATGCGTAAACAAAAAGGCGAACCCTCGCTCCCCTTCAAGTACCGTGACCTCGGGAGCGCGGCCGCCATCGGGCGCTTCAGGGCCATCGTGAGCTTTCGTGGGGTACATCTGTCCGGCTTCCCCGGTTGGGTCGTTTGGGCCTTTGTGCACCTGGCTTTCCTCACCGGCTTCGGCAACCGCCTGTCCACGGTGCTCAGATGGACGCGCTCCAATGTTGGCCGTGGCCGGCCGGAACGTGAGTTCAGCGTCCGCCACACCGGTGGGGACCTGAGCGCGCCGGAAACAGTCAGGTCGGTGATCCAACCCAATCCACTCCCCGTTTATGGCGCGGCCGCGGCACCGGAGGACAACGAGCCGCCGGCCGAGCCGGCCTCTGGGTAGCACCTCTGGCCAACATGACCCTTGGGAACCTTGAACCTCAGGAAAATTGAGCCTTGGGAAAATTGAGCCCTAGGAAAGAGGAGGTAAATCAATGAGTACGTTCGAGACAAGGCAGGAAGTCCATTTCGAACCCACTCCGTTCCTTATCGCCATGATCCTGATGGGCTGCGGGGCGTTGCTCGCCTTCCTCGGCGTGGCCGTCAGCGGTTTGCACTCGGTAAACCAGGGTGTCCGGTGGGTGCGCAGCTGGGAGCACGAGCCGGCCGACCTGGCCAAGAGCAAGTGGGCTCAGCTGAAGGCGGCGAGCGCGGCCGGCACTGAAGCCTGGAAGGGTGCCACCCCGTCGACAGTCGCGCACGACGGCGGCCAATGAGATGGCCTATCCTCCCATTGCCGACCATGGGCTGATCGGCGACCTGCAGACGGCCGCTCTGGTAGCGACGGACGGGACCGTCGATTTCTACTGCTATCCGCGCTTCGATTCCCCCACTGTTTTCGGCTCACTCCTCGACGATAAACGCGGAGGCCGCTTCGCCCTGGCGCCCCGTGGCCCTCACGTGACCAAGCAGATGTACCTACCGAATACCGCGGTGCTTGTTACCAGGTTCCTTTCGCCGGAGGGCGTCGCCGAGGTCGTCGATTTCCTCCCGATAGAAAACCCCACGCTGGTGACCGACCGCCATCGGCTGGTCAGGATGGTCCGGGGCATCCGGGGCCATGTCGAGCTGGAGGCGTCCGTCGAACCAAGGCCCGACTATGCCCGCGGGTCGGCCAAAGCGGTCATCAGCGGCACGCTCGCCGTGTTCGAAGGGGCCGTCCCCGACCTGCACTTGTTGAGCTCATGGCCGCTCGAAGCCAATGGCGGAGATGTCCGGGCCAGGTTTGCCGTTTCCGCCGGGGACGTCGGGGCCCTGGTGCTGGAGTCGGGGCCGCTCACGGCACAACGAGAAGTAAGGGCCGAAGATCTGGACCGGGAGCTCCAGGAGACCACGCGGTACTGGCAGGACTGGCTGGCGCACGGCACGTACAGGGGCCGGTGGCGCGAGGCCATCGAACGGTCGGCCATCACTTTGAAGCTCATGACGTACGCCCCGACCGGGGGGATGGTGGCGGCGCCCACGACCGGGCTGCCGGAACAGGCCGGCGGCGAGCGCAACTGGGACTACCGCTACACGTGGATCCGGGACGCGTCCTTCTCGGTGTTCGCCCTTCTCCATCTGGGCTTTTTAGACGAAGCCGCCGGGCTCTCGCTCTGGGTAAGGGACCGGATCGAAGAGAGAGCCGGCCGGGACGGCCCGCCGCTGGCCATCATGTACCGGGTCGACGGGAGCTCGGACCTGAAGGAGGAGAGCCTCGACCACCTCGACGGGTACATGGGCTCGAAGCCGGTCCGAATCGGCAAC
Organism: Acidimicrobiales bacterium; assembly: GCA_035502515.1. Classification (GTDB taxonomy): domain Bacteria; phylum Actinomycetota; class Acidimicrobiia; order Acidimicrobiales; family Palsa-688; genus Fen-671. Next base: position 30,485 of record DATJUH010000198.1, read on the forward strand.
GGCGCCGCCGACCAGTTGCAACTGGACATTTACGGCGAGGCGATGGACAGCATCAGGGCGCTCGACCAGCACGTCCCGATCGTCGGCGACCGGGGGTGGCGCGACCTGGTCAGAATGCTCGACTGGCTGTGCGACAACTGGGAGCAACCCGACGAGGGCGTCTGGGAGACGCGCGGGGGTCGCCGGCCCTTTACGTACGCCCGCTTGATGTCGTGGGTGGCTTTCGACCGGTCAATCCGGCTGGCCGTCGACCGAGCCCGGCCGGCCAACCTGGCCAAGTGGGAGGCCGCCCGCGACGATGTCTACCGGGCCATAATGGACAAGGACTGGAACCCGGACCTCAACGCCTTTGTCCAGTACGAGGGGGGCGACGTGCTCGACGCGTCGAACCTTCTGATGCCGGTGGTCGGTTTTGTCGCCCCGACGGACGCCAGGTGGACATCCACGTTGTCGGCGATGGACCGCACCCTGGTCTCCGACAGCCTGGTCTACCGCTACGACCCCAAAGCCTCTCCTGATGGCCTGAGGGGGTCGGAGGGCACATTCTCGCTGTGCACGTTCTTTTATGTCCATGCCTTGACGCGCACCGGCCGGCTGGACGAAGCCCATCTGACGTTCGAGAAGATGCTCACGTACGCCAACCACGTCGGGCTGTTCTCTGAAGAGATCGGCCTCAGTGGCGAGCAGCTGGGCAATTTCCCGCAAGCGTTCACCCATTTGGCTTTGATCAACTCTGCTGTGGACCTCAACGCCGCCCTCGACAACCCTTCCGACCCGAACCGCCTGACCGCCCGCATGCTGGCCGCCATGAACCAGGGCCATTGACGTCGCCCTACCTCGTCAACGCGGTGAGGTTCATCAAGGAGACGAATGCCTGATACGCCCGCCTCTCCTCCTGACGTCCTGGCACTGCTCCGGTCCCGCAACTACCTGGTCCTGCTCGTAATTGTCTCCGTCCTGGGGGTCGCCGTCGCCGCGGCGGCCTATTGGTTCCTTTACCTGGTAGACGATTTGCAGAAGTGGATCTTCAACCCCGCTTATTTACCGAAGGCGCTCGGTTTCCACGAACAGCCCGTTTGGTGGCCTTTGCCGGCTGTGGGGTTGGCCGGAGTTTTGGTCGGCTTGACCATAAAGTACCTGCCGGGGCGGGGCGGCCATTCGCCGGCGGACGGGTTCGCCATGCACGGGCCGCCGACGAGGGCCCAGCTACCGGGCGTTGTGCTGGCCGCTTTGGCCGGCCTCGCCCTCGGCGCCGTCATCGGGCCCGAAGCGCCTCTCATCGCCCTCGGCGGCGGGTTGGCGGCCGGGTTCGTGCAGACAGTGAAGCGCGACCTCCCCGAGCAAAGTGTCAGAGTGGTGGCGGCAGCCGGGAGTTTCTCTGCCATCAGCACCCTGCTCGGTTCGCCCTTGAGCGGCGCATTTTTGCTGATGGAGGCGTCGGGGCTGGGCGGGCCGATGCTCGGGGCGGTACTGGTGCCGGGCCTGCTGGCGGCCGGCCTCGGCTACTTGATCTTTGTCGGCTTCGATGCCTGGACCGGCCACGGCATTTTCTCGTTGTCCATCCCCAATATGCCTCACCTCTCCAGCCCGACGGGCGCCGAGTTCGGCTGGGCGATAATCATAGGTATTGTGGCGGTTATCGCCGGGGGCCTTATCCGCTGGCTGGCCCTGTACCTGAAGCCCCACGTCGAGCGGCGTATAACGACTGTCCTCCCGGTCGTCGGGCTGGCCGTCGGCGCCCTGGCCGTGGCCTACGCAGAGACGACCGGTAAGAGCTCCTCGGACGTGCTTTTCTCGGGCCAATCCTCGCTACCTTCCGTGGTCACCAACAGCGCCACCTTCTCGATCGGGACGCTCCTGTTCTTGGTTGTGTGCAAAGGGCTGGCCTACGGCATCTCGTTGAGCGGGTTCCGGGGCGGCCCCATTTTCCCCGCCCTGTTCATCGGTGGGGTGGGCGGACTTGCGCTCTCCCATGCCCCCGGGTTGCCGGAGACGGCCGGGGTGGCGATGGGCCTCGGAGCAATGATGACCGCCATGCTCGGCCTGCCCTTGACGGCCGTTCTCATCACCACCATCATCCTGGGGTCGGCCGGGATCAATGTGATGCCCTTGGTAGTAGTGGCGGTGGTCGTAACGTACGTGGGCCGGGCGCACTTTTCGCCCCGCCCCCGGCCCGGCCCCGACGCCGCCGAACCGGCCGGGGCAACGGCCCCGCCACCAGAGCGGGCCGCCGCCCAGGCCGCCTGAGGATCGCTGCTACTGCTGCAGGAAGCACTACGAAGTATGACGGGGGACTGTAAATGAGCCGTAGCCGAGGACTGTTCGTCGACCAGACGACCGGGACCGCCTTCTATCACGGGCAGCCAGTCTGCCTGCTGGCCGCGTCAGAACATTACGGCGGGGTGATCAACCGGAATTTTGACTATCACGCCTACCTGGACCAGATGGCGATCGAGGGGCTCCGGCTCACCCGCCTGTTCGTCCTCTTCCGCGAACTTCAGACCAACCGCAACCCTTATTCACCATGCAAGCCCGAGAGCACCGACTACGTCGCCCCTTACGTTCGCACGGGCCCTGGGGTCGCCCTGGATGGTCTGCCCAAGTACGACCTCGGGCAATGGAACCCTGAGTTTTTCGCCCGGCTGCACGGCTTTCTCGGGATGGCGATGGAGCGGGGCATCATCGTCGAATTGACGCTACTGAGCAATGTCTACACCGAGACGGTGTGGGCGCTCTCACCGCTTCACGGCGACAACAACATCAATTCCATAGGCACCACGCCGTGGTACGACTACATGTCCACCCGCAACCCGGCGCTGTTCAACGAGCAGGAGCGGTTCGTCAGGAAGGTCCTCGAAGAGGCGGCGCCGTACGACAACCTGATAATCGAGATCTGCAACGAGCCGATCGGCAATTTCGCTCAGGACGGCACCGGGGTCGGGCCCGAACCGAGAGAGGTCGACGACTGGCAAGCGCGGTTGGTCGAAATTGTACGTTCATCGGGCCAACCTCGCGTGATCGCCGCCTCAGCGGCCTGGAGCTACAAGCCATGGGGACACCCGGTCCAGGCCGCCAACACTTTAGAGGTCGATATTTCCAATGTGCACCCCCTGGACGTGATGACAATTGGGGACGAGACCTTCAACCTCGGCGGGTTCATGTCGGCCGACAGCCGGCTCGACGAGTACAAGGCGTTCTGCCACCGGGCGAGCGCTCTGGGCGGGGCCGTCAACCTGGACGAGGACAACAATGCTTCCCGGTTTATGGACGAGCGGGGATGGACCATCCACCGCCAGCGGGCGTGGATCGCCTTGTTCTCAGGTTGTCACTATGACTACATCGATTTCAGCATCCTCGCCGGCCGGGAACGTTCCACGGCGGACGGGAGGCGCCTGCTCAGGAGCCGGTTCGGCACGCTGGCTGCCTTCTGGGAGGAAAACCAGATCTGGTCCACGACCCTCGACGACAATGCCGCGGTCAAGGCCCCGGAGGGCTGTACGGCGGTCGCCGCGCAGGACGCGCGCACGCCGCTGAGCCGGCTTTATGTCTACGTGGCCGGAGAGGCGCCGAACGACCTGGCCGTCCCGTTCACAGACGTCGTTGTCGAGGGGGCGCTCGAACTCGACCTACCGTCGGGCGACTACCTGACCTATTGGTTCGCCCCGGAAACCGGCCGCTATTTCGGTTGGGAAAATCGCAAGAGCACCGGCCGGCTACAGCTACAGCTACCGGGGACCACCAACGATGTTGTAGCGCTCATCAAGCGGTCCTAGCCTCCCCACCCAACGGCGCCGCCACCGGCCCGCTCGGACCGGGCCCGGGCGGCGTGGCCCGAGCGGTCATACGCCCCCAGCGGATCCGGGTCCAGCCCCATCTCGTCGCGCAGCTCGGCCAGGAGGGGCCGGACGTCGGTGTTGAAGGCATCGTTGAGCACTCCATTGGCTTCGAGGACGTCGCCTTCGTCTTGAGCCTCCTTCAGCGCAACCCGGTCGACCAGGAGAGCCTTGGCCGTGGCTTCCTGTACGTTCATCACCGAGCGGACTTCGGCCCGCACCTTGTCCTCGATGTTGTGGCATTGGTCGAGCATGAAGGCGACACCGGAGCCCTGGCGATGGGCGCCGGCCGCCACCACTTCCGACAGGATACGGAACAACTGGTACGGGTCGGCGGCGCCGACGAGGAGGTCGTCATCGGCATAAAAGCGGCTGTTGAAATGGAACCCGCCCAATCTGCCCAGGCGAAGCAGCGAAGCCACTATGAACTCGATGTTTGTCCCGGGAGCGTGATGGCCCGTGTCGACGAGCACATTTGCCTTGGGCCCGAGCGCGAGGCAATGGGCGAGCGAGGTCCCCCAGTCTGGCACGTCCATCGTGTAGAAGCCCGGTTCGAACAATTTGTACTCGAGTAACATGCCTATTCCGTCGGGAAGGGCGTCATACGTCTCGCGTAACGCCGCCGCCAGCCGGTCCTGACGCTCGCGGATGTCGTCCTGGCCCGGGTAATTGGTGCCGTCGGCGAACCAGAGGCTCACCGCAGGCGACTCGACCTCGGCGGCAATGTCAACACACTCGAGAAGGTGGTCAGTGGCTTGGCGCCGGATTTTGGGGTCCGGATGGCAAACACTCCCGAGGCGGTAATCGTCTTCCTGGAAAACGTTCGGGTTTATGGCGCCGATCCGGATCCCCTGGTCGGCGGCATGTTTGGCCAGCTTCGAGTAGTCGTCGACGCGGTCCCAGGGTATGTGCAGCGCCACCGATGGGGCTACGCCGGTGAGACGGTGGACAAGGGCGGCGTCTTCGATCTTCTCATAGGGATCGCGCGCCGCCGCAGGGTTGCGGAACACTTTGAAGCGGGTACCAGTGTTCCCGTAGGCCCACGAAGGGGTCTCTATCCATTGTTGGCGTAGTTCTTGCTTTACCTGCTGAGGTCCTTGCACCATCGCTGCTCCTTTCAGTTGCCGGCCTGATTTCTCGGGCTAACGTGCTTCCTTCATGGCCCGGTCCAGCCACGTCTGGGCCGGGACCCCACGGAAGGTCTGCTGCCTGAGGGGATCCGGGTGGCCCGCCAGCAGGCACTCCCATCGTCGCCTCAAGGCCAGTTCCAACCGGTCCAGTACATCGGGGTACTTGGTGGCGAGATTGACCGATTCGGCCGGGTCGTTGGACAGGTCGAACAGCTCGTCGCTCTCCGTCAAATGCACGCCGGGGTCGATGACTTTGACCAGTTTCCAGTCCTTGGTCCGGATCCCCCATTTGATCTCCCAGGTCCCTTCGGAAAGGTAGATAGCTCCGTACCCGGGAGCGTCAGAACCGTTCGAAGCCACCTCGACGAGGTCTGTGCCGGTCATCGAGGCGGGCACGTCCTGGCCGAACAAACCGAGCACGGTCGGGGCCAGATCGAGGTGCTGGTACATGCCCTCTACCACCCGTCCGTCCGGCACCGGGGGACCGGCCATGATCAAGGGGACCCGGATGGTGTCGTCGTAGAGCCCGGCGTGGTCGAAAAACCCCGGCCGGTTGTACATGACCTCCCCGTGGTCAGCTGTAAATATCACTACGAAGTCATCGTCGCCGCTATCGGACAGCAGCGACACCACTGGACGCAGTTCGTCGTCCAGGTAGGAAATCTCGCCGTCGTAAAGACCGCGCACGAAATCAAGGTCGCGGAACGGTTCGTAGTGGCGCACCTGCCAACGGTAAGCAAAAGGATAACTGGGCTCAGCCTTCCACCGGTCCAACCCATTTGCCCCACCGTCGTTACGGTCGCCTTCGTAATGGCGGCGCCGATAGCGCTCGGGAGGCAGGTACGGGCTGTGTGCGTCCCAATAGTGCACGAAAGCGAACCACGGCCCCGATGGGTTGCGGGCCAACCAGGGCAGGAGCTCGCCGTTGATGTCCGCCGCCGTCAACATCGCTTTCCCGTGCCGCAGGTTGTGGTATTCGGTCCATCCTTGCCCGAACCAGGGCTTGGAGTCGGCCAGGTTGTCGAACGCCACCGTCCGCACTCCCGATGCCTTGAGGAGGCCCGGGAGCCATTCAGTGCCGGCGCGTAACGCGGCGTCGGGTTCCTTGTGCGCCATGACCGAGTGCTGGGCGGCATGCTCGCCGGAGAAGATCGATGTGTGCGCCGGCTCGGTAGGGATGTTGGGGGCGAAGAACGAACTGAACCTGGTCCCGCATCCCGCCAACTCGTCGAGGAACGGGCTCGTAGAGCGCCCATAACCATAGCAACTGAGGTGGTCGGCCCGGAGGGCATCGGCGACAATTAGCAGGACTCTCATAGACGCAGCTGGGCGGGCAACCTCAGCGGTCGCCAGGCGCGCGGCTCCGCGGCGCCTGACGGCCGGTCGCACAGTTCTTCACATTTCACGTTCTTGTGCCCCGTGACCGGGCTCCGGTCCCGGTATTGCCGGCCGCGGCTTTCTTGGTCGTCCCCCGAGCACGGGTGGCCGCCGCGGCTGACGGCCGGGCCCGGGACTTGGCCGAGGCTTTACCAGATTTTGCGGGGGCTTGGCCAGATTTTGCGGGGGATTTGGTTGGGGGTGCCGCCACCGAGGCGGGCCGGGATTTAGCTGCCGGCCTGGCCGCCGCTTTCGATGAGGGCCGGCCGCTCTTTTTGGCCGGCGCCTCCGCATTGGCCCCCGCTTGCAGCCGCCGGCCCGCCTCGGGGTCTCCTATGTGCAGAGTTTCGTAGGCCTCCTGGCTGGTGGCAAAGGCACCCCTACCGGCCTTCCCGTGCCAGTCGAGCAGGATCTCGATCGGGTCGGGACGCCCCGTGGCCTTGGTCCGTTCGGCAACATGGACCTCCATCCGGTTGCGCAGGTCGGCGACGACGTCGGGCCGGGAAGAGGCCAGATTGACGGATTCGCCCGGGTCGGCCCTCAAGTCGTACAACTCGACCTCGGGCTTGTAGTGGAAATCCGGTTCCAAGGCGACGATGAGCTTCCAGTCGGGAGTCCGCCAACCGTGCTTGCGCATCCAGGTGGCCTCAGTCAAGTAGAGCCCCTCGTCGTGAGTGAAGGCCAGGCCATTGATCAGATCCATGAGCGACGAGCCCGTCACATCGTCCGGTATGGCGTCGTTCATACCGGCCAGCTCGAGCAGGGTGGGTAACAGATCGGCGTGGCGGCTGGTGCCCTTGATGCGACGGCCGGCAGGGACGCGGCCCCGGTAGCGGATGATCAGCGGGACGTGGATCGTGCAGTCGTAGAGGCCGTGGTGGTCAAAAAAGCAATCGTGGTCGTAGAGAGTTTCACCATGGTCGGCGGTGAGCACGACAATTGTCTCTTCGGCTGCTCCCCTGGCTTCCAGCTGCCGGAGCAACCGGCCGATGCACGCATCCATATAGGCGATGGCACCGTCATAAGAGGCCATCACGAACTCGGCGTCGGTGATGCCGGGCGGCATCCAGGCCGCGAAGAAGTCGCGGAAGGGGGCAAACTCCATCACCGGTGCCATAGAGTTTTTGGCCGGGTCGCACTCGTCGCCCCAGTAGAACAGCCGGTCATAAGGCGACGGCGGGAGGTAAGGCGAGTGGGGGTCCATATGCCGGAGGAGGACGAACCAGGGTTCGTCGCCATCGATTAGCCGGTCCAGCTCCGGTTGAAAAACCTCGTTCAGGCCTTCGGCTTTTCGTAAGGGTGCCTCGTCCAGGTTGCCCCAGGCCTTGTAGTCCAGGTAGCGCTGGAAACCCCGCGACGCGGCGTTGCCCGTGAAACCCACGCAGGTGGTGGCATACCCGGCCGCCTCGAGCAACTCGGCCAGCGTCTTCACGTCCGGGCCAAACTCATGCTGGCGCAGCCCAACGATCCCGGTGCCGAAGCAGTCCTTTCCTGTGAGCATCGACCCGTACCCGGGAGTGGTCGGGATGTGGGGAGACCAGTACTGCTCGAACAACGTACCTTCTGCCGCCAGCCGGTCCATGTGCGGCGAAGTGGTCCTCGGATAGCCGTAGCAGCCCATACGGTCGGCTCGCAGGGAATCGACCCCGATCAGGAGGATATTGGGAGGGCGCCCGCTCACTGTGGTACCCCGTTCACTGTGCTACCCCGCTCATGGGCTCAGCGCTCTCCGCACGCTTGCAGACAGGCCTGCAAGTGGCCGCGTGATTCCGAGGCGATGGCCTGGCACGCGACAAGGTCGTAACCTTTGGCCCCGATGACCTCCAGTTCGACGGGCCCCTGGTAGCCGGCATCATGCAGGACACTCACGTAAGCCAGGAGGTTTATATCCCCTCGGCCGTTGGCCTGGTCTTCCGGGTCGCCCGGGCGGGCCTGGCGGCCTTTGCAATCCCTGATGTGCACATGACGAACGCGCGGGACGACTGCTTTCAACGCCTCTTGGGCTTCTTCCCCGGCGCGGTGGATATGGCTCGGGTCCATGTCAAGGCCGAATGCCGGCGAGCTGATGGCGTCGAGGACCCGAAGGCTGGTCGGGGTATCGCAGATGGCGGCGCCGACGTGAGCCTTCACGCATAATGTCACGCCGTGGTCCTCAGCTCGCTTGGCCAGGTTGGTGAGCGAATTGATGGACGCCAGTAATGATTCCTCGTCGCCCGTCTTGCCGCCGGGGCCGCAGTTGATTATGGGGATCCCGAGCGCGCCGGCAGCTTCGAAGGCTCTCTCCATCACGTCCGGGTCCTGGCTCGGTTGCTCCATGGCCAGCAGTTCCAGGCCGTAACGGTCGGCCATCTCCTTGATCGGGCTGACCAGTTCCGGCCAGCGGTCCAACACGAGGTGCTCGCTCATCTGGGGGATAGCAGACAATTCGATCCCGTCGTACCCCGCCCGGGACGCTCCGGCAAACGCATCTTCCAGTGGGTGGCCTCCCCACAAAACGCTGTTCACACCGGTCTTCATTTCGCTACCTCCTCGACATCGACAACTGTCCCTGTCTCAAACGATTTGATGCAGGCCTCGATCACCAGCTGCGCGGCCAGCGCGTCGGCGGCCTTGCCGTCGATCTCCGCCGGCGGGACCTTGGCTTCCAGGTCGGAAAGCCAGGCCCCGATGCGAGATGCGAACGTTTCCTGGAAGCTCCTCATCCCTCCGAGGTAGTCGTAAGCCTCGGTGGCGATGGCGCGGCGAGGGAAGAAGGTGAGGCGCTCGCACGCATTGGAGATGACGATGCGGCCCTCGGATCCGACCACTTCGCATGTCTCCAGCCCGTACGAGCCGCCGGCGTCGTAACTCCCGGTCAGGTGACCGATCACCCCCGACCGGAACAGCATATTTGCCTGCACATTGGACCAGATCTTTCGCCCCGGGCCCTTTTTGTAAAAGGCCTGGACCTTCTCCACGTCGCCACAGAAGTAACGCATCACATCGATGGAATGGGGGTGGAGGGCACGCATATGAAAATGGGGCGATGATTCATTGGGGTTGTTGATCCACATCGTCATATTGCAGATGTTGAGCTCGCCGATCCTGCCCTCATCCACCCAGTCCCGGGCGCGACGGGCTGCGGGGGTGAACCGGTGGTTCAAGTTGATGCCATAAGGGATGCCCATCTCGGCGGCCAGAGCCACCATCTCCTTGGCTTCCTCGACCCGGTTGGAGATCGGCTTTTCACCGAGCACTGGCATACCGGCGCGCAACAGCTCCATCGTGGGGGCGTAATGATCGCCGCCGTTCTCCACTCCTGCCGTGCAGACGCTGACGGCATCGATCCCGAGATCCGCGGCCAGTAGCTCGGCCACCGAGTTGAACGAGGGGACCCCGAGGGACTCGCCGGCCTTCTTGGCCACTTCGGGTACGGCGTCGCAGACGGCCACCAATTCGGACCGGTCGTCAGCCTGGTAGCAGCGGGAGTGGTTTTTGCCTATGTTGCCCAGGCCCACCACCGCGACCCTGATCGTCATGGTTGCCGCCCTAAACCCGATGCGAACATCGTTGCTTCAGACAAGATGCGCTCCTCCTCTGGTCGTTGGCTGCTGTAATCGTTGCCCGCTCCTAAACGGTGGCGGCGGTTCTTCGAGAAAAAATGAGCGGGTTCTGCGCTTCGTTGTCGAGCAGGTCGCCGACTTTCAAAGTTGTCAGATAATCCGGGGGCAGGACATTGGGGATCCCGTTGAAGCGGCAGCCGTCGGGCATATACGCACACGTCATCGCCCGCCTGCGCCCCGGTGTCATGTTGGCGCCGGCCCCATGGAAAGTCAAACCGTTGTGGAACAGCGCCCCGCCCGCCGGCACGGGGCAGGGATCGGCGGCGACGTCGCGCCACTCGGGGTAGACGTCGAACAGAGCTCCGATCGACGGGCCGATACCGACGTTGTCGAACTTCTTCGCCTTGTGGCTACCTGGCATGTAGTAAAGGCACCCGTTCTCGAGGGTGGCGTCGTCAAGGGCGACCCAAATGGTGATGGCGTCAGCAGATGTGAACGACCAGTACGGCACGTCCAGGTGAAACGCCGTCGGGTTGGCGTAGGGCCCTTTCACCAGGGCCTGGTCGTGCCAAATACGCACTCCCTCGATCCCGGCGACGTCGGTCGCCACCCGGCCGAGGGCGGGGTCGAACATCAGCTCTCGCACTTTGTCGTT
>DATJUH010000199.1:0-14421 GCA_035502515.1 Acidimicrobiales bacterium
CTGAACCTATGGTGCTGCCTCGCAACGCTTCGGCCCCTTTGATGCCCTCGAAGCTCGACCCGTGCAGCCTGGCCCCCTTCAACGTGGCCTTGGATATCTGGGCTTCGCCGAGGTTGGAGTTGAAAATGGCGGCGCCGGTCAGCTGAGCTCCGTACAGGTCGGCCCGGCGCAGGTCGCAACGGTCGAAACAGGCCCGCTCTGCCGATGTCATCCGCATATTGGCGTCGGATAACCGGCATTCGCGAAAGACGACATCGTGCCACTGCCCGCCGGAAAAGTCAGCGCTCGACAACCTGCAGTCGACGAACTCCAACCGGGCCAACGCGGCGTGCACGAAGCTGGCGCCGGAGAGGTCGCAGCGCTGGAAGACGGTGTCACTCAGCCGGGCCCGGACCAGCTCGGCCCCGACAAAAATGGCTCCGGTCAACCGGCAACCACTGATGACCGGGTCTTCGGCCAGCTGGTTGGAGAAATCAGCCTCGATAACGAGACCCTCCCAATGGATGTCGGCGTCCAGCGCCACCGCGCCCGCCGCCGTCAGCTCGGCCGGGAGCCTCGGCCGGGACGGGATGGGGAAGGATGCCGCCATTAAATGGGCGGTTCTAAGTCGCCCGCCGCAACCCGTCCCACGACCAGTGGGGCATGGCCAACTGGTCCGGCACCGTCGAGCCGGCCGGGGAGTACGACATGACCAGGCCGACGGCCCACTCCATATACGAACGCAGGCCCCGCCGGAACTCAGGGTCGTCCGGCAGCCCGGCGTCGTCCGCCGCTCTCACAAAGCACTCGACAAAGCGCTCGCCGATGTCGCCCTCGGCGCCGGTGGCGGAATGGAGCTCGAGCATGGCCGATTGCCCGCCACACGATTGCGAATATCGCGGCGGGCCACCGAAAACCTCTGCCCAGTAGCTGGCCAGGCGCTGGACGTGTTGAGGATGGCCCGGATGCGAGAACGGGTGGTTGAGGACCGGGTCCTCGAGGCAGCGCCGGTGGTGGGCCGTGGCGAGGGCAAGGAAAGCCGGCTCGCCGCCGGCAAACTCGAACATCGACGGCCGCCCCACAGCCAGTTTACCGCCCGCCCTCTATCTTCCGGCTACGTTGCTGAAGGGCCATCGGACCGTAGGGGTACTGGACAGGATTGGGGTCACTGGCTTTGTCCAAGGCCTCACTATCGTGTTCGTCCAGGTCAAGGTCGGCCGCCCCCAGGTTGTCGTCGAGCTGGTCGACGGTGCGGCACCCAAGGATGACCGAGCTGACCGCCGGCCTGTCCCGCACCCAGCTCAGGGCCACCTGGGCCATCGAACACCCTTTTTCCCTGGCCACTTTCCCGATGGCGTCGAGCACGTCCCAAGTCCGTTGCTGAGCGCTCCGAAGGCCGTACGCCTCGACCCCGCGGTTGGGGTCCTCGCCCAGTCGCGTCGCACCAGTCGGGACCTCGTCGCGGCGGTACTTGCCAGTGAGCCAACCACCCCCCAGGGGAGACCAGGGGAGCAATCCCAGCCCCTCGGCCTGGCAGACAGGGACGATCTCCCATTCGATCTCCCGCGTCAGGAGGTTGTACTGGGGTTGCAGTGTGACGGGCGAGTTGAGGTTGCGGGCGCCGGCCACGTCCACCGCTTTTTGCACCTGCCAGCCGGCGAAATTCGATAGGCCCACGTAGTTTACCTTGCCCGCCCGGACAGCGTCGTCGAGCGCCCGCAGCGTCTCCTCGATCGGCGTCAGAGGGTCGAAACCATGCACCTGGTACAGGTCGATGCAGTCGATGCCCAGCCGCCGCAAAGAGGCGTCGATGGCCCGGCTCAGGTGGCGCCTGGACAGGCCCAGGTCGTTGGGCCCGGGGCCGGTCGGGAACCGGCCCTTGGTGGCGACGACGACCCGGTCGAGGACGTCGGGCGACTGCTTGGCCAGCCACCGCCCGATGATCGATTCCGACTCGGTATTGCTGTAGACATCGGCAGTGTCGATCAAGGTGCCGCCTGCCTCGATGAAACGGTCCAGCTGGGCATGGCTGCCCGCCTCGTCCGTCTCCGAGCCGAATGTCATAGTGCCGAGGGCCAGCACGGATACGGAACAGCCGCTGGCCCCTAATTTCCGGTAGCGCATGCGGTCACCATAGCTCGGGCTAGCGGAAGGCCGAAATTACCGAGGCCATCTGCTCCATGGCACCGGGCTCCATCAGGCCCGCCAGGCGGACCACGGCCTCGCTCACCCCGGCTTCCGCCAGCTCCCGGAAACGCCCTACGTGGTCGGCGGCCGTCCCGGCATTCAGGGCGTCGGCGACGCGAGCGCGGTCGCCGCCGCGCCCCCGGGCCCGCTCCACCAACTCGGCGACGTGACGGTCGTCTGCGCCGACCAGGACGGTGGATAGGTGCGTCAGCTCGACGGCTCCCGGGTCACGTCCTTCGGCCTCGCAGTGCGCCCGCAGCACGGCGGCCTTACGGCGCACTGTTTCCTTGTCCCCCAACACATTTGCGGCGTCGGCGTAGCGGGCGGCGAGGCGCAGGGTGCGCCGTTCGCCACCGCCGCCCACGACCACCGGGACGTGAGCCTGAAGCGGTCGCGGGTAGCACATCGCCTCCGGCACTTTCACCCGGCGACCGTCGTACGCCGGGCTCCCGGGGCCCCAGAGCAGCGGCAGGAGCTGGAGAGCGTCCTCCAGTAGCTTGTACCGTTCGGCGGTCGAGGGGAACTCCCAGCCATAAGCCAGGTGTTCGTCGCGGTGCCAGGCCAAGCCCAGGCCGCACACGGCCCGGCCGCCGCTCAACACGTCAAGGGTGGCAATTATCTTGCCCAGGTGGGCCAGGTTCCGGTAAGTGACACCGGTGACCAGCGCCCCCAGGCGGGCGCGCTCGGTGCAGGCGGCCAGGTAGCCGAGCGTGGTATAGCTTTCGAGAAAATCCTCCCACTGGCGCCCGACCTGAGGGATCTGGCGAAAGTGGTCCATCACGTATATGGCGTCAAAACCCGCCAGTTCGGCCGCCGCCGCCATTTCTCGCATAGCTCGGCGAGCCGCCGGCGTCCCACCCGGGAACGTAAAAGACCCGATATGCAAGCCGAAACGCAGCCCTGTGGGCTGTTCGGCCTGACGGCGGGCCGCCTCAGGCGCCGACGCGAACGCCTTTGGTACGACCCGCACCGGCGCCGCCGGGATAACGGCATCAAAGCCCTCCGTTGACAACTGTTCCCGCGCCGTCGCCCAGCTCCGCTGCTGGGCGGCCAAGGCGGAAGCCGGCACCGGTTTCGGACGCCGGCGGTTGCGAGCACGCGCTTCTGCGGCCGGGACGTCAAAGGTGACGGCCACGCAGGGCACCTGCCAGCGGGCCGCGGTTTCCAGCCACCCCCGGCGCCGGCCCGCGTCGAGGCCCAGCGTGTCGACCACTGTTGTCAGCCGCCTCCGCAGCCGGCGCTCGACGACCGTATCGAGCAACTCGAAGGCGTCGTCACTGGCGCTGATGTCGTCTTCTCCGGATCCGACCAGGGCACGGAGCCGGTCGCTCGACACCAGCGCATCGGGCGGGAAGTGGTCGGCGGCCCAGGTCGACTTGCCCGAAGCCCCGGGACCGACGAGGACGACCAGGCAGGGCGAGGGTAGGAGCAGCGGATCCGGCCGTCCGGTCATACCCCAAGTGTGGCTCGGCCCCGGGCCCGCGCCGGCGTCCGGCGTAGTAGGATCGAATATATGTTCGAGGTGGCCAGCTGGGACGAGGGGCTCGACGAGGCACAGATCGCCGTGGCCACGCACGGCCGTACGCCGCTCGTGGTCGTGGCCGGAGCCGGCACCGGCAAAACCCGGGCCCTGACGGCGCGGGTCGCCTGCCTGCTCGAGCGGGGGACGCCGGCCGAGCGTATTTTGCTCCTCACCTTTACCCGGCGAGCGGCGGACGAAATGCTGGCCCGCGCCGCTTTCCTGGCCCGCCTGGGCAGCAAGCAGCGGCCTCGCGGCGGCACGTTCCACGCCGTGGCGCACAGGTACATCGCCGCCTACGCCGAAAACCTCGGGCTACCAAAGGGCTTCAGCGTGCTCGACCCGGCCGAGGCGTGCGACCTCATGGACCTCTTGCGCGGCCAACACGACCTGACGGGTACGACGGCGCGCTTTCCCCGGCCGGCTACCCTGGTCGAGATCTACTCCCGGGCCGTCAATACCGGCCGCCCGATTTCCGAGGTAGTACCTCTCGAGTTCCCCTGGTGCGAGCCACACGTGACTTCTATGGCGGAGCTCTTCCGGACCTTCACGGCCCGAAAACGCAAGGCGGCCCTGCTGGATTTCGACGACCTGCTGCTCTACTGGCGAGCGCTCGTCAGCCATGAGCCCTGGGGCCGTGGCCTTTCGGAAAAGTTCGACTACGTCCTGGTAGACGAGTACCAGGACGTCAACGGCCTCCAGGTCGACATCGTGCGCGCCCTGTCACCCGACGGCAGCGGGCTCACCGTCGTGGGCGACGAGGCGCAGGCGATTTATGGTTTCCGCGGCTCCATGCCGGGGCAAATGCGCCAGCTCGTGCTGGCCTACCCGGGAGCATCCGTGATCCGCCTGGAGCACAACTTCCGCTCGCGGCAGCCGGTTTTGGACGTGGCCAACGCCCTGCGACCAGCGGGGGACGACACCAACGTGCTCCTTTACAGCAGCCGTCCCGACGGCCGGCGGCCCCGGTTGGTGCGCTGCCACGACGCGCCGGCCGAGGCCAAGGCCATCGCTGACGCCGTTCTGACGGCCTACGAGGGGGGCACCCCGCTGCGCCACCAGGCCGTCCTGGTGCGCGCCTCCCACCACAGCGACCTGGTAGAGGTGGAACTGTCGGTCCGCAAAGTGCCCTACCGTAAGTACGGGGGCTTGAAGTTCCTCGAAGCGGCCCACGTAAAGGACTTCGTCAGCGCCGCTCGCCTGCTCGACAATTCCCATGACGAAGTGGCGTGGTACCGGCTGCTCCGTTTGCACGAACGGCTCGGACCGGCCAGCGCCCGCTCGCTGACAGAAATCGTCCTGGGCTCAGCCGACGACCCGGTCGACCGCTGGCCCGAGCTGGTGGCGCAGGCCCCGGCCCCGGCCCGCAGCTCGCTTTCGGGCACTCTTAACGCATTGGCCTCGGCCAGAGCGCACACTGCGCCTGGCCGGCGGGCTGAAGGCGTGCTGCAGGCGGTGCGCCCGCTCGTGCTCGGGCGCTACACCGACGCGGCCGTGCGTCTCGGTGACCTGGAACGACTGGCCGGGGCGGCGGCGGCCGCCACCGACCTCGCCACCTGGCTGGCCGAGCTCGTCCTCGACCCTCCCGCCGCCACCGGCGACCTGGCCGGGCCGCCGGCGCTGGAAGAGGACTACGTCGTGATTTCCACCGTCCACTCTGCCAAAGGCCTCGAATGGCCCATAGTGCACATACCGCAGGTGATCGACGGCTCGCTGCCCATCGACATGGCGCTCGGGTCGGCCAGCGGTCTCGAAGAAGAGCGCCGCCTTTTCTATGTGGCGGTGACCCGCGCCCGGGACGAGCTCCACATGTACACCCCTCTACGGATGCCGCACCACCGGCGGGCCAGGGATGACCGGCATAACTTCGCCACCGTTAGCCGCTTCGTCGACCAGGCTGTGCTGGCCACTCTCGAAGTGGTCGAGAGCAGCCCCGAGCGTTTCACCCTGTCTTCGGCGGGACTTCAGGATGACTTGCCCGTAGACATCGACGCCCTTTGGGGCTAGCCGGCTTCGGGCTGGCCGGACGGCGAGGCCCGGCCTGTCTCGAGGTCGAAGATGCGGCGCCGGCGAGGCCCTCCCGGGCTCGTGCCTTTCAGCGCCACAATGACCGAAAAGGAGCCCAGAAGCACCTGCATGGGCTGCCTCGGGAGCCCCTTGCGTTTGGCCACCCCGGTTATCACGGCGAAGAGGGCCGTCAGTGCCCACCCCTCGAGTGATATCGGGGCCAGTCCCCACCCCAGGCGGCGGGGACCGAACCAGGGCTTCTCGCCGATGATGGGTGTCGTACGCACGCAAGGATCATCGCGCTCCGGCGCCGGCGCCACCAGGCCACCGCCGCGCCCGGCTCGTCTTTACCGGCTTTTCACCGGCCAGCCAGACGCACAGGCCCGGCTCAATCTCCGGATGGCTGCGCGCGGCTAGTGTTCACTTGGGCACCACGGCAACCTGAACAGGTCGATCTGCTTCAGCTTTCTCAGGAACGCGTCTGCATGACTGCCAAACCCGGCTCACAGGTACTCGCTGGCGGGGCCGGGAGCATTCATGCCAATAGCGGGCAGCTGCCGGTGGCCCTGACCCCGTTCGTAGGACGGGGGGACGAAGTGGGCGAGCTCAGGAGGCGGCTATCGGACAGCCGCCTGGTCACGTTGCTGGGCCCCGGGGGTGTCGGCAAAACCAGACTGGCGGCCGAGACGGCACGGTCCTGGCGCCAGGCCGGCGCCGAGTCCCACTGGGTTGAGCTGGCGCCAGTCAGTGCGGAGCTCGTCGACATGGCCGTCGCTGATGTGGTCGGTGGCCACGAGGGCCCGGGCCAGAGCGGAGCGGCCGGCATCGTCGAGGCATTGAGCTCTCGGGATGCGCTGGTCGTGCTCGACAACGCCGAGCATGTGGTGTCAGCGGCCGCCAACCTGTGCGCCGAGCTGCTGGTCAGCTGCACCGGCTTGCGCGTCCTGGCCACCAGCCGGGAACCGCTGGGGCTGCCGGGAGAGGTGCTCTGGCGGGTCCAGCCCTTGCAGGTGCCGGGCGCAGGGCAGAGCCTGGAGGTACTGGCATTGTGCGAGGCGGTCGAGCTGTTCGTGCAGCGTGCCCGGGCCGCCCTCCCCACTTTTGACCTGAACGAAAGCAACGTCCGGGCCGTTTCCAGGATCTGCCAGCAGCTCGACGGGCTGCCGCTGGCCATCGAGCTGGCGGTGGCCAATTTGCGGGTGCTGCCCGTCGAAGAGCTGGCTGCCAGCCTCGACAATGTCTTCAGTCTTCTGGTTGGCGGGCCACGGACATCACCGGCCCGGCACCAGGCTCTCCGGGCCACTCTGGATTGGAGCCACCAGCTCCTCGAGGACGACGAAAAAGAGCTCCTGCGCAGGTTGTCGGTGTTCGTCGGCCCTTTCAGCCTCGAGGCCGCTTCCCGGGTCGCGGTCTCGGGTGGTGACGGTTCGGCGGCCTTCGACGCTCTCCGCCGCCTGGTGGACAAGTCCCTGGTGGTGGCCGATGTGGCCGACGGGCAGGCCACGTACCGCCTGCTAGCGACTGTCCGCCAGTACGCCGCCGAACAATTGAGCCTGGAAGGCGAAACCGAGCAGTGCCGGCAGGCCCATCTGGGCTGGTGGCTCAGACGAGCGGCCAGAGCGGAACCGCGGTTGGCCGGAGCTACACAAGCAGCCGAGCTGGCCCGCCTCGAGCTCGAGGTGAACGACATGCGGGCCGCTCTGCAGTTCGCTCGCCAGGCCGGCGACGCCAGAGCGGTCCTCGAGATAGCCGGAGCTCTCGGGCGTTTCTGGTACCTCCACGGCCACTACAGGGAAGGCCGGGACTGGCTCGACTGGGCGGTCGTCGCCGGTGCCCGGGCCCCGGCCCCCGTACGGGCGAAAGCGCTGCGAGCCAGCGGGTACCTGGCTTTCCTCCAGTGCGACTACGCCGCCGCCGTCCGGCGCCTGACTGCCGCCCTGCGCCTCTACAAGACCCTGAAAGACGACGTAGGCATGGCCTTGACGCTGCAGCGACTGGGCGGGGTGGACAGGGAACAAGGCCGGTACCAGCAAGCAGAACGCCACCACAGTGAGAGCAAAACGTTCTTCGCGGCGGCCGGCGACCGGTGGGGAGTGGCCAGCGCCCATGGCTACCTGGGCTTTGCCGCTTGGCTCCAGGGCGACACAAAACGGGCCAGGGCTGACTGCGAGGAGGCGCTGGACTTGTTCAGCGGGCTCGACGACGCCGAAGGCACGGCGTGGTCCCTGTTGAGCCTCGGCGTTGTCGCCCGGCTGGACGGGGACATGGCCGCGGCCGAACAGTTGCTGGAAAAGAGCAAGGCAATCTCCAACGAGATCGGGTTCAAAGAAGGGACCGCCTGGTGCCTCAATCAGCTCGGGCTGGTGGCGTTGCGCCGGGGTGACCCGCAAGCGCACGCCATGTTGCGAATGAGCCTGGAGATCCACCGGGATCTGGGTGACCAGTGGCGCCAGACCAGCGTGCTCGAAGACCTGGCCTCTACCGCAGTGATGTCCGGCGAACCGCTAAAAGCGGCTGCTTTGCTGGGTGCGGCCGAGGCCGCCAGAGCCAGGATCGGCACGCCGGTCCCGATTTGCGAGCAGCCCGATCACGCCAACACCGTGGGGGCCGTCCGGTCGGCATTGACGGCGGAGGAATTCGAGGGCGCGTTCGAGAAGGGAAAGAAAGCCAGTTTCGACGATATTTTGCACCGCCTGACCGCGCCGAGCCCGGAGACCGTGTTGGCAGATAAAGGGTCAGCCGGTAAGGGCTCGACCGGTAGAGGCTCGACCGGTAAAGGCAAGAACGTACACCGCCAGTCGCACAACCGGGCCCGCCTGGCCACAGCGGCCAAGAAAGTGACGCCGGACCAAGCCGGGACAACCGCGTCGGGGCGCTCTGGCCTGTCCATAAGAGCGCTCGGCGCGGTGGAAGTGCGGGTCGACGGACGCCTCGTGGAGCCGGCCGATTGGGGTTATTCGAAACCGCGTGAGCTTTTTTTCCTGCTGTGCGCGTCGCCGCCCAGGACCAGGGACCAGCTCGGCCTAGCCTTGTGGCCAGACCTGAGCAGTAGCCAGCTGCGCAACGCTCTCCACAGCGCCATGCGCGACCTGCGCCGGGCCATCGGCGACCGCGACTGGGTCGTGTTCGCCGGGGGCCGTTACCGCTTCAACGCGGAGGGCCCGCACCGGTTCGACGTGACCGAGTTCGAAAATGCTCTGGCCGCCGCCCGGCGCGTGCCCGGCCCTCAGGCCCTGTCCCATTTGCAAAAAGCCATCAGTGTTTACGGCGGCGACTTCCTCGAGGGTGCCGCCTCCGGCGAGTGGGCCGAATTGCGCCGGCGGCAACTTCGGACGGACTACGAAATGGCCCTGGGTGCCACTGGCGCCATCCTCGTGAAGGCGGGCCAGTTCCGTCAAGCGGTGCAAATATACGAGCGGGCCGTCGCTCATGAGCCCCTCGACGAAGCCGCCCACCGGGAGCTGATGAAGTGCTGGGCCCGCCTCGGAGAGCCGGCCCGCGCCCTCCGCCACTACCAAGACCTGCAGGATTTTCTGCGCAAGGAACTCGGCGCTCCGCCGGCGGCCGAAACGGCCCGTATTTACGAGAGCCTGCGGGCGGCTGATCAGGGCTGATCAGCTCGCGGCGGAAAGGGCACGCCGTCCTGCGCCGGCCGCAGTCCATCTGGCCAACTTTGCTCAATTGAAGACAAATTTGCTAGTGGAAAAAGGTGGCGATCCGCTCGACGATCTCGTAACCGTCATTTACAAGAAGTATTGTCCGCCATTTGTCAAAGGCGGTACAGGGGTGGGAGATGCCGAAGCCGACCTTGTCGCCGACACCGAGTGGCGCCGCCGTGCCGGCCAGGTGGAGGTACCCGTGCTGGTCGTTTAGCTCGGAAAGGGCCATCCCGATGAGCGGTTCCACACCGCCCCCGCGCCGGGCCACTGCCAGAGTCACCGGAAGGCCAAGGTCAAAGGACGCATCACGCCTCCCCAGCCCGACAATGACGAGACCCGGCTCGGGCACGGAAAGGACATCAGCCCAAACCTCGAGTGCGCCGACCAGGCCGGGCCCTTGATGACCGGCGCCGGCCAGAGGCGAGGCCTCCGCGTAGGTGCCATGGTCGTGGACCAGGTAGCAACCCGACCGCACGACGAGGCGCACGTCGTGGCTCCCGTAGTCGGCCTTCTCGCCCAGCACGGCCGCTACGCGGTCAAAAAACCGGCTCCCGCCGGCGGAAACAAGGACGGGCCCGCCCGTCGAAAACGCCCCGTCATCAGCCAGGCGCAGGGTCAAACGACGCAGACCGTCCAGGTACCGGTCCACTTTCGCCAGCGCCTCGGGAGAACGGTCCGGCGCCAGCAAACCCTCGTACCCCTCCACTCCGACCAGGCGCAGGTGCGTGCTGGCTCCCACCGCGCCGGCCACCGCCACCGCTTCGTCCTCACTCCTAGCGCCGGTGCGGCCGCCCGGCACCCCCAGCTCGACGAAAGCCCGGGCCCGGTCGGCCATGCCGGCCAGTCCCAGGTTGCGGTCGAGCAGCTCCACCCCGGCCACGGAATCGACGAGGCAATAGAGCTCACGTTGGCCGCCGCCGGAACGGGCACGCAGTGGACTGGCAGCTCGGGAGGCGGTCGCCGGGATGGCGTCCGGTAGCGAGGGCCCGGCCGGGAGGGGAGCGGGGAAGGCCAGCGCGTCGACGACGGCCCGGGCGTCGGGCCGGCTGACAATCTCGTTGGCCACCAGGACTCGCGGCGCGCCGGCCTCGAAGGCGACGACGGCCTGGGCCATGTTGGCCACGGTGATGCCCCACGCCCCCGCCTCGAGTTGACGCCGGAAAAGCTGGGGCGCCATCGTCGTCTTTCCGTGCGGGGCGAGGACGAACCCGTGGCCGGCGGCGTAGTGCGCCATGACGGCGATGTTGTTCTCCAGGGCGGACTGCTTCAGGAGCATCGCCGGCAGGGCGATATCTTCGAGCGCGTTCGCCCCCGTGGTTTCGCCTGCGGCCGGCGCTTCGGATGCGCCAGATGTCACAGAGCGGCTCTCAGCGCAATTATGGCGTCGATCTCGATGTCGTACCCCCGGATCCCCACCCCGACCGTCGTGCGGGCGGGCATGGGGTCGTGGAAGTACTCCCGGTAAACGGCGTCCATCATGTCGAAGTCGTCAAGGTTGGCCAGGAAGACCCCAACCCTTACGGCGTCGGCCAACTGGGCGCCGGCGGCCTCGGCAATGGCGGCCACGTTGTCCAGGGCGCGGCGGACCTGATCGGCAAAGAGGGCGGGGACGGTCCGGGTGACCGGGTCCAGGGGCACCTGGCCCGACACAAAAAGCAGGCCGCCCGACACCACCCCTTGCGAATAGCCTCCCAGCGGTGCCGGCGCCCCCTCGGTGCGAACGGCTCTCCGGCTTTCTTCCAGGCTCACG
The DNA here is from genome assembly GCA_035502515.1 of Acidimicrobiales bacterium. Lineage (GTDB taxonomy): Bacteria > Actinomycetota > Acidimicrobiia > Acidimicrobiales > Palsa-688 > Fen-671. The sequence continues at coordinate 11,102 of DATJUH010000199.1, forward strand.
GCGCTCCTCCTCGGTACGGTAGGTGTTCGACGCCCGCTCGGGCGTCGATGTTGCCAGCAGACCAACCCTTTATGCCCTCTCTGGCCAGCCGTCGACGCTATTCGTGGTCGCCTCGGGCACGCAAGGTATAAGCCGGAGGGGAGCGTCGAGCGAGCGACCGGCGCGAGTTCGGCGAGGCGGGGCGCCCGAGCGAGCGAGCGACCGCCGCGAGTTCGGCGAGGCGGGGCGCCCGAGCGAGCGACCGGCGGGACTTCGCCGAGGCGGGGGCGGCCAGGCGGGCCTCGACCAGCCTCGACCAGCGCCCCCCAGCGTTTCCCCCAGCATCCCAGCACCACCCCCAGCGCGGTCAAAGACGCTCTAACCATCAGTCAAACCGACCCAGGCCGAGCCGATCGCCCTGGGCTCAACCCGGAGAGAAAGGTCCCCCAATGTCACACCAATCAGCGAAGTGCTCGTTCGTCCGCCTCTTCACCGGTCCCACCTCCATCAGCGCCGCCGGCCGCACCGCCAGCCGGCGCACGCCGGTAGTAGTCGCAGGGGCCAAGGCGGTCGGCGCCGGTTGTGCCCTGGCCGCTCTGGCCGCAGGAGCCGCCGTCCTGCCCGGGACCGCCGTCCTGGCGGCGCCGGCCCAGGCCGTGGCCATCCCCAACGCGTCGTCCCATTACAGCTTCACGACGCTCGGCGACCCCAAGGACCCGACGTTCAACCAGCTTCTGGGCATAAATGACTTCGGCGAAATCTCCGGCTACTTCGGCAGCGGTTCGCCGGCCGCGACCCACCCCAACAAGGGGTACACGATTGCGCCTTACAGCGGGAACACCTTCACCAGCGAGAACTTCACCGACTCCCAGCAGACCCAGGTCACAGCCATCAACGACTGGGGCAACACGGTCGGTTTCTACGCCCTTGCTTCGGGCGCCAACTACGGCTTCCTCGACGAAGACGGCGTGACTGCGTCCGTCAGCGACCCGATGACAACCTCGAAGCCACCGGTCAACCAGCTCCTCGGCGTCAACAACAACGGGGAGGCGGCCGGGTTTTACAACGACGCCAAGGGCAACTCGCACGCCTACGTTTGGAACCGGGTAACGCGGGTGTTCACCCCTGTAAACGTGCCTGGCGCCACCAGTGCGACGGCTACCGCAATAAACGACCATGGCGCAGTGGGCGGCTTTTTCACCAAGGCCAACGGCAACATCGACAGCTTCATCAAAGACGGCACCGTGTTGAAGACATTGGCCGTCCCCGGCTCGACCACGACCGAGCTGTTCGGCCTCAACGACGAGGGTGCGGCGGTCGGCATGTACGTGGGCCAACACAAACAGACCTTCGGGTTCATTTACAGTAACGGCGCTTTGAAGACGATCAGCGACCCTGACGGCGTCGGCAGCACGGTCGTGAACGGCCTCAACAACATCGGCGACGTCGTCGGCTTCTATACCGATTCGAAAGGTAATACGGACGGCTTCGTGGCTGAGGCCCACACCGTCGGGATCCCGACCATCCCCTAATCCCCTAAACAACCTTTTCAGGATAAAAGAGGTTGCGGTGAGGCGCACCGGTGCGGTGCGCCTCACAGCCACTTACCGGGACCGGTCTTTGTTCAGTACCCGGTCGAGCAACCCCGATACCCAACCAACAGGAGCCCGCCCATATGTACCCCGAACCGATCGAGCCGGCCACCGCCGACCAGCCGGCGGAAGCCCTCAGATTGGTGGGCGAGGCACTGAGCGAAGGCGACCTCGAAGCGGCGGTGGCGTTGTACGACCCTGAGGCGGCGTTGGCCCTGGCCGCCTGGTCGAGCGCCCGCCGGACCGAAGAGGTACGAGCTGCCCTCGAGGAGCTGATGGAGACCAGGCTGCCGGTCCGGGTCTCGGTAACGCGGGAGATTATTTCCGGCCGCCTGGCCCTCGTTTTCGCCGTACGGGCCATCTCGGGCCGGGCCATCGACGGGTCATTGGTACGGCTTGTGGGTGAGGGCGGGGCGCTGTTGCGAAAGACATCAGGCCGGGGCTGGCAAATTGTTGTGGATGACTGGAACCTCACTACAGGTACTGCCGGATGCGAGTAGCTACATCCTGTCCGCCTGTTGGCCTACGGCCCGAGGCACTTTCCGGGAGCCGCACTCATAGATCTGGAGATTCTGGAGAGTCTGGAGAGTCTGATACCTGGGGATTTGGGGAGACCCGGAGGATTTGGGTTCTTCTCGGTGCAGCCGGTGCTTCTCGTTGCGCTCGGGAGCAAAAAAAGTATGGCAATCGCGACAAGAACAAGTTATTGCACCAAGAAGGGGCCGTGAGGCCCGATCGGCACACTTCTTTGGATGCGGTGAGGCGGGCGGGCGCCGCGATGGGTGACGTTTTGCCGGGCACCTGCCGGGTTCGTGAGCACCGGGCAACGCCGTTCTCGTCGGCTTCGTTCGGTGAGGGGCCGGCGGGCGGCCCCCGAACGCTTCAACCCACCAGGCGACCCAAGGGCCGGGGCGTGGCGGGCGCTTCCTGCCTCTGGCCGGCATTGCCAGAGGGCGAGCTGCTGTCGGCCGAAGCTCCGGGGTGGTCCGGCGGCACCGGCGGGACCCTTGTCTGCTAGCCTCTCTACTGAACTGCGGGCGTAGCTCAATGGTAGAGCTCCAGCCTTCCAAGCTGGTCATGCGGGTTCGATTCCCGTCGCCCGCTCGGCTAAAATGCCTGCTCAAGCGGGTAAGCACAATCGGCCCGACTGCCCGGGACCCTCGTACTGTAACTCCACTGTAACTGTCCCTTCCGGAGGTTACTGTGTGGCCCGAGGAAAGGAGCCCGATGGCGACTCGGCGTAGGGCCTTCGGCAACATCCGCCCGGCCGGCAAGAGCTCGTGGCAAGCCAGCTACAAGGTCAACGGCCAACGGTTCGTCGCGCCCTCGACATTTCCATCAAAGGCCGACGCCAGCGCTTGGCTGGCCAACATACAAGCGGACATCAACAGAGGGATTTGGATAGACCCGACCGCCGGTAAAGAATCGCTTGCTCAATATGTCGCAGGCTGGCTCGAGCGTAAGCAGAAAACCGGGCACTATCGTCCCCGTACCCTCGAGCTCGTGACGGGCCTCCTTGACAGGATCGTCCTCCCCGCGCTCGGGGACCGGGAGCTGGCGGAGATCAAGACACCGCTCGTCCGCTCGTGGCACGCCGATGTTGCAGCAAAGCACTCGCCGGGGCAGGCGGCGAAGTCCTACCGGCTCCTCCGGACGATCCTCGGCGAGGCAACCTCGGACGGGATAATCCCTTTCAACCCCTGCGCGATCAAGGGGGCCGGCAACGAGCCTGCTCCCGAACGACCAAAG
>DATJUH010000200.1:0-7805 GCA_035502515.1 Acidimicrobiales bacterium
CGGGCGCCACCTCGAGCGCGGCCAGCCCGCAGACCTCGGCGCCGGCCAAGCTCAGGAGGGAGCGCAGGTGGACCTGCGCCATCCCTCCACCTCCCACCAGTCCGACCCTCATGTTCCGACCTCCATCGGCCTCGCCGTCAATCCCCACTGCTTCGACCTCTGCTGCTGATGGTGAGGAGAATCCCGTTGCCTACCAACGGCCGGCAGCCCGTTCGGCGCCCAGCAACCCGGCCCCGACAGCTCCGGCGCGCTCGCCAAAGTGGGCGGGGACGATGTCGACGGACCGTGCCCCGGGGGCCTCAGCCAGTTCGGCAAAAGCCTTCCGTACAGGGCCCATGACGACACGCTCGGCCTCGATCAGTCCCCCGCCGAGGACGATGACCGAAGGGTCGACGGCGTTGGCCAGGTTGGCCAGGCCAAGGGCGAGCCACCAGGCGAAGGTGTTCATCACGTCGAGGGCCTGAGGCTCTCCTTCGAGGGCGGCAGCGGTCACGTGCTCGCCTCGCACGGCCTCGGCGTCGCCTCCAGCCAGGCGCATTACCGCTCGCAGCCTCCCGGCCTGCGCCGCCTCGCGGGCCAGGGTGCCCAGGCCGTTCCCTGAGGCAAAGCGTTCCCAGCAGCCACGTTTGCCGCAGGGGCACGGAGGACCGTACGGGTCGACGACCATGTGGCCGATTTCCCCGGCAAATCCGTGGGCGCCGTCGACGAGCCGGCCGTTCATCACGTACCCGCCCCCGATCCCCGTGCCGAGCGTGACCATCAGCACGTGGTCGTGCCCTCGGGCCGCCCCGAGAGAGTACTCGGCCCAGCACGCGGCGGTGGCGTCGTTCGACACGATAGTGGTCGCTCCCTCAGGCCGGCGGCGGGCCAGTTCGTAGCGGATGTCGACGCCGTCGACGCAATGCAGGTGGGGACAGAACTGGGGCACGCCATGGGTGTCGACCATTCCCGGGCAGCCGACGCCGAGGGGCGCCGTTTGGCCGGGGCCGTTATCGGGGAGGACTTGGCCGGCCACGGACAGGACGACCTCGACGATCTCTTGGGCCGAGTGAGGGGTCGGCCGCCTGTCAATGGCCTCGACCTGGCCGGCGCCGCTCAGACGGACTGCTAGCACCTTGGAGCCGCCGATGTCTACGCCTACACAGGGGGCGCTGGTGGCCGGGTGGCGCACGGACGAGGAAATGCCGGCAGTCTCCAAGTCCACAATCGTAAGGGCGAGACCGCAAGGGCGTCGCATTCGCCCCCTCCATATAGGCGTAGGCCTGCACCGATAGGGGTTCGAACGGATGGACGTAGGGCGTAAAACCGGGCCCAGGTCTCCCCGGGAGGCGGATTTCTACCATCCTCGGGTACTCAACCCGGGCCACACGGGCGACCACCCCGGGGAGAAGACCGGACGGTTCATGTCCAGAGAACCGTCACAAACCGTCCCCACGGTCGCGTGAGGTCATTTTGTCGTATCGCTGTCGTTGACCAGAACAGCGGCCCCGTCGAAAGCGCTGGCCTTGAGGTCCTGGAGGGCCTGTAGCGCTCGTGACATGGGGTACACATGTGTGGTGGCCCGGACGTGGTACTGCATGGCGAGATCCAGGAACTCGCGGCCGTCTTGCCTGGTGTTGGAAGTGACGCTGCGGAGCTCTTTCTCGTAGAACAGCTCGCGCTCGTAGTTCAGGGGCGGCGTGTCGGTCAGATGGATCCCGGCTACGGCGAGGACCCCGCCACGGTCTAGCGCCCGCATCGCCACCGGCACGAGGTCCCCGACCGGCGCGAAAAGGATGGCGCTGTCGAGGGGGTCAGGCGGGGAGTCGTACGCGCCTCTGGCCGACGCAGCCCCCAGCTCGAGCGCCAGCCGCTGCGACGCCTCGCCACGGGTGAGGGCATGGACAGTGGCACCTTGGGCCATAGCCACCTGGGCCACCAGGTGGGCGCTATCGCCGAACCCGTACAACCCCAGCTTGCCGCGCTCCGGCAGCGATGCGCGCAATAGCGCCCGGTAGCCGATAATCCCGGCGCACAGCAATGGCGCCAATTCGACGTCTGACACGCCGCCCGGCAGCCGATAGGCGAACGGCCCGGGCACGGTCGTGTACTCTGCGTAGCCGCCGTCGGCGTCCCACCCGGTGTAGAGCGAGCTGGGGCAGAGATTTTCGTTTCCACGGCGGCAGTATGTGCAGGTCCCGTCGACGTACCGCAGCCAAGCTACGCCCACCCGGTCGCCCACGGCGTAATCGGTAACGCCGTCGCCCAGTGCCACCACCAGGCCGACGACCATGTGGCCAGGTGTGACGTGCTCACGGTGCACCGGCAAATCACCCTCGCTGACATGCAGGTCAGTACGGCAAACGCCGCAAGCCAGGACCTGGACCAGCAATTCTCCGCGAGCCGGCGCCGGCACAGGTTTCTCGACATAGCTGAGAGGGTTGGTCTCGATCGGTCCGGGCTCGGTCACCACCCACGCCTGCATCGTTTTAGACGGGCCAGAAGTCATCCCCTCACTCCTACCAAAATCAAAAAGAGTGTTGCGCCCGAACGGGGCCTCCGCAGTGTCACTGGGCCTCGTTGGCGTGGTAATCGTTGCCCTTTTGGCGACAAAAGTGGGACCCTCCTTTTCGGTGCACCCCGGCGATCTTGTCGCGCTCTAGTGCAAAGATTGCCGCAAAACGCGGCAAGATGCGCCGACCGCACCGAGAAAGAGGCTAGCGGGGCGGTAGGACTCAGTTGCCACTGACGATCACGAAGGCTTGGCCCCAAGTTTGTGAGCGCTTGCCCGGGGTCGGTGAGGCTAAGGGCGGGCGCCTCCCTGTGTTGGCCGGTAATGACACCATGCGCGACGTCACCGGGGACGTTCCTTGTGACCGGCGTCGACGAAGACGCGAGGATACTGTCGGGCAGGTACGAGGCCCCTGCCAATGAGACCGTGGAAATAGGCGCTTTCGAGCTGCCGGCGGAGCCGTCGATGCTCGTCGTGGAGTGGCAGGACGAAGGTGGCACCGCCCGTAACCACCACCTCACCGGGGTGCCTCCCTTTGACCTGACGACCGTTCGAAGCTGGTACGAAGGGGTACTCCATAGAACTGTATAGCGGATGCACGTCGCATCGCCGAAGCTGGTTAGCAGAAGGTGGCTGGTTGCAAGTGATTTTCGCCCAAAGTGCTGAAAGGAACGAGGACGGAGGCAACGGCGCGGCATCCGGCCAGCGAGGGGCGAGGCGCGAGCAGGCGGGGGTGCCCCGATGGCCAGGCTGCTGAGACCGTTTGGTGCGCTGGAAGGCGATGGACGAGGTGCCTTCCTGGCCACCGATGAGCAGGAGCCTTCCCCGCAGGCGTCCTTACGCCGCCTTCACGAGCGCCTGGTCTTTCGCGCCATCAGTGCTCACGATGTCGTGTCGCGTACCCAACTGGCTTCGCTTACCGGTTTATCCGCTCAATCTGTAGGTCGAGTGGTCCAGGTCCTCATCGAAGCTGGTCTGGTGGAAGAAACCCAGATGGAACGGGGCAAGGGCCCCGGCGCATCCCCGGTTGGGCTGCGAGTACCGGAGGACGGAGCGTTTGCCATAGGGTTCGGCATCGAGCGCGACTTCTGGAGCGGCGTGGTACTCGACCTGGGAGGAGCGGTCAGATGGGGCGTTTCGCGACCGTTGCCCGGGGCCGTGCCGGCCACCGCCATCCTGGACGAAATGAAGCGAGAGGTGCGGCGACTGCTCAAGTCCTCTGAGTGGTCAGCCCGGCGTCCTCGGCTGTGTGGCGTGGGCATCACCTCGCCGGGCCCGCTCGACGTAGAATCTGGCACCATAATTGGGCCGCCGAACTTCCCCAACTGGGAGCGGGTCGATGTGGTGAAGGAACTGGGTACCGCCTTCGACCTACCTGTGCTGGTCGACAACGCGTCCACGGCGGCAGCCATGGCGCATGCATGGCGGCTCCCGCACGGGCACTCGCCATTCCTGTTTTGTTATTGGGGCCTGGGTATCGGTGGTGGGCTGATCCTGGGCGATGAGGTCTATCGCGGCACGACTGGGAACGCAACGGAGATCGGCCACGTCGTGATCAATGCCAACGGACGAGTGTGCGAGTGCGGGAACGTCGGGTGCCTCGAGACCGAGGCTTCCGTGCTGTCCATCCTGCGAGATGCTTCCCGGCACGGAGCCTTCCGCTCCCTCAAAGAGGTAATGGAAGCGGCTCCCACTTCGCCCAAGGTGGCTGCCATAGTCACAAAGGCGGCCGAGAAAGTGGCCGCGGCGCTGGTAAGCGTCCTCAACGTGGTCGACGTGGACGAGATCGTCCTGGGCGGCGAGCACTTGGCGGAAGTCCAGGAGGTGTTCGTCCCCATCATCCGTGACCGCGTCAAGCGGCGAGCGTTCCGACGCAGCATAATTGCCACCGAAGTTACGGTCAGCGGCATCGGCGAGGTCGCCAATGCGATTGGGGCCGCCATCTTGGCATTCCACTCGCTGCTGCCCGAGCACTTCACCAACTCACGGACGCCGCTCCGCCTTCGCGCCCGACCGCCCGTCTCCAGCTTTAATTGAACAAGAGTTACGAAAACACATCGATGCCGCATTCGCTACCATCCAATCCCGTCGCCGCCAGGCTGGGTACCGCGGAAAAAGCCAACGACGCCGGGGACGAGCCGATCCTGGCTTTCGACGTCGGAGGCACCAAGATCGCGGCGGCACTCGGTACGAGTTCCGGCGCCATCCTCGAGGAAGTCGTCGAGCCCAGCTCACCGGGTGGCGAGTTCGACGCCATGTGGGAGACGATCTGTGCACTGGGGGACCGGCTTCTGGGCGATGCGCTAAGACCGGGAGCCATCGGAGTCAGCATCGGCGGTCCCCTGGACGCCGAGAAAGGCGTCATTTATGCCCCACCCAACTTGCCAGGGTGGGGCTCAGTTCCCTTGCGTCAACTGTTGGAGGATTACTTCGGCTTGCCCAGCTATATCGAGCACGACGCCAAGGCCGGGGCGTTGGCGGAGTGGATTTTCGGTGCCGGTCAGGGGTGCCACAACCTGGTGTTCCTTACCTTTGGCACCGGGCTCGGAGCGGGCCTTATAGTCGATGGCCGGCTCTGCCGGGGCCGAGGAGATCTGGGTGAAGTCGGTCACTGGCGCATGGCCGCTGAAGGTCCCACTGCTTACGGCAAAGCCGGCTCGTGGGAGGCGTTCTCCAGCGGCGCCGGCCTGTCTCGTCTGGCGGAATGGCGGTACCCGGGGCACTGGCCGGCCAATGTGGAGGCCAAGCTCCTGGTGGAACTGGCGCGCAGGGGCGACGGTCCCGCCGGTTCGGTCATAGACGAAGCCGCCACGATGCTCGGGCAGGGAATTTCCTACCTGGTCGATCTTCTCTCGCCAGAAGTCGTCGTGCTCGGGAGCCTGGCCGTGCGGGCGGGTGACCTGTTTTTGCCTACGGCGCAGCACATCGTGGACACAGAGTGCTTGGCCAGCAACCTTCCCTGCCCGGTGGTGGCGGCCGCGCTGGGCGAGCGGATCGGAGTTACGGCTGCGCTTTGTGCCGCCATCTACCAGCGGCGCCGGTCGCCGAAGTGAGGGGACGCCGTCAGGGCCGAGGCTAACGCGCCGGCCTGCTGTCGAGAGAAGGCGACGGCGAGTGCCCCGGCCCGGAACACAGTTCAAATAGGAGCATACAAGGAGGGTTTGCATGACTAGCGAGGCGCCGAATTCCCTGCTCAGCCGGGAAGAGGTGGAGGACTACCGGGACAAGGGTTACCTGCTCTATCGAGACCAGCTTTTGAGCGATAAGGAGCTCGACGAGTTGGCGGCCATCTATGACGAGCACCGGGCGGCGCGTCCGGACAAACGGGGCGACGAGTTCGATACTCCTCACTTCGAGGACCAGCGGCTCATGGCTTTTCTCTTGGCCCCACCAGTACTCGATCTCGTCGAATGCGTCCTGGGGCCGAGTTTCCTGCTCTGGTCGAGCCACTTCATCTGCAAAGAGCCGCGTGTGGGCCGGGCGACGCCGTGGCACCGTGACGCCGACTACTGGTCGGGCCGGGCCGATCGGTACGACCAGATCGTCACCGTCTGGCTGGCTCTCGACGATGTCGACCGGGCTAATGGCTGCATGCAGGTGATACCGCGCTCTCACCTGATGACCGACTTCGCCGGGTACCGGCCAGTCGACCGCGACACCAACACCTTCTCGAGCGAAATCGTCGACCTCGACACGAGCACCGCCGTGGCGTTTGAACTTCGACGCGGCCAGTGTTCGCTCCACGATGCTCGCATGGCGCATGGCGCGGAGCCGAACTCGAGCCCGCGACGGAGGCTGGGGTACACGATGCGATATATCAGCACCGAAACGACACTGGTGCCGGAACGCAATGTAGGCCACCGGACCTGGGTGGCCAGGAGCGGTGCACCACGAACGGAGGAGGGGTAACTGCCCGTGACCACGAGCCTCACACCGCAACAACAGCAGTTCTTCCAGGAGAATGGCTACCTTATCGGGTTCCCGCCCATTTTCACTTCTGACGAGATGAGCTCGAACAACGAGAAAATGAGCCGGCTGGCTGCTTTGCTGGCACCGGGGGAGACTTTCAAGGACATCCGCGAATGGCATGAGAACAGCCGCTGGTTGTTCGACATCGGCATGAACCCGGACATCCTGGATCTCGTCGAAGGCGTCCTGGGCCCCGATTTTTATATGTGGGCGTCCAACTTTTTCGCCAAGGCGCCGCACACCAAGGAAACTGTCGGCTGGCATCAAGATGGCTATTACTGGCCGATGGAACCGCACCATTCCGTGACCGTGTGGATCGCCTTCACGGAGGTGGACGAGGAAAACGGGGCCATGAAGATCGTTCCCGGCTCTCATACGTCCGGTGTCCTCGAACACCAGCGGTGCGACCCTGATGAGACCGATTCGGTGCTGACCTTGTTATTGGAGAAGGGGACTTTCAAGGAGGACACGGCCGTATCGCTGTGCTTGCACCCGGGCGAGGTCTCCCTCCACGACGATCGGCTCGTTCATGGCTCGCCCGCCAACCCCTCCGACCGGCCGAGGATCGGTTTGACGTTTCGTTACTCTGGTACCGACGTGAAAAACGACCTTTCCATCAATCCCAATTTCAAAGCCTTCCTGGCCCGGGGGACGGACCGCTACCATTACAACCCGGAGGGTACGCCTCCGACCACCGAGTTTGGCCGGCCGGCGTTCAAGGCCGTAAGCCTCGAGGAGGCGGGCCGCGGCTAGCAACCTATTATCAACAGGGCCGGGGTGCCTTCGATGAGCGAGCAGGACTTTGCCGGCCGGGTGGCGATCGTTACCGGGGCGGCCTCAGGCATTGGCGCCGCCTGCACATCTGCTTTCATTGCTCGAGGAGCCCACGTCGCCATGCTGGACCTGGATCCGGTATCTCTCGATAAATGCCAGTCTGCGCTGGGTGAGAGCGCATCGTCGTACCTCCTGGACATTACCGACGAGACCGAAGTCGACGCCGCTTTGGCCGCTATCCGGGGGCGTCACGGCTACGTCCACCACCTGGTTAATTGTGCGGCGAGTTTCATTGCCGGCGGGCCCAAGGCGCAGCGGGCCGATTGGGACCGCGCCCTCTCCGTCAACGTTGTCGCGTCAGCGATGCTCACCGCCAAAGTTTCCACCATGATGCCTCGTGGGTCGACCGTGGTAAACGTCTCGAGCATCTCCGCTCATGCGGCCCAACCGAACCGCTGGACTTACAACGCGACGAAGGCGGCCATCCTTGCCCTCACCCGCGGCCAAGCCCTCGACCTGGCCCCGCAGGGGATCCGGGTAAACGCGGTCAGCCCGGGCTGGGTCTGGACGC
>DATJUH010000201.1:0-10100 GCA_035502515.1 Acidimicrobiales bacterium
CACGGCGGCGGGGACCAGCGCCTCCTCGAGGATATTTTCGGTGAGGTGGGTGACGACCCGCTCGGCCGGGCGGCTGGTGCTCTCGACGGCGCCTGGGCCATGTTGACCGGCGTGGCCGCCAACCGGTCGTTCGCTACCGGCGTGCCCGTGTTCCCGAGCGAGCTGCTGCCCGGCCTGAGCCTCCCGGCGGGCGCGGTGGCGCGCCGGGCCGGCCCCTGAAGTCAGCTCCGACAAAATTGACGATCTAATGCAGGGTTAGCGGGCCTGCCCTTACGGCCACCGAAGCGCCGCAGCCGTGAACGGCTTATGTACAAAAACAGTCAGAAACCGGCCAAGCGGGCGGCGACGGGCGACGTCTTACCGCTTCTCGCTCACGACGGGCGGGGCGAACGGCACCATGGCCGCGCCTGCCGGTAAATAAGAGCCATTCCGGCCGGGAGAGACTGATTTTATAGGACGGACCGCAGCGCTGGTTTCACCGAGTTTTGCGCAGGGGAAGACTGTTGCCGCCCCGGCAAATGCACGGTTCAGGCAAGAGGGCGGCGTATAGTTCGCACCAGAGTTCCCTTGGGACCGGGACCAGTTCTAACGCGGCCGCGGCCGTGAAAAGAAATGGAGGCTTCATGCTCAGGGCGTTTTTCGTCGGCATCCTGCTTTTCCTCGTCGCCACTTTTCCAGCCACGTTCCTGCTAATGCTGTTCCTGGGGAACCTGGGCATACACCTGAGCTATTGGGGCACATTCCCCCTCGGCATCCTCATCTCGGTGCTCATCGGTGCCACCGGTGCAAACGGTGCGGGCAGTTACGACTGACGAAAGCAGGATCATTCAGTCACACACCTCCTCAGTGGCCGCAAGTAAATACCCGGACAGCGGCGTTTAGGCGCCGGAGCCATTGGGCGTGTCAAAGCGGGAGGGCGAGGGCGCCGGCCGTCATGGCGGCCAATGCAGCCAGGATTTCCAGCCATCCCGACTGGGCTGCGCCGGAAGGGATGGTGGCCACGCCCGTGGCCACGACCACCAGCGCCAGGCTCGTAAGTACCACCCTTGTCTGGCCCCGGAACACAGCCGCAGGCACAACTGATTCGGCCCGGTGCACGGCCAGCAGGTAGGCGACCACACCTATGGCGAGGAGCCCCGTGTGCCAGGGCCGGCTCGGGTGCACGGCTTCGAGCACGACGATGGCGACCACGGCGCCGGTCTCCCACCCGGCCCGCAGGAGCAGGTCGTTGGCGGACAGTGCCAACCGCATGAGCGGGCCGGGGAAAACGTACCTCTCGCCCTGGCCCGTGTCCTTGCGGACGAGCCGAAGCAACCCGGCCGCAACGCAGGTGGTCGCCACGACGAGCAGGATCACCCCCGGCGCGCCAGTCCCCTTCAGAGGGACTGCGGCCCAGACCACACAGACGGCCCCGAGGATGGCTACAGCCAGGATGTACCTCACCGGTACGAGCGCCCCCCCGGTGGGGACCACCTTCTCGGCGGCCGGCACCGTCCCGCTGGTGAGCACCTCATCGGCGGCCAGCACCTCATCGGCGGCCGGCACTCCCCCGTGGCCAGCACCCATTGGCCGGCCGGGGCGTCATCGCCGTGCCCCTACGGGTTGCCGGCTACGCCGTTGCACGGGTAAAGCGAGTTCGCCCTTCCCGTCCCAGGCCACAACCGTGATCCCGATTTCCCTTATGGAGAACATCAGGGCCTCGCGCTCGAGGCGCCATATCCGCTGCGCCAGCCGGTCGAGCCGGTCGCGGGTGGGCTTGGGGGCGGCGTCGAGCACGTCGACCACGATCACGGAGAAACCCCGCTGGCGGAGGTCCCTCAGTGTCTCGATGAACTTGTGGTCGAGCAGGGGGCTGAACGCGATCACGGCGGCGCCCGGGGGGAGGGCGACACGGGGAAGGCGGGTGATGTCATTGCCCGACGACCAACCGGCTCTTCCGGCCATGATGGCGTCCAGCAAGCGGAAGAACTGCCTGTCGCCCATACCGGGAGCGAGCCATCGCATGCGTTCGCCGAAAAAGACCATTCCCACGCGGTCCCGGGCGTCGAGATAGGTACGCGCCACCCCGAGAGCCCCCCGAAGGGCGTGGTCCACCGTCGTCGAGCCCGGCTTGCCGACGTCGGATGTGGCGTCTACGACGAGCACCAGATCCTCGGAGCGCTCGGCGGCGAAAGTGTTTACCTGCAGGCGGCCCCGCCTTGTCGTCGCCGCCCAGTTGATGCTGCGCTGCCGGTCCCCGGCCACGTACTCACGTACGCCGGCAAATTCCATCCCCTCGCCGGGGGTACGGGCGGGATGATCGCCGGCCCGGCTGGCTAGCGGGCCCAGAACGACTGCCTTGCGGTGCTGCGCGGGCAAGGGGTAGCAGTCGAGTTCCGGCACCGGCACAAACGTGTGGGCCTCGAACAGGCGGCAACGGTCCCACGACACCACCTCGACGAACCCTGGCCAGTACCGGCCCCAGCGGGTCACCGCCAGGGACAAGCGCGCCGGGGTAGTGGCGGCGCGGTCGTGGCCCCTGACGACTTCGATCCCGTCTGAAGGGTGCAGCAGCATTTCCACCGGGTTGTCGCCAAGGCCCGTGACGACTACGTCCACGGCCACCTGCTCGCCCTCGAACACTCGGCCCGCGCTCAGCTGAACGGCAACCTGGACAACCTCGGGCTTGGCCCCTCGCCAGGTCCCCAGCAGCACCAGGGCGGGGGCGGCCACAGCCACGAACTCGGGCCTCTTGGTCACCACGGCCAGGGCCAGCCCGGCCAGGGCCAGCAGAGACAATCGCCGGGCGTGACGGGAAACCCTCCAATCGAGCCGCCGGCTGGTCAGCCGGTCAAGAGGGAGACGGCCGCTCCCCGGTTCCGTCATCTCGCCGGTTCCGTCATCTCGCCACTTCCGTCATCTCCCGGGGCCCGTCATCGCCGCTCGGCGGCTTGCCCTTCCACGGGCTCATTTCCGCCGGGCTGGCGGTGGCCGGCCTGGTCCCCAACTTGCCGGTCCCCAACTTGCCGGTCCCCACTTGGCCGGCTCTGGCCCGCCGAGGGGTCGGTCCGAGGTGTCGGGACCGTGGCCAGCACTCCGGCAATGACGTCGTCGGAGCTGACCTGGCGCACCCATAGTTCCGGCCGGAGCACGACGCGGTGAGCTAAAGCGGCCACGGCGATCTGCTTGATGTCGTCGGGTATGACGTAATCACGCCAGTGCATGAGGGCTTCCCCGCGGGCCAACTGCACCAGGGACAGGCTGCCGCGCGGGCTGGCGCCGACCTGGATCTGAGCGTGGCCGCGGGTGGCCCGGACGATGGCGACGGCGTAGTCGAGCAAGTCCGCAGACACCTCTACCTGTTCGAGCGACTCCCGCATGGCCAGGAGCTCGCCGGCGTCGATGACCTGGGCCAGCTCGACCAGCTCCCGGCCCCGGTCGAGCCGGCGCTGCACCATGGCCACCTCGTCGTCCGGGTGTAAGTAACCAAGGCGCAACCTCATGACGAAGCGGTCGAGCTGAGCTTCGGGCAGCTCGTAGGTCCCCTCGTACTCGATGGGGTTGTCCGTGGCCAGGACGACGAACGGCTGGCGGAGCCTTCTCGTCACGCCGTCGGCGCTCACCTGGCCTTCCCCCATGGCCTCCAGGAGGGCGGCCTGCGTCTTGGGCGGCGTCCGGTTGATCTCGTCGGCCAGCAACAGGTTGGTGAAAACGGGGCCCGGCCGGAAGATCATTTCGCCCGTCCGCTGATCGTAGAAAGGGGCGCCCACCACGTCGGACGGGAGCATGTCCGGTGTGAACTGGATACGGGCGAAGTCCAGCCCCAAGACCTTGGCGAACGACCGGGCGATCAGCGTCTTACCGAGCCCGGGAAGATCCTCGAGCAGGATGTGGCCGGCGGCGAGGATCCCGATCAGGACGAGCTCGAGACTGCGCCTGCGCCCGACCACGGCGCGCTCTATCTCGTCGAGGACCTTCGTACACAGTTGCGCCGTCTCGTTCGGGGTGCGCGGCTCGCCCACCGTTGCTTCGCTCACACTTGCTTCGCTCACAGTTGTTCCAGGCTCACAGTTGCTCCAGTCTTTGCACGAGCCGGGCTAGCGTCCTCGGTGGGATGCCGGGCCCATCGAGGTCGCCTCCCGGGGGACGGGTGGGGTCGACCCAGCGCCACAGGTCCCCGTCCCTGGCGTTGGCGCACAGTATGCTCCGGGCCACTTCGGGTTGGCCATAGAGGCTGACCCCGTGGTGCTCGGAGAGCCGGGCGGCCAGTACGTGTTCCAGATTGGGGCCGAGCCCGGCCCGATAGGCCGCCGTGGAGGACATGGCGTCCGAAAGGCCCCTTCTCATGCGCCAGTAATTTATGAACGACGCCGTCGGGCTGGCCCTGTTCCCCGGGGTCTCGGGCGTGGCCGGCGCCCCTTCGCCCGACGGCAACAGGACGCTCAACACGCCCAGGGCGACTGCGGAGAACACCACCACGACCGTGACGGCAGCCGGCCCGCCGGCCACGGCGTAGGCGGCCACCGCGCACGCCGCCACGGCCACCGAGACCACCACTAGCTCCGGGCGGGCGGCATGCCAGAGGCCCGGCTCTTGGGGTCGGCGGCGCTGGCGTGAGCGGAGCTCTGGCTCTAAGTGGTTCACGACCCGGCCCCCGCCTCCGCCACCCTCCGGCCCCCGAGCTGCGCCGCCAGCTCGGCTAACGCCAGCTCGGCCGCCTGTTTGTCGTCGCTGTCGAGGGGGTGGCTGGAGAACCTGGCCTCGTAAAACAAAGACGTCAACCTGGACGCCGGGCCCGGGCTGATCAACAACTCCCTGGCCGCCTTGGCCAGCAGTTCGTCCGGGGTTTCCGCCACCGACCGGGCCGTCCCGGCCTGGGCCAGGCTTGCTTCCATGGCCACATAGCAGGCGATGATGGCCGCCCGAGCGTCGTCGAGCTCCTGGAGGGCGCGCTGGCCGCCCAGGATCGCTTCTTCCAGCGTGCTGCCGTACTCCTCGGCCGGCGGTTCGAGCTCGGGCAGCAGTTCGACGCGCCTGTTGCGGATGGCCTTCAGCGCCAGCCACACGATGGCGGCCAGTAAAAGGGCCGCGGCTATGCCGTAGAACACCTCGCTGAAGGGGAAGCTCGAGTTCGACGCCGAGCTCGATTTTGGCAAACGCAACCGCCCGGGAAGGTGGAACGGGGCGGTCCTCGTCCCCCGCAGGGGCTGAGTGGGCAGGTGCAGGTTTACCAGAAGGTCGATCAAAGCGATGGCCAGCGCCACCATGCCCGCGGCCAGGACGTACATCAACGCCGTACGGAGCCTTGCCACCATGGGCGGGTCAGAGGAAGCTCTCCGGTGGCGGACGACCAGTACCAGGAACAAAACGATAGCTATCACTTCCAAAGCGCCGGCCACCTCGGCGTCGTAGGCCTTGGTGTGGCTACCCCAGACCGGTGCCGAGGTGCTGGCGTGCAGGCCCACCACGGCCAGCAGGGTGAGCAGTACGAGCAGGGCCAACCGGTAGAAGTTGGCATCTCGGCTCACCCGCTGGCGTTGCGTAGGGGGGCTCGCC
This sequence comes from Acidimicrobiales bacterium, assembly GCA_035502515.1. Classification (GTDB taxonomy): domain Bacteria; phylum Actinomycetota; class Acidimicrobiia; order Acidimicrobiales; family Palsa-688; genus Fen-671. The sequence goes on from DATJUH010000201.1 coordinate 5,536, forward strand.
ACCCTGATTGCCTACCGCCCGCCGGCCCGTAAATTGCCCACGGCACAACCGTAGCGACCATCGAGCGAGACCGAAGTGCGCTCTAGGGCCGTTCCCACTTCGGGCGACCTCGCCTCGGCAAGGGAGGCGACGAAGCGGCCCGGCCCGCATCGGCAAGGGCACGCCTCAGGATGAACTCGATCTGGGCGTTGGTGCTGCGCAGCTCGTCTGAAGCCCACCGCGCCAGGGCGTCATGCACGATCGGGTCGAGGCGTATGAGGATGCTCTTACGCTCGGCCGGTCCGGCGTCTGCCACGACGCTCCCGCACTCCTGCTCTCAGCGCGCTGACGCCCACCCGGCCACTACTGGTACAGGGACCCGGCGTTCACGATCGGCTGGGTCTCACGGTCACCGCACAGGACGACCATCAGGTTCGACACCATCGCCGCTTTTCGTTCGTCGTCCAGCTCGACCACATCGTTGTCGGCCAGCCGCTTCAGGGCCATCTCGACCATCGACACCGCACCCTCGACGATGCGAGAGCGGGCGGCCACCACGGCGTTGGCCTGTTGACGCCGCAACATGACCTGGGCGATCTCGGCCGCGTACGAGAGACGCGTGATCCTGGCCTCGAGGATGTCGACGCCGGCGGGGACGACCCGGTCCCCGATCTCCTCCACCAGCTCCTGGGCCACCTCGTCGGTGTGGTCGCGCAACGAGAGCGTCCGCAGGTTGGAATTGTCGTAGGGGTGGCTGTTGGCTACGTGGCGAAGCGCAGACTCGCTCTGGGTGTTTACGAAGGCCACAAAGTCTTCGACGTTGTAAGTGGCCCGGGCGCTGTCCCTGACCTGCCAAACGACGACGGCGGCGATCTCGATCGGGTTGCCATCGGCGTCGTTGACCTTGACCGTCGGGGTTTCCTTGTTGCGGACCCGGACCGACACAGTGCGGCGGACGGCAAAAGGGTTCACCCAGCGCAGGCCCTCTGTGCGCACGGTGCCCTGGTAGTCCCCGAAGAGCTGGACTACCCGCGCCTGACCGGGGGTAACGGTGGTGAGGCCGGCGATGCCGGCCGTACCGATGGCGAAAAGGGCTATGGCCACCCATCTGTCGGGCCCGGCGCCGTGGCTGACCAGCACGATAGCCACGATGTAGATCGGGACTACTACCGGGAGGACGGCGAAGCCGGGCCATGATGAGTAGGGCCGCTCGTCGACTGACTTGGCCCGCGTGCCCGGCTGGGGAACGCCTGCTGTTGATGTCATCCGGATGCCTCCTGGACCTCTGGCGCCGGCTCTAGTGGCGGCGATCTATCAAAGTGATATCGCTTTTGAGCCGCGGTGTAAAGAGAAGCACGACGCCTCGGCCTTACCTGAGGTCCACTCAAACTGCTCGCCGAGTAGGGAGCGGCCCGTCGTGCCGCTGTCTTATGAGGGCGGCGAGTTACCTGGGCCTCAGCGGTTTTGGGTGCCAAAACCGCTTTTGGGTGTCAAAACCTAAGAGCAACAACGGTTCTGACACCCAGTCTTTTGACGTCGCCCGCGACCCGCAGTCAGTGCAGTCAGTGCGGTCCGCAGTCGGCGCCGGCCTGGCCGTCATCGGGCTCGAGGACCGTGGACAGGATGTGAACGGCGGTGGTCTTGCCGGCGCCATCGGGCCCGAGAAGAGGAAAGAGGAAAGGCAGTTCCTTCTCCAATGTCGAGGTCGGTACCGTCCGGGACGACCTTTTCGCCAGAGGCCTGGTGTAGTCCCGGCACTTTCAACGCGGCCGTCATGGGGCGTCCCCTGGCTCGACCTCCGCCCTGCCGTTCGAGGGGGCAGAGGCGCCACTGCGGTGGACCGCTATGTCACCGAAGGAAGTGCGAGCGTGCACTTCTACCGAGGAAAACCCCGGCGCCGGCGCCTCGGTGGCGTCGAGGCTGTTGTACACGGTGCCGTAATGGGTCCTCAGGTCCAACCAGGCGGCGGTGCCATGGTGGATGCCGATCTCGAGGCTCCCGCTGGCTGTGGTTACCGAGACCGAACCCCGGGCGACTTCGCCCACGCGGATGTCGCCGTTGGCGGTCTTGGCCACCACCGTCGAGCCGGCCCGGTCGACGGCTATCTCTCCGTTGGCGGCCGTTACCCTCAGCTCGCCGGTGACCTCACCGAGCCTGATGTCGCCGTTGGAGTCCTTGATGACGGCGGTGGCCTCGACGGCCCCGACGCGCACGAGCCCCGAGCCCGTCGTTATGTCGGTGTGGCCGGTGGCCCGATCGACAGAGATGTCCCCGCCGCCGATCTTCACCTGAAGGGCGCCGACCTGCTCGAGCCGGACATCACCCACCCCGTTCTTGAAGCGGCAGTCACCCAACCGCCCCTGCGAACGGAAACCAGCCACGCCGGCTTCAGCTTGCACGTGCGACCCCGAGGGCAGCTCGATCTCGACGTCCACCGACTCCTTGGCACCGCGGGGCGAGTAGTACTTCCAGTTCTTCGGTGCCTTTACCAGCAGTGTGCCGTTCGCATATTCGACGCGGGTTTGTTCGGCGGCCGTCACGTCGGCCGGCTTGGACGGGTCGCTGGGCCGCACCTCGACGACGGTGTCGGCCCGGTCGGTGGCGATGACCCGGAAGTCACCGACGCCGAGCTCGATGATGGCTGAAATGGGCGCGGGGGTACTGAAAGTTGGCATTGAGGTTCTCCTTATCGGTGATTGGTTCTCGGGTGGTTGGCCGCCCTGGGGGCCGCCGTGTGGCCGGTGACGCCGGCGCCGGGTTAGCGCCCCCAGCCGACGTAGTGCTGGCCGCCCCGCGGGGCGCGGTGCTGGCGCCGGCGACCGGGCCCTGCCGCTTCCAGTGCGGCGGCCGCGGCCCGAACGAGCCAAGCGTTGACTGACAGCCCCTCACTGTTGGCCGCTTGCTCGACCCGGGCCTTGAGCTGGTCGGGCAGGCGCAGGTTCACCCTGGCCATGGCCCCCTCGTCACCTTCGAACGAACCGGGGGACACCTGCCAGATACCCAGTACGTCTTCGCCGGCACGTTCGCCCGGGTCAGCCGGGGACGCCTCATCTGGCGGCGTCACGACGAACTCCGGGCCTTGCGCTCGCAGGCGCACCTCGACCGACCCGGGGGCCAGTTCGCAGGTGATCTCGTCTGCCGCCGCGGCCAGCACCTCTTGCAAAGTGAGCCGCACGGCGGCGTCCAGGGGCGCAGTCAGGCGGTCGGCCAAAGCGCGAGCTTCGTCGCCGCCGGCCTCCGCGGCGATGACGAGCTGACGTTGGATGCTGTCGACATAAGGGCTCAGGTCCATGGCACCATTATGGCACCAATTTGGCACATAGTCAAGACAGATGTGATGCCACAATGATGCTCAGATGGCGCGCCTGACCCGTCCCGCTGGCGGCAACCGAGCCGACGGTTCGTCGTGGGCTGCTTTTCCCGCCGGCCCGCTCACTCAGGCCAGTGGGGGCAAAAAGCCATTTCTCGTCCGGGCTGTATTTCATCCGCGCCGCTTTTATCCGAATAAGTGGTGGACAAACCCGCCCGGCTGGTAGTGGTTTACGACCTGGTCCCAGGGCGGCGCGCGCCAGTTCCTAGGTGGCGGCGCAGTACCCACCGGGGCAAGCCCACACAACGGCGTGCGGGCTTGCCCTGGGAAAGCCCCCGGGGACGCTCCAGCCTCTCAGCCGAACGTGAAATCGTAAGCTTGCAGACCCGCAGAGAACCTTAGCTCCAGGGCGCCTTCCTGCAGCACTCGACCGGAAAAGAGGGTATACAGCTTCGGGATCCCGCTGACGTGGACGGGGCTGAGCCGGTTGCCGTCAAACGAAACGTCGACCGTTCCGGTCCCTCCCATCACCAGGTAAACGTCGTGGGCGGTGAAATCGATCGTGATAGCGGCTTTGTTGCCCGCGGTGGCTTCCTCGGCATGGTCGGTCCACCAGCCCATGAAAGCGAAGCTGAGCGCCGGCACCACCGAAGGGCCGTGATAGAACGCCGGCTTATTTTCCGTCACGGGGCTGCCGACGTTGTAGGCCATGTTGGTGTAACCCAGGTAGCTTTCGGGGCTCAGCGCCGACGTCGGCGTTTTGTTCGGGACGTCTGTAGGCGGCGGCAGATGGCGTACTCCGTTGGCGGTCAGAAGTGCGCGGATATTGTCCTCCATCGTGGCGTAACCGCCCTCGCCAAAGCTGGTGGCGCGAACGTGCCCGGTCGGGTCGACGAGGTAGTCGGCCGGCCAGTACTCATTGTTCCAGGCATCCCAGGTCTTGTAATTGCTGTCGACGGCAATGGGATAGTCGACGCCCAGGCTCCGCGCCGCCGTACGGACGTTGGACAGGACGTGCTCGAAGGCAAATTCGGGGGTATGGACGCCGACAACCACGAACCCGTACTTTTTGTAGTCGTTGTACCAGGCCTCGACGTGGGGGAGAGCGCGCTGGCAATTAATGCACGAGTAGGTCCAGAAATCGATCAGGACCACTTTCCCCTTGAGTTCGGCCAGCGTGAGCGGCCGGTCTCCCGGCGTGTTGAGCCACGCCACGATCCCGGTGAAATTCGGCGCCCGGCCGAGGTCGGGCAATGCCGGCCCGGTGGCTTTCCTG
>DATJUH010000202.1:0-27257 GCA_035502515.1 Acidimicrobiales bacterium
TCTTCGGACGCCCTCGTGGGCTGCCGTAGTGCGTCACGAGATGTTGGGCGAGACGGTGGGCGAGAGTGCTCGAAGCCATGTCGGAGAGCACCACACCGGCAGTATGAGATTGCCTCAGCACAGAGCAGATGGCCACCACCATCCCGTCACGGACGGTCAACGCCGGCTGCGCTTCCGCCTGTAGGACGTGATTGAAGCCGATCTGCAAGTGGTACACGACTCCAGTGTCTGCCTCGCCAACCGGCATGATGGTCTTCGATGGCGGCCATCGCGGACCGAGACGTCCAAGCCCTTCAGAGCTATGTCTCTGCTGTCACCGGTTGCTCTCCGACACGCGTTACGGGGGCGACCCGGTTCGACAAGGGTAACCGTCACGCCGTCTACAAGGTTTCCTATCTCGCGCCCACAAATGGCACGGAAGACGTGGTTGTCCGCGTGTCTTTCGGGGGTGGCCCCGAGGAGTGCCTTCAAGCGGAAAGAGAGGCGGCAGTACTGGGGAAGGTCGGGGGCACGGCTGCACCGGTCCTGTACGACTTTCGCTGCAGCAGCGAGTGGTTCCGGACGCCGAGCATGTGCATGCAGTTCGTCGCTGGGCACCAGACAGATCTCGGATCAGCGGCGGCGGAACAAATCGAGTTGTTGGGGTCGGTAGTAGCCAGGGTCCATGGCTGCCCGGCCGAGGTTCTCGTTCATGGCCAGGCCACAGCAGACAACCTGGCAACCTACGCCGAAGCGCGACTGCGTTCGATCCTCTCTACGCTCCGCTGGCTTCACGAGCCTGTGCCCGCTGCAGTGCAATCCGGCTTGATGGGTGCCGCCAACTTGGTGCAGAAAAGCTGGGAAGAGGCGCGTGACGCTCCTTGCTTCAGAAGTGGCGCATCTCTAGCCCTGCTGCATGGCGACATCGCTCCCGGGAACATCCTTTGGGGCCCCCACCCTGTATTGATCGACTGGGAATACTCGCGATTAGGCGACCCCGCTGACGAAATCGCATACCTGTTCGACCAGAATGGGCTTACCCTGAGCCAGCGGTCCGCATTCTGGCTTGGGTACGAACAGGCTTTTAGCGGCGGTCAGGCACTGTTCGGTCAGGTCCTCGACCGCGTCAAGTGGTGGGAGCCTCTGGCCCTCTTGGGCTCTGCGCTTTGGTGGGTGGAGCGGTGGGTGCGACGCGCCCATGCGGAGGCTACCGGGCGGGTCGACTCAGAAGTGCCGAAGGAGACCGGCTACTACTCCGGCAATGTCATCCGTCGTCTCGGCCGGCTGGACAGGCTGTTAACCGGCCAGTGATAGTAGCTAACCCACCGCTTGCGTCGCCGGGATGCCAAATCCCACCGCCCGCATCTGGGGGACGTTGACCACACTATTGGAGCCGAAGTCAAAACAGGCGCGGGGTGGGAGGCAAATTACGCCATCGAACCCAAGCAACTCCAGGACAGTCTTGGCCGTGCCCAGCCAAGTGCGAAGCGTGAGGCTCTCGAACTCCGAGGCGCACTGGCCGATGGCGGCGTAGGCCTGGACGGACATGAAGGTACAACCTGAAGCGTCAATGAAAGCACGACGGGCCCTGGTGGCCGTCATGGCCGAGAGAGCCGCGTCCAGCTCGTTGTGATTGAAGACGTCCACCTCGCCGCGCAGGCCCAGGACAACGCCGTCGGCAGAAACACTCGCAATCTCGGCCCAAAAGCCCAGCTCCGTTGGGTGTAGATATTCCACGTCCAGACCCCCGTGAGACAGCAAAGAAGGATATTCGGTCAATCGACGTACTCAGCAGGGCGCTACGACCGAAGCCTACAGACCGCGTACGTCCGTCAGAAGGGGCCCTCGCACAACCATCACAAATAGCTCAACAACCCATCACAACTCATTCCGCAGCCCGGCACGACCGGAAAGAGGTACATGGATCAGTTGACCACTGTCAGTGAATTCGACCCCGGGTACGGGGCCAGGCGTTTGCCCGTGGCCAGCTCGTAGGCCGTGCCCAAGATGGCCTTGTGGGGGTAGGCGCGTTTCTCCCAGACCAGCTCGTAGCTGCGGCTGGGGCCCGACCCGTGCTCGGCGAAGAAGCGCTCCGGGCCCAGCCGGTGGTATTGCTTCACCGCCGACAGCACGTCGTCGGGGTCTGCCCGCTTTATTCGGTGCTCACCCACCCTGCTTGACCACTTGACGCGGCCCCTGGCTCGCAAGCCGTGACCCTCGGGAGGGCCTTGCCGACTCGAACACATGTTCGTATGATGAGCCCGTGGGAGAAGGGCCGCTCTACGCCGAGCTGCACTGCCACTCGAACTTCAGCTTCCTGGACGGCGCTTCTCAGCCCGAGGAGCTGGTCGCAGAGGCGATGCACCTTGGTCTCGCCGCCGTGGCGATCACCGACCACGACGGGATGTACGGGGTGGTCCGATTCGCCGGGGCAGCCAGTTCGGCCGGCCTGCCGACCGTCTTCGGGGCCGAAGTCACTCTGGGCCTCACCCGGCCACAGGCCGGCGTAGCCGACCCCGAAGGCACTCATTTGGTGGTGCTGGCCCGGGACCCGACCGGCTATGCCCGCTTGTGCCGGGCGCTCTCGGTGTCGCACTTACTGGGGAAAGAAAAGGGGCGCCCGCTAGTCGACCTGCCCCTCTTGGCCGCCATCGGGGCCGGTGCCGAGCTGGATCTATCCACCATCTCAATGGCGGACGCCGCCCCGGTCCCGACAGTGCCGTCACCGCCCCCGCCCGGCGCAGATTGTCACTGGCTCGTCCTGACAGGTTGCCGCAAAGGGACGGTCCCCGCTGCCCTCATCAGTTCCGGCCCCGCGGCTGCCCGGGCCGAATTGATGCGCCTGCAGCGTTATTTTGGCCAGGCCAACGTGGCCGTGGAGATCTGGGACCACGGCGAGCCGCTCGCCTCTGCCCGCAACGATGCCCTGGCCGAGATGGCCTGTCAGGCCGGCGCGGACGTCGTCGTTACCAACAACGTCCACTACCACCGCCCCGGACGGGCCCGGTTGGCAACTGCCATGGCCGCCGTCCGCGGGCGGCGGAGCCTCGACGACATGGACGGCTGGCTCCCGGCCGCGGCCAGCGCCCATTTGCGCAGCGGGCCCGAGCAAGCCCGGCGCTTTGCCCGCTACCCGGGTGCCGTCGAAAAGGCGGCCCAGCTCGGCCTGGCCTGTGCGTTCGACCTCAAGCTGGTGGCTCCCAGGTTGCCGCCTTTCCCCACCCCGCCCGGGCACACAGAGATGACCTGGCTCCGGCACCTGACCGAAGAAGGCGCCCGCCGCCGTTATGGTCCCCGTGACGCGCCGGATAACCCCCGCGCTTACCCCCAGATCGACTACGAGCTCAACATGATCGACCAGCTTGGCTTCGCCGGGTACTTCCTCGTCGTCTGGGACATCGTCAATTTCTGCAATAAAGCCGACATTTATTGCCAGGGGCGGGGTTCGGCTGCCAATTCGGCGGTCTGCTACGCGCTCGGGGTGACCAAGGCGGACGCGGTCGGGCTGGGCCTGTTGTTCGAGAGGTTCCTTTCGCCAGAACGTGACGGGCCGCCCGATATTGACGTCGACATCGAGAGCGACCGCCGGGAGGAAGCCATCCAGTACGTCTACCACCGTTACGGCCGGGAGTGCGCCGCCCAGGTGGCAAACGTGATCGCGTACCGGCCCCGTTCTGCGGTACGGGACATGGGCAAAGCCCTCGGGGCCTCCCAGGGCCAGGTCGACGCCTGGTCGAAGCAAATAGATTGGGACCCCCTCCCCACGCCCCGTGACGGTACCCAAAATGGCGCCAACAGCACCAGCACCGGCACCGGCGCTGGCGCCGGCATACCGGAACAGGTCCTGGAGCTGGCCCGTGAAATCCAGGACTTCCCCCGCCACCTCGGCATCCATTCGGGAGGGATGGTCATATGCGACCGTCCCGTGGCGGAAGTATGCCCCGTCGAATGGGCACGCATGGCCGACCGCAGCGTCCTGCAGTGGGACAAAGACGATTGCGCCCGGGCCGGGCTCGTAAAGTTCGACTTATTGGGCCTCGGGATGTTGTCGGCGTTGCACGCCACCGTCGACCACATAAAGAGTTTTTACAGCTTGGAAATAGACCTGGCCGCCTTGCCTCAGGACCCGGCCGTCTACGAAATGCTTTCCAAGGCCGATTCGGTCGGGGTTTTCCAGGTCGAGAGCAGGGCGCAAATGGCGACGCTGCCCCGTTTACGTCCTCGGACGTTCTACGACCTGGTGATCGAAGTCGCCCTGATCCGCCCCGGCCCCATCCAGGGCCACTCGGTCCACCCTTACCTGCGCCGGCGCCACCACAAGGAAGACGTCACGTACCTCCACCCGTTGCTGGAAAAGAGCCTCAAAAAGACCCTCGGGGTGCCGTTGTTCCAGGAACAGCTGATGCAGATGGCCATCGACGTAGCCGGTTTCAGCCCGGCCGAGGCCGACCAACTGCGCCAAGCCATGGGTGCAAAGCGCAGCGCCCAGCGCATGGCCCTCCTCCGGGAACGATTTTATTCAGGTATGGCCGAACGGGGCGCCACTGGCCAAGTGGCCGACCGGATCTGGGAACAGATGGCCGCGTTTGCCAATTTCGGTTTCCCCGAAAGCCATTCGGTGAGCTTCGCTTATCTCGTTTATTCTTCGGCGTGGCTGAAATTGCACTACCCGGCCGCCTTCCTGGCCGGCTTACTCGATAGCCAGCCGATGGGTTTTTGGTCCCCTCAGACCCTCGTCCTGGATGCCCGGCGTCATGGCGTCGAGGTGCGCCGGCCGGACGTCAACGCCAGCTCAGATTGTTCTGTACTCGAACCCACCGACGCTCCGGGCCAGGGCGACGGCGGGCCGGCTGTACGGCTCGGCCTTTCGTACGTGCGCACGATCGGTGCCGAACTGGCCGAGCGGATCGCCGCCGGCCGCCCTTACAACGGCATCGAAGACTTCGTGCGCCGGAGCGGCGTAACTGTGGCCCAGGCCGAAGCCTTCGCTACGGCCGGCGCGTTCGACTGTTTCGGGTTGGCCAGGCGGGAAGCTCTCTGGGCCGCCGGCGCTCTGGCCCAGTCCGGGGCCGGTCTGGAAAGTAAGGACAGCCCGCCCCTACAAACACCTGTGACCAGAGGGGGGCGCCGGAACAGGCGGGTAGGGAAGGCGGGGGGCGGGCAGGCCAAACGAGGTCAACCGGCGGGCAAGGCCACCCGCGCTCGCCTCGCCGGGCTCGTGACCGGCACCCAGGCCCCGCCCCTACCGGGCATGAGTGCCATCGAGCTCAACCGGGCCGACCTGTGGGCCACGGGACTTTCCCCTGACAGTTACCCGACCGAGCTTTTCCGCCGGGACCTCGATGCCCTGGGTGTTATGCCCGCCGCCAGCTTGGCCCCGCTCCCCAACGGGAAGCCGGTCATCGTCGGTGGGCTGGTCACCCACCGGCAACACCCGATGACAGCCAAAGGGGTGGTTTTCATCAACCTGGAAGACGAAACCGGACTGGTGAACGTCATCTGCCCCGTACCCATTTGGGAGCGGTACCGGCAGGTGGCGCGGTCGGCCCCGGCCCTGTTGGTGAGGGGGAAACTGGAAAGAGACGGTGGGGCGATCAATGTCCTGGCCGCCCGCATCGAGGCGCTGCCGTCTTTTGCCGGCCGGACGGCTTTGCGCTCGAGGGACTTCCGCTGAACCTCAGGCCTTTTCCGTCTCCCCGCGTTGCACTATGCGCACTTTTATCCGGAAAACAAATAAAACTCCCTACCGGCGCCGTGGGCGCGTCGAAATATGCAACTGACGAGCCATTAAAGGAGGGGGCTGGTGGGTACTTTTATACGCAAGCCTGGTGCCTCACAGCCGGGACATGAATCTCCCACCGGCAGTGTTACCGGCAATACTTGCCGGCCCGTTCGAGGCGCGATTTCAAGGCCCGCTCACCCGCGGTGGGCTGCCGGCCACGGGCGCTTACCCGGGTCAGAGCCGCCGGGGGCGGTACTAGCATGCTGGCGTCATGGAGATCGACCGGGACACGTTCGAGACCCTCGTCGCCGACGCACTCGACCAGATCCCCGAAGAACTGGGCCGGTACATGGACAACGTGGCCGTCTTCGTGGAGGACTGGCCCACGCCCGAGCAGTTGGGCGGCCGGCGGGGCACGCTGCTCGGCCTCTACCAGGGCGTCGACCTCACCCGTCGCTCCTACCTGACCTACGGGGGGGCCATGCCCGATCGCATTACCGTCTTCCGGGGCCCGATCTCACGCATCGCTCGCGACGAGGGTGAGCTGGTCAACATCGTGACGAGGACGGTCATCCACGAAGTGGCCCATCATTTCGGCATTTCCGACCCCCGGTTGCACGAGCTGGGCTGGGGTTGACGGCGACGCCGGCCCACTGGCGGGAAGCCCGCTCCTGGTAGTCGTTTTTGGACCTCCGGGAAGCCGGGCCCTAGGATGGCCGTAGTGCCCACCGTTACCCGCCAGCAGGTGCTCGTGCTCTACCTGTCCACTTCGTCGCTCGCATCGGAGGTGGTCGGCTGGTCTTTTTTCGACGGGGCCGGCACCCAACTGGACGAGGCCGGGGCGTCGAGCGTCCCTCCTTATCCCACGGGGCTCGACGCGTTGCGAGACGGCTGGCGCCTTTTCCAGGCCTCGCAATTGCTCCCGCCGCCGGCCGGCGAAGAGTACGTCACCTCTTTCCAGAAGTTTGAGTTCTTCTTCGAGAAGCTGGTCAACCCGGAACAGACGGTGGGTGAACTCAACCTCTCCGCCGCCAGGGCAGGTGGAGCATGACTGTTGCCCCTGGCTCCGTCGGGCTCTCGGGGGCCGGAGCGGCCGGCGACGAACAGGTGCCGTTGCTTGACAGTACTCAGGTGGCACTATTTGTGGCCAAAGGCTTTCTGCGTTTTGACGGTGTCGTCCCTGACCCGGTCAACGAGGCCTGCTTGCAGGAAATGAAGCAGGACGAGGCCGACGGCCGGACCGGGACGCGCTCGATGCTAAAGGCGGGTAACTCCGTCGGGCTCCCGTTGCCCCAGTGTTTCCCGCACGCCCCGGGGATCCGGTCGATGCTGCAATTGCCGCTGGTACGGGGCGTTATCCAGAGCCTGGTCGGGCCCGGCCCTCTTTACGACCATCATGCCGTGCACGTCCGTTACCCTGGCCAGCCGTCCCAGCAGCTGCATGCAGACGCCATTATCGACACCCGGCTCCGTTTCGACATACAGCTGATGTACTTTCCCCATGACGTACCGGCAGACATGGGTGGCACCCTGCTTGTCCCGGGGAGCCACCTGCGCCGGGTCAACGAGCATGACATCTCTCGCTATCAAAACCTGGCCGGGCAGATCACTTATTACGGTCCCGCCGGCAGTGTCCTGGTCCTCCATCACGGCATATGGCATTGCGGCCGGCGCAACGAACGCGACGTCCCGCGCTACATGTTCAAGCTCCGCCTCAATCCCGCGACTGAACAAATACGCTGCTGGGACGCCGGGGACCTCGTCGACCCGGACGTGCGCCGGCGCGTGCTCGAGGTGCTGCGCAACAGAGAACCCTGGTACGAAGCGGCCACGGGCCGGCTCGAGTTCGTGAACCGGGCCGTCCTTTGGCGCTACCTGTCCGGGCAACCTGACTTCGACATCGACCATTGGCTTGGCCGGCTGGAAAACGCGGCCCGGCCCAGTTTGCTCGAGGAACTGCCCGGCTATGCGGCGACGAACGGGCGAGGGTCTTGACCGCAGATCCGGTGTCAGCGCCGGCTGAGGTTCATTCCCGAGGTTGTAAACCGTCGAGCAAGGTGGCCACTACGTTCGACATGTACTCCTGGTCGCTGCCTTCCCGGGCCATCAGCTCCTCGCCCAACCAAACGTCGAGGTAAGCCCGCCCGAACGCCGCCCCGAGCAGCGCTCTGGTGGCACCTGCACTGGAGCCGGGCATACCGATGCGGCCCAACTCTCGTTCGGCATCCAGGTAGCTCTCCACCTGCGCGAAGGCGTGGGCGGGACCGTGCCCGGGGCGGTCGAAGTGCTTGCGCTGCGCCGCCCGTAGCTCCGGGTCGACGATGGCCCCGCCTACAAAGGGCAACACGGCCCGGTAGAAGCGAAGGGCGGCCACCCCCACCCGGCCCAGGGTCTCCCGGACCGGGGGGCCGCCGGCCTCGGCCGGCAATACGGCGATGAGCTCGAGGAACTCCGGGGAGCTGCCGGCGTACAGTTCAAGGAGGAGCCGGTGCTTGTCCTCGAAGTGCCGGTAGATGGTCCCTTCGGCACAACCGGCCCGTTCGGCGATGTTGCGGGTTGTGGCTGCCTGCAGGCCTCGCTCGTCGATTATCCGCCTCGTCGCCTCGAGGATCGTCTCGCGGAAATCCTTTCGCTGCTTGCGAAGCTCTGTTTCGCCCTCAACCAACATGGACAATGGCTTTCCCGGTCACCGCTGCGGCGGGCACCGCTCCACCGAGGTCCGCGCCCGGCTGAGCTGCCGCTTCGCCGTCCTGGTACTGATGGGCATTCCGGCGCACGAAGGTGGCGGCCAGAACGGATGCCAGCAGGGCAAAGCCGATCGATACGTAGAGCCCGTCATGCAGCGCTTGCACGAACGAATCGTGAACGGCCGACAGCATGGCGTCAGCAACATTAGCGGGCACACCCGGTACCGCGCCCCGAGGCAGTGCCCCGGCCGCCGCCCCCGCCCCCACCTTGGAGACGATGCTGTCGACGGTGCCGGCCGGCAACCCCAGACCCAGCAGGTGGCTGCGGAAATAATTGTTGAAGGCGGCGGTCACGACCGCGCCAAGCAGGGCGATCCCGAAAACACCGCCTATCTGCTGGGAAGTGGTCTGAGTGGCCGAGGCCACGCCGGCCCGGCGAGGCTCGACCGAGCCCATAACCGCAGACGAAAGCGGCGCCATTGTCAGGGCCATGCCGGCGCCCATCATTAACATGGACGGCAATATGACCGTGCCGTAACTCGAACTCACTTCCATGCGCAGTGCCATGGCCAGGCCACCGGCCAGAAGCGCGGTCCCGCCGGCCATGAACCACCGGGACCCGTACCGATCGGACAGCCGGCCGGCCACGGGGGCAATCAACAGGATCATCACGGTGAAGGGGACCATCCGTATGCCGGTGGCCACCGGGTCGTAGCCCACTACGTTCTGCAGGTACAGGGAAATGAAGAACGTCATGCCGAAAAGGGCGAAGAACACCGCGATGGCCGTACCGATCGACGCACTGAACGTGCGGTTGCGGAACAACGACAGCGGCAGCATCGGGGACTCCCGGTGCAGCTCAACCCAGATAAAAGCACCGAGGAAGATGGCGGCCAGAGCGTACGAGCCGAGGATCAAATTGTCCGTCCAGCCCCGGGAATTGCCCTCAATGGTGGCATAGACAAGGAAGAACAGGCCTAGCGTGCCGGTGATGGCCCCGGGTGGGTCGAGCCGGCGCGTTCCGGATGTGTCTCTCGAGTCCTGCACGACAAAGTAAGTGAGGAAGAGGGCGACTATCCCGATGGGCACGTTGATGAAGAAGATGCTCTGCCAGTTGACGTTCTGGACCAGGTAGCCGCCCACCAATGGGCCCACGGCCACGGCCACGCCGGACATAGCCGACCAGACGCCGATGGCGGCTCCACGTTCGCGCCCCTGGAACGTGGCGGAGATGATGGCCAACGAACCCGGGAGGAGCAAGGAACCGCCTATGCCCTGGATGGCCCGGAAGGCGATCAATTCGCTCATATTGGCGGCCAGACCGCAAAGCAACGAGCCCACGCTGAAAATTACCAGGCCTCCCAGGAAGAACCGCTTGCGGCCGAACTTGTCCGCCAGTGTGCCGCCGGTCAGCATAAAGGTGGCGAAAGTCAATGTATAAGCGTCGATTATCCACTGGAGTTCGGTGACCCCGGCGCCCAGCTTGCGTTGGATCGTCGGCAACGCCACGTTGACGACCAGGCTGTCGAGCATCGGCATGAACAAGCCGAACACCATGGCGACCAGGACCCACCACTTCCGGCGGTCCGCCGCGGCCGCCCCCGCCCCCACCGGAGCACTACCCAGAGACTGTGCTTGTGCCACTCTCAACCCCTCTCTCGTCTACGCCCGGCTCTGACTGAGCCTGTGTGAGTGAGCACTCACCCACCGCTTTCAGTATAGGAGTGAGTACTCACTCACGTCAAGGTCTGAAAGGTAGCCCGAGCGGTTTGGTTAGAGAGCGGCGGCCGCGCCGGGGCCGCGGCCAAGTCGGGAGGCCGCGTAAGTCAGGAGAGGGCGGTGGGACGCCCCGGTCAGGTAAATAGCCGGAGCCACTGTTCCCGGCTCATCCTGCCCAGCACGGAGTTCGTCCGCTTGACCCCTTCGAGCGGGGCTGAAAGCTCGGGGGAATAGTGGTGGCCCGGCCACAGGACGAGCCGGCCGGGCAAACTGGCCAATCGTTGCAGGCTGGTGTACATGCCGTCCGGATCCGCCCCGGGCAGGTCGGTGCGGCCACAGCCCTCGATGAACAGCGTGTCCCCGGACACGAGGTTGTCCCCCACCAGGAAACATTGGCTCCCGGGGGTATGGCCGGGCGTGTGCAGCAGGCGCACGTCAACCGACCCGACACCCACGACATCGTCGTCGTAATGGGCCACCAGCGATGAGACCGGCGCGCCGGTCATCTCGGCCACCCATGGGAGCTCCTCTTTCTGGACGTGGACCGGGACGTCAACCAGCTCCAACAAGTCGACCAGACCCTGGATGTGCTGGCCGAAGATGTCCCCGCCGACGTGATCGGCGTGGTAATGCGTGGCCAGTACGCCGCTCAGCCGGAGGCCGGCGGCGGCCAACCACCGCAAGATGGCGGCCACGTCGTAGGCCGGGTCCACCAGGAGCGCCTCGCCGGCAACGTCGTCACCGATCACGTAGACGTGGTTGAGCATCGTCGTGGCGAACTGGTCGCCAACGGCGAAATCCTGGCCCGCCTGCAGTTGACGGAAGAAAAGCTCATCCGGCATCGGCCCATCGTAAGCGTCTGACAGTGATGGCCCGCCCAAAGCCACTGCCGGGAGCGCAACTCTCAGCCCGTATCTTGGTGGCATGACCGAAGAGCTCAGCCTTCTGTCCGTCCACGCCCATCCTGATGACGAGAGCTCGAAGGGCGCCGGGACGGTGGCCAAGTACCACTCCGAGGGCGTCCACTGCGTCCTCGTGTGCTGCACGGGGGGGGAGGAAGGTGACATCCTCAACCCGGCCATGAACCGGCCGGAGATCGTCGAGAACCTCCCCGCCATCCGGGCCAAAGAACTGGACCACGCCGCCTCGATCATCGGCTACGACGAAGTGGAGAGGCTGGGTTACCGGGACTCCGGGATGCCCGGCAGCGAGGCCAACGAACGGCCTGACTCGTTCGCCAAAGCCCCTGTGGAGAAGGCGACCGGCCGTCTCGTGGCTGTGGTACGGCGCGTGAGGCCGCAGGTGATGGTCATCTACCCCGGCTACCAGACGACCTACCCACATCCGGACCATATCCGGGCGCATGAAGTGGGCTTGGCCGCGTTCGACGCCAGCGGCGACCCCGATGCCTTCCCGGAAGCGGGCCCGGTCTGGCAGCCGGAGAAGCTGTACTACATCCTGTGGTCGAAAAAACGCATGCTGGCCCTGGCCGAGAAGTTCGTCGAACTGGGGCTCGAGCAGCCATGGGGCGAGGAGCGCCTAAAGAGGATGACCGACGCGCCGCAAGAGGAAATAACTACCGTCGTCGACGTCGCTCCCTGGGCGCGGGTCAGGGAAGCAGCCTTACTGGCCCACGAGACACAGGTTGACCCGAACTCACCGTTCTGGTTCGGGCTGCCGGCTGACGTGGCCGACGCTCTGGGCCACTACGAGGAGTACCACCTGGCTCGAAATTTCACCGCATCCCGGCCTCCTGAAGACGACCTCTTCGCCGGCGTGCGCCAGCGCGCTTCGATATGAGCACGCCCGCTTCATCTTCGGCGCACCAGGGGGGCGCGCTCGCCGCTCCCTCCGGCCTGGTTACGGTGATTGTGGGCGAGGCCGGCCGGACGTCTTCGAGATCGAGGTCCCGTCAGGGCGCCAACCCGGCCCGGAGCGCCAAAGGCGCCAGCGGGGCAAGTGGCACCGGTGGAGAACAGAGCCCGGCCCAAGAGGGCAACGGGGCTACCCAATGGTCCCGCCAGTGGACGGGCGACGGGCCCGGGCCGGTTTTGCCGGGGAACGACGAAGAACCGGACCTGACGTTGACCATCGGCACGGACGACGCCCGCCGCATCAAAGATGGTGAACTGGACCCGAGCGTGGCCTTCATGCAGGGGAAGTTGAAGAGTTCGGGCAACAACGCCCTCTTGCTGCGCATATTGGACTGGAGCACCGCGGCCGGCCCGGCGAAGGCGCTGGGTTGGCCGGCGCAGCCGCCTGATTGACCCCGCAGGGTCGCACCTGGTAACGCGCTAGGCGCTGATCTCGTCCAGTTGCGAACCGCTACCTGAGAACACGTCGTCCCAGCCTTTGGCGGCGCCGCTGCGACTGCCGAAGAAGGCCACATTGATCTCACGCTCTGCCCTCACCCGGCGAGCGTAAAGGACTACAGCCAGGTAAACAGCGAAAACAGGCAGCATCCCGACGAAAACCCACCAGGCGGTGCTGGAACCCGTTGCCAACGCGACAAGAGCAGGCACTGCGACCACACCGACCAGCATCTCGAGGACCCGCCGGCGGCGGACCGAAGTATCTTGCCGGACCGTAGGGAGGAGGCCCGACCTCGCCGGCTTCGGAATAGCCTGCACCTTTAGCGCAGGCGACGACCCGCCTGCGTACCCGTCGACCCGTTCACGGGCACGACGCGACCACGACCGGAACTCACGCACAGCACCAACTCCCCTTTTTCAAAAGGCAGCTGCGCAACGGCGACAGTGACGGTGCAGCGACCCAATCGGCCTTGCAAAAGACCGGTTCTTTTGGACTCTTTGGAAGCTAGTCGCCCCGGTCGTGGCCCGTCAAGCTTTCGCCCCGCGGCGAAGTTCCTCATGTCTCGACCATTATCGTGACAGGGCCCTCGTTAACCAGGCTGACCCGCATCATGGCACCGAAGCGTCCTGTCGCCACTTCCGCCCCCGCGCCCCGTAGCTGGTCCACCACCCGCTGGACAAGGACGTTGGCCACCTCGGGAGCAGCAGCTTTCACAAAAGAAGGCCGGCGGCCCCTGCTTGTGTCCGCGTAGAGGGTGAACTGGCTGATCACCAGCACCGGGAGCCCCAGTTCGGCGGCAGAACGGTTCAGGTTGCCGCCCTCATCCGGGAAGACGCGCAACTGCCAGATCTTGGCCGCCAAACGGTCCGCCGCCGTTACGTCGTCGTTCAGCCCGACACCGACGAGAGCGCACAGCCCCGGCCCGATCCTGCCTACCACTCCTCCATCGACGCTGACAGATGCTTCCGACACCCGCTGCACCAGGCCACGCATGGCGCGAATCATAATTCCGAAGGTTGGCAGCAACTTTGGCCCTTTGATCGCAACCGGCAATCCGGGACAGGCGCGGCAGCACCGGGTGCACCATGAACGCACCGTAAACTTGGCCGCCATGGCCGCAGAGGACCCCCCAGCCGGCAGCGTGCTTGCCGACGGCCAGGTAACTGGGGGCCCGGTAACTGGGGGGCCGGTAACTGGGGGCGGGGTAATCGGCGCCCGGGTGAACCAAGCCTCCGGAGAACGGGCTCAGACCACCCCGGCCCCGGCAAAAAAGCGCAGCCCTCTGGTGGTGGAGCTGGCCGTCATCGCGTTCTTGGGATGGATCTACGACTGGCTGCAAAACCTGGCCCCGTTGCGCCTGGACGTAGCGTTGCGCCACGGCCAAGGCATACTTTCGTTCGAGGAGCGCCTCCACATCTCGCCCGAGCGGTACCTCGACAACTGGCTCACACACCACTACGTGCTCGCCTACATCTCATCTGACTTCTACGACAACGCCATCTTCGGGGTCACCATCGGGCTGGCGGCGTGGATTTGGTGGCGCCGTCCGGACATCTACCGGCCTCTGCGCAACGACCTGGTCCTGGCCAACGTGATCGGCTTCGCCGTTTTCTGGCTGTACCCGGTGGCCCCGCCGCGGATGTTGCCCGGGTTCACAGATGTAGTGGAGAAAGTGGGCGGCCTCGGCTCCTGGCACAACACCCTCATTTCCCACGCCGACCAGCTGGCGGCCATGCCGTCCATGCACCTCGCCTGGGCTGTCTGGTGTTCCCTGGTGGTGTGGAGACTGGCCAGCGAGGGGCCCTGGCGCCGGGCGGCGTTGGTCCTGGGTATCGCCTACCCGTTGAGCACGGCCTGGGTGGTGATGGCCACCGCCAACCACTACCTGATGGACGTCGTGGCCGGCACTGCCGCTACGGTCGTGGCCGTTGCCATGGTCGAGCTGGGACCGAAAGCCGCCAGGCACTTGAAGGCCGTCGCCTGGCCAGTTACTGGGAGCCCGGACCGCTAGCCGGCCGTCTGAGGCGGCTCAGGAGAGCTGTTCTCGCCGGCAGACATTGTGGCACTCCCCCAGGCCCAGCACGCGGGTTACGAGCTCGTTCCCGTCTTCCAGGTACCTGGGAGGGTGGCGCCAGTGGCCCGAACCCCCGGGCGTACCTGTGGCGATGACGTCGCCCGGGAACAGGCTCATGGTGTGCGAGATGTACGAAACGAGCGTTCTCACGCCGAAAAGTAGGTCCGAAGAATTGGCGTCCTGGACAACCTCGCCGTCGACCTCACAGGAAAGCTGCATGCCGCCCTCGTCTACCTCTGGGTCGTCCCGGGTAACCAGCCATGGGCCGAATGGCGTCGCCTTGTCGAATGTCTTGCCCTGCAAGAACTGGCTCGTCCGGAACTGCCAGTCGCGCATCGTCACGTCGTTGATCACGGCGTAGCCGGCCACGGCCGACAGGGCCTGCTCCTCGCTGGCCCTGAAGACCGGCCGGCCGATCACGACGGCCAGCTCCACTTCCCAGTCGACCTTGTCCGAGTCTCCGGGCAGCACGATCTCGTCGTGGGCTGCGGCCAGGGACGATGAGAACTTGGCGAAAAGAGCCGGGTAGGCAGGGGGCTCGATGCCTTGCTCGGCGATGTGGGCCTTGTAGTTCTGCGCCACGCAGACGATCTTGCCGGGGTGGGGTACGACCGGCCCATAATCGACCTCGGACAGACTGTGGCGAGGACCGGCGGCAACGGCGGCGATCTGAGCCCAGTCGGCCTGGGCCAGCAACACGCCCACGTCACTGGCACTGACTTCTACGGCTTCGCCGGCGTCTTCTTCGATCCTGGCCGCAGTGGTGGTGGTGGCAAGCCTTAAGGTGGCCAGTTTCACGGGCTTACGTTAGGCCCGGCGCCCGGCGAGTAACAACCAAAGCGGAGGTTCAGTCATAGGTGGCTTCCACCCACCATCGTCGTCCTTCCCGGGCCAGGAGGTAGGCGGCCCCGTCGGCTGTGCATACCTGAAAACGCGCCCTCCGCCGTCCTCCCCCGTCCCACCAGCGTTCTTCGAGCGGCCAGGGGCCGGCCCAAGCACTGATGTCCACGGGTTGGCCGCGGCCGATAACGAGCCGGGCCGGGCGGCCACTCGCAGTCCCCCGGCTTCCGACACTGACGGGTTCGCCTGACTCGTCCGTCACCAGCGCAGGCAGCGGCGAGTGGTGGACCGCCGCCGGCGCCAGGCCAGGAAGGTGCCCGGGCCAGGGGGGTACTTCACCTTTGGCCCCTTTGCCCGCTTTGACGCCTCTCGGTTCTCGTGGCTCTCCCCAGGGGACAAGGAGCACCTGTTCCGTGTAGTCACGACCACCCTGCAACAGCCCCGTCAAGGCTCCGTCCGGCCCGAGCAAGCTTTGCACCCGGGCCAGGGCACGGGCTGCCCTCGCCCCCGCAGCGGCGTCGTTGCCCCAAAAACCGAGCTGACGGCCCTCGTCCGGGCGCACCTCTTCGGGGACGAGGGTGAGTTTGATTATCCCCCCGTCCGCGTATGTCCTGTCCGCCTGCGTTGTCTCGGCCGTCTGAGGCTCCCGCTTCGGGCTCGTTGAGCCGCCCACCTCCTCGGCCTGGGCCCAGCCTTCCAGCTGCCAGCGCACCCTTTCGCCGATGGCGGCCGCACTGAGGGCGCCGTCATGGCGCCAGCTGCGGCGGTGCGTGGTGCCGTACTCGGTCTCCACTTCGATAGCGAGCCGGGTGCAGACGAGCCCGGTCCCGCTGAGACGGTCGTGAAGTTGCTCGGCCAGGGCTTTGCCCACAAATGCGGCGGCGTGCAACTGGTCGGCGGGCGGGTCGAGTTCGGCGGAGACGACCCAATCGGGCGGGGGTAAGCGGGCCCGCACGGACCGCTCACCCAGGCCCCTGGCCAGGCGATGGGCCAAAAGACCGTCGGGGCCGAACCGGCCGAGCACAGAGGGGGCCGGGAGGGCGGCGAAGTCCCCCAGCGTCTTCAGGCCCAGCCGCACGAGCAGGTCGGCCAGACCAGCGAGGTCTCCACTCCCGGGCCAGGCGGCCGGGCTGCCGAGGCCCGGAAGAGCGAGCACCCTGACGGGAACAGGGGCCAGGAACTCAGCACTCCTGCCTCTGGGTACCACCAGGGGCTCACCGGCAGATGCCTGCCGAGCGGCCAAACCGGCGGTAAAAAGGCCGTCGGCCACGCCGACCCGGCAACAGCCGGCCCAACTATCCCCGCCGGCCAGACCGGTAACCACAGCCTCGACAGCAGCCGCCACTTGGGCCGCCAGTGCCTCGTCGCCGCCGAAGTAGCGTGAAGCCCCCCGGGCACCGAGAGCCAGCTGGCCGGGTTGGAGCACTTCGGGCCCCGGTGCAAACGTCTCTACCGCCGCCACGGCCGGTTCCCAGGAGCGCGCTTCAGCGGCAGGGTCGCTGGCCAGGACATCCAGACCCGGACAACGGGCTTGAGCTTCACGGCGGCGCATCCCGGCCCGGACACCGGCGGCCCGGGCGGCCGGCGTTGTAGCCACCACCTGATTGGCCGACACAAAGGCCACCTCGCTGGACGCCGGCCGCCCCGCGGCAATGACGGCCCAGTCAGGGCAATAGGCCACCAGGGTCCTGGGCTGGTTCATGCCGGTTCACCCTGCGATACCGATGTTGGCCGGACCGGTGCTGGCCGGACCGGTGCTGGCCGGGCCCATGCTGGCCGGTACCTCGGCCGCGCCGCCGGCGACCAGCTCGAACCTGGCCGCCAGCCCGGGTTCAGGCGGCTCGAGTTCGGGTGGCTCGAGCTGAGTCGGGCCCAGCCCCGGTTGACCGAACCAAATCTTGGCCCGCTGCGGGCGGGAAGCGGCCCCCCTGCCGCTCGCCACTACCTCGACCTCACGGCCCCACAAGTGCCCACAACCATCCTCGAGCCCGCACCACTGGCCGGCGACGACTTCGAGGTGAACAGCGGCCGACCCTGGCCACCCATCTCCCATGACGGCCAGCACCGTCCCCCGCTCACGGGCCCGTGCCTCCAGCTTGCGGGCATCCGAGGAGCCCATCTGGCCCGTGGCCCGCAGGAGCACTACGTCGAAACCTTCGAGCAAGGCTGCCGTCACCGTGGCCCACTTGGGGCCGGGTGAGGGAATGACCGCCAAGCGCTCCAGGTCGATACCAGCTTGGCCGGCAGCGACCAGCCCGAGGTCGGGTGCTCCTACCACCGCGCACCAGGAGCCACTGGTACAAGGCCCGCTGAGCAGGGCGAGCGCCAAAGAGGTCATGCCGGGCGCACCGGTACGAGACGAGGCGCCTCGACCGATCACCACGGTGCTCCCCCGGCGGAGCCCCCCTTCGGGGAAAAGGCCGGCCAACGGAGCCAGGAGCGGAAGCAAGCGGTCTCGGGCCATGACGGCACCGGCCGTAACGCTTACGGCCCTGCTGTCAAGGGACGCCAGCCGTTCACGACCCATCCCTACAGCATAACCAGGAATGAGAACGTATGTTCGACGGCGCTAGGCCTGTGGGAGCCCCCAATCGCTGGCGCCAGAGGCGTCTGCCCCGACGCCCTCCAGCTCTCCGTCGGCCACGTGCCCATTACCGTTAGCGGCTTCGGCTACCAGCTCCGGTGCCCACTCGACCGGCGTCGGGAGGGCCACAGAAACGTGTTCACGGTTGACGTGAGCGCTGGCGATCCGTTCGTGGTAGTCGTCGTAGATGTCGACAAATTGCGCCACCTTGTAGACGCGACCGTCGATGAGACGGCCGTACTTGCCTTCGATGACTGCTTCCACGTCTTCGCCCGTCAGGGTCTTGTGGCTCTCGAGGGCGTGAGCAACCGCATAAACATCCACTTTGCTGTGCTCGATCAGGTCGTTCGTGCGCACCAGCAGCTCGCTCAACCTGTCCTCGACCTTCTTGCCCATTTCACCGCCCATCATCTCGCCACCATCACCCGGGCTCGGCGGCCAAGCACCGCTGTTGCGGCGAGCGGCGCGCGAAGCGATGGTGCTGCCCATGCCCCAGTAACCCTCCATCAACTGCGCGATCGTCGTGGCTGATTCCAGGTCCCCTGAGACGCCGGAGGAGGAATCGCCGTTGAAGAACATCCGCTCGCCGGCCAACGAAGCCAGGCTCACCATTACGTCAGCCTCGTACTCGCTGCGCCAGCTGGTGAAACGGTCCTCGGGTTTAATCGACGAAACCATCCCGAGGTACGTGCTGCCTTTCTCGATCGTCGCCAGGTCGATCTCGAGGTGCTTGCGCACTTTGTACGCCACAACCGCGTGGCACGCCTCGTGTATTGCTACCGCATGCCGCTCGCGCTCTACGTATTCCACCTCTTCGGGCGGGCCGAGCTCTTTCAGCCTCTTGGCCTCCAGGACGTCCGACCACGTAATCGCATCGTGCTTGTTGCGCAATGCCACGATGAGCGATTCGTTGACGAGGTCCTTTATCGTGGCGCCAGTGGCGTAAGGAGTTATCGTGGCCAGCTTGTCGATGTCCTCCGGCGTGATCTCGTGTTTTACGTTCTCGAAATAGCCCTCATAAGTGCGGACCCGCCCGGCCTTGGACGGGTAGCCCACTTTGAAGATGCGGTCGATACGGCCGGGCCGAAGCATGGCCTCGTCCAGCGAGTTCGGCATGTTGGTCGCCATCATGATCAGGATCCGGTACTTCGGCGGCGGTTTCGGCTTCATCCCGAGGATGCGCCTGACAAAACGGTTCATGAACCCGCGAGGTTTCTTGAGCCCGGACATCTCGCCCAGCATCGCCTGGAGGGTGCCCATGCCGCCTCCGCCCATCATGCCGCCCATCATCATCCCCCGGTCCCGGGCCCCCCGGCGGCCATCCGGTATGGAAGACCTCTCCGCCTGGGCGGCCGCCTGGTACGAGGTCAACAAAGCAGAGACGCTGCTCTCGGACAGGTACGAGCCTCCGTGGCAGTCGCCTGTCATCCACGGCCCCTGCTGCTCCATGCCACGCACGCCGCCGGGGCCGAAGACACCGGGACCACTCATCATCCCCCGGTTGCCGAGCGAGTCAGCCTCGTCGAAGAAGACGATCACCCCGCCGTAGCGCAGGGCCAGCTTGCGCAACTTGCGAAAGACGGACTTGACCTTCAGGACCCCGACGCCCATGAACATATTGATGAAAGCGCCCGGGTCCACAAACACGAACGGCTTGCCGGTTTCTCCGGCCACCGCCTCGGCCATGAGCGTCTTGCCCGTGCCGGGAGGCCCCCACAGCAGGATGCCGCCCGGGACATAGCCGCCCCTCTGTTCGATAGATTCCGGGTCTTCCAGGAAGACCATGCTTTCTTTGACGTGCTCCAGTACCGCGTCCTGGCCCCAAACACTCGTAAAGCGCGTTTTTATGTCGTCCGGGAAATAGGTGTCGACCCCGCCTCGGGAAAGGAACCAGAAAATCGCGGCAAACTGGCCTACCACGAGCAAGAGGATAAATACGACGTAAACGATGTAGCCGGCCAGGCTGACGAGTTTGCCCGGCAAGTCGAAAAGTCCCTGTATCGGGCTCGTATTGAAAGCGGCACCGCAGATTACGGCAACAATGCCAATGCCAATTATGATCGAGAAAATTCGCTTGGCCCGGTAGCGCGCCCAGTCGCTCATGCGGCCCTTGGGGCGATTGGCAGCGAAGACGCGTTCCATCCAGAAATGGTTGTACGCGCCCCAGCGCTCGCTGATGATGTAGTGGATCTGGCGGATCAGTTCAGCGGCGAAGAGGACGGCCAGCCACCACTTCGAGTTCCAGGTTTGGACCAAGCCGTCGTGGATACTCAGGAGCGGGTCGGACGACAGCGCGTACCAGAACAGAAGGCCCCAGATCGCCGCAATGAGGATGAGCAGCCGGCTGCGCATCCAGAAGGTCCGCGGCTTTCTCGTCTCATAACGAGGCAGCACTTCCAGGGCGGGCTCGTCTCCCGGGGTGGGAACCGTGTCGGGGCCGGGGACAAACCCGTTGCCGCCCCCGTCGCCCCCACCTACGCCGGCAAAAGGAGGAGGCGCAGGCTGGCCGTGGGCACCGGACATCTCCAGCTGACTTGCCCCTACGGGAGCAGGGACTCCCGGCCCGGCCGGGCTCGCTCCCGGCGCGTCGGCGGCAACGGGGGAAGCGCTCCAGTCACCGGGCTGCCATGGCTCGGGACGCCACTCGGGAGGCTGCCACTGAGCGGGGGCGGAGGGTTGAGGAAGGGGGGCGCCAGGAGGCTGGCCGTTGCCATTCGGTTCTGCCGGCCTCGTGGCCCCCGTGCCGGCCCAGCCCGACTGGCCGGCACCGTCAGCGCCATTCGCGCCCTCAGCGCCATCTGCGCCACTGGAACCTGCCGCCCGTCCTTCGCCGAGCCGGACCCCGCCTGGAGGTGTGTTGTCGGCGCCGGCGACCTCATCCGGCCCACCGACTGATTGGCCGGCCACAGAACCTTCCGCTGAACCGGGAGGCTGCGGGCCCTGGGCCTCGGAGGGATCGGAGGGAGTTGTCATTTATTTCCCCTTGTTGTCTGGTACGAGGAAGCTGCTCATAACGCTGCTGATGGCGGACTGCTGCTGCTGGTAGCACGAAGGGGAACAACCGACCATTAGCAACCATATCTTGTTGGTGGCCCCGTTAACCCAGGTCGACTGCTGATAGGCGATCTGACCGCCTGAAGGGCCTTGAAGCTGGACCGCGAGCACGATGCCGTGCAGCGGCCCGTTCACCTGTTCCGTCGGCTGGGACAGGAGCTGGACATTGTCGCCGAGTTGGCTGAGCTCGTCTACCGGGACGAGGACGTCGCTCATGCTCTCGAACGACAACTGCGATTGCTCTGCGGGGCTAAGCGGCCTGACCATGGCAATGGCCCACGGGTAGCGCGACGACGTAAAAGCGTCCGTCGCCCGGGGCCGCGGGCTGGCCGAGGCGACCTCCAAGAACTGTGGTTTGGTACTGATCAGCGACTCCAGGGAGCTGTTCTTCAGCGATGGCGCCTCGAAGACCTTCCAGCCTGAAGGCACGCTGGCGTAGAACTGCTGTGAGCTGCTGGCCACCACGTGATTGCCGGAGCAGGCCGCCAACGCACTGGCGAGAGCTAGCACGCCGGCCACGGCGAGAGCGGGGCGCCACCCCCTCGAGTTGAAAACGGTGCGGGGTGACCACCTCACCCTCTTAGCTCTCCTGTCCCGTAACGGTGAAGCTGTCGACGATGTGGTCGATAGTGGCCCGGTGAGCCTCGAAGCACGACGGCGAACACCCGACGGCGAGTACCCACACCTCGTTGGTCGGGCTGTTCACCAGGGCGACCTGCTCGAAGGACACTGAGCCGCTCTGGCTCTTGGCCTCGTAGGCCACACGGGTACCACGCAGGTCCCCTTTCACCAGGTACTTGGTGGCGGCCAGCGGTTGCGCATCACCCTGCTGGGTCAGGGTGTCGACCGGGAGGACAAGGTCTTGAAGGCTGCTCAAAGACATCGACTCCGCATCCGAGCCGCCAAGTGACTCCACGAAATTGTAAGCCCACGGAGAGCTACCGGAGAGGTCCGGCGCGCCGTGGGTGCCCAGATGAGGGTTCGGGCTGGCGAACGACACGAAGAGCTGGTAGCTGTCCCCTTGTGCTTCTGCCTGTGACGTCTGAGTCGGGTTGACCAAGCCCATATCCTGCAAGGTCGTCTGGTTGTAAAGAGTCCAGCTGTGCGGGAGTTTGAAGAACACTCCCTGCGAGGAGCTCCCGGCATAGGTCACCGACGTAGAGCAACTGCTCAGTAGCAGAGCGATCACCGCACCGAACGCGACCAAACTGACGGCCGCGGAGCTTCGGCCGGCGGCCCCCGGGTTCTTGCCGGTCACGCGGGTATAAAAAGGGCTCAAGTACCTCAAGGGTACGACAACGCCCACCGGAAGGATGCCGCTGGCCCCCACTTTTTCCTGAGCGTTAGGTAAGTGCGCCATTGATGTGCCTGATCGTGATGGGCGATCGGTGACGAGCCTGGCTCGGCAAAACTGCACGCCACCGTCGGCCCGTTATACCCAGACGCAAACGTCCCCTGCCGCTCGGGCCGTTGAGCCTTCGCCTGGCGCCGCGCCTGTGGGGCCCGGACCGTGGCCAGACACCTGTAGGGGCGTGCCAAACTGGACGCAATGACTATGCGGGAAGACTGCCGGCATTTCCAGAGCCGGACATATTCAACGGGCGAGGTGGCCCGCTTTTGCGTCCTCAACCTGGCGCCCGAAGCGCCCTGGCGGTGCCCGTCGAACTGTCCCCGCTACGAAAAGGACATAATCGACGGCAGCTTCGTAGTCGGCTCCTTGGCCCGCCCGCAAGTCGAAGAAGAGCCTGACATACCGGAAGGGGAGATGGCCAGCGTCCTCGACGCCGCCGACCTCATCGTGACCGCCGCCGGTCCGGAGATCCTGAGAGAGATCGAACGCAAACGCGAGACAAAACCATGGTGGAAGGTCTGGAGGCGGAAAGAGGATGGCGGGCTGGGGTTGAGCGCCCGTTGAACATCCCCATGCCGCCCGTCACTTAGGCCCGTGCCGAGCCGTGCCAGCCGTCCGTAGCCGCAATTTCGTCCTCATTAAGGCCGCCGCGCTTGCTTTGCTCGTAGGTACCTCGCTGGGGGGTTGCGCCAGCGGTTCTCAGCCGGCGGGGGCGTCGAAGTCCACTCGTTCAACTCGTGCGGCTCGTTCGACCGCACCGCGCACGACGAAGGCCTCATCGTCGGCGCTGTACAACTGGCAAAGAGATACGGGAGCCGCCCTGGGGCTCGGGGGCGGCGACACCTCGACTCTGTCGAGCGTGGTTGCGCCCGGCGCCGGTGGGAAGTGGCTGATAGCGGGCACCCAGTTCACAGCAGCCGGCGCGTCCGTGGCCACCGTCTGGACCTCGCCGGACGCCACCACCTGGTCGAAGGCCAACCTTCCGACACCGACTGGAGCGGCCACGGCCACCGCCGACGCCGCCGCCGATTGGGGGAGCGGGCAGATCGTGGTCGGCTCGGCGGGGACCGGCGATAGCCGCAGGGCGGCGGTATGGGTCTCGCCAGGCCCCGGCCAGGCGTTCCTTCCGGTACCGGACGGCCCGGCCTTTGATGCCGCGCCGGCAGGCGAGGCCGAGGGCCAGGCCGGGGCGGTTATGGACGCGGTCACTGCGGGAGCACTGGGTGTCTTCGCCGCCGGTACGGTCGACGGCCGGCCGACCCTTTGGTATTCGACTGATGCCCGGCATTGGCAGGTCCTGAGCGACGCCGACAGCCTTTTCGACCAGGTCCCGGGCGCAACCGTGAACGATGTCCTTTCCACCCCGGCCGGCGTGTTCGCGGCCGGGTCCTATGCGACCGGGACAGGTGTCTCGCCGGCGCTGTGGTACTCCTCTGACGGCATCCACTGGGCCACGGTCCGCGACAGCCTCACATCGGCGTTCGGGCTGGGGGACGAGGTCATCACGTCGCTCGTCGGGATTGGTCCCGTGAACATTGCCGGCGCAGGTGGGATCGGCGGAGTGGGCGGGACGGTCGATACCGGCAGCACTGGGGGGACCGGCAGCGCGGGACCGACGGGCCCGGTCCAGAGCGGTCTACTCGCCGTGGGGGGGACCAGGACGGGCTACGCCTGGCAGCCGGCCTCATGGATTTCCCCCAATGGCTCGTCATGGAGCCAGACCTCGGAGAGCTTCCCACTGGATGCCGAGCCGGCCGAGAGCCCGGGCGCACTTGTATACGCGGCAGCGGCCGCGGGGGGGCACATGTTCGCCGTCGGCGGTAGCCCCGGGCACCAACGTCTGTGGCAGTCGAACGGTGGCCTGGCATGGAGCGCCGTGCCGCTGCCGGCGGGCGCGGCCGGCGACCCGAATTGGCACCTGGGCCTGGTGGCCGCCGACCAGGATGCGACCGTCATGGCCGACAACATGCCGGGCCAGCCGTACGTACTCGTCCGGCGAGGCGGGACCTGGTACCAGCCGAGTGCCGGCGGTACGTTCGGCCGGCCGCTGCCGACGGCCGTCCCGACCAGTCTCGCCGACGACGACGGGACCCTGGTTATGAGCGTCGAGCTGTCGACGCCGGGCCAGGCGCTGGGTCATGCGACGACATCGGTGGCCGTCCTCACCTCGAACGACGGGCAGTCTTGGCGGGCCGTCAACGACGGTGCCTTCCGGGATGCCAGGGTTAGCCAATTGCTGGCCGTCCCGGGCGGGTTGATGGCGGTAGGCGCGGCTCCCCTATCACCGCCGGAAGCAAGCGCCGAGGGTGGAGGGGCGGGAGCCTTCGCCAGCCTGTCCCGTAATGATGGTGCCACCTGGCCTAGAGAACCGATAAGCCCGGACAGTCTCGGAGGGCCTGGCGCAGCCGCCATCAGTGCTGCCGGGCCCACCTCGCCCGGAGGGCCCACGTCACCCGGAGGGCCCACGTCACCCGGAGGGCCCACGTCACCCGGAGGAGCCGCCGGCCTCGCCACCAGTCCAGGCACCGCTCTGACCGGGCCGTTCACTGCTACGGCGGCCGGCCGGCTGGGCGACAGCGAGTACGTAGTCGGCGAAGCCGGCCGCCAGGCGGTCGGCTGGTACAGCCCCGACGGCACCACGTGGGAAGCGCCCCAACCGCTCGATACGAGCCCTCAATTGAGCACCGAGTGGCCGCTGGCGACGTGCTCGGCCGGTTCGAGCGCAGTCGTGGTGGGGACGGCCACAACCACGGCGCCGGGAGCGGCGCCGGCCGCCTGGGTCAGCTCGGACGGGTCGTCGTGGACCAACGCCACGTTCTCGTCATCTACGTCGCCGCCGGCCGGCGCCTCCACCACCATCGACGGGTGCCTCCCTACAGGCAACGGCTTCATTGCCTATGGGGGCTCGACCGGCAAAGGCGTGGTCGAGCAGCCCGTCCTGTGGAACTCGACCAACGGCTCTACGTGGCAACAGTTGCCCGCTTCCTTCACCGGGCTCGGGGGCGGCCCGCTCAGCGGCCCCGAAGTCGCCCCTCTCGACGGCATTGCGCTCGGGACCACCACGTGGCTGGGCCTGAGCGGGGACGACGACCTCCCCTCACAGACGTGGCCGGCCGCCGTAGGCGGGTCGGCCGGAGCGCAGCTCACGCCGGCCGGCCTGTGGGCGTCGGGTAATGCCGGCGACTCGTGGCAACAACTGGACACCACGGTGCCGGCGTTCGACGCGACGATCTACGCCCAGGCCGACGAGGCCGCCTACGTCGGCCAGGACCCTGTGGTCGCCGGCACAGTAGACGGGCGGTTGGCGATCTGGTTGGGCACGCCGGCGGCCAAAAGCCCGGTGGGTTGAGGGCCGGCGCCAGCCTCTCGCCGGGATGTATGTCCCAGGGCGGCGGCCAGCAGGCCCTGCCCGGATAAAAGTACCTACAAGCCCCCTCCTTTAATGCCCCGATAGTTGCATGTTTCGACGCGCCCCCCGCGCCTGTGGGGAGTTTTGCTCGTTTTCCGGAGAAAACTGCTAATGGTTCGACTCGACCAGCAGAGCTCTCACCGCGATTACCATTTCGTCGGGTGTCATGGCCGCCGTGAGGTGGCAAATTCTCCAGCCGGCGAGGCAGAGAGCGTTCAATTTGCGCCGTTCGCGGTCGAAAGCGGAAAGAGACGCCCGCCGGTGGGCCCGGCCGACTATCTCAGCTCCCACCTTGCGTCCTGGCCACGCCACGTCGACCACATAGACCCGGGACCGGATGGCTACGGCAAAATGAACTTCAAATGGCCGCAATGGGGCGAGCGCCCGAAATGCCTTCGCCTCCAAAATGCTGTCTGCATTAGGACCGCCATACCGCTGTCGCAATAGCCGCTCCAGGAAGTCTCGGCCGGTCGTGTTCCGGCGTGCTCGAGCGAGGCACTCCTGTAATTGCGCCACCGTCCAGCGCCGGGCTATCAACCCTTCGTCCACGAGCTTTTCCGTGAGCACCGGTCCCAATCGACCGGCGAGGTCGACGAGAGTGCGGCACGGCGACGTGACAAACACGCCCCGTTCCGTGACGATGTCGTCCGGGGTCAGATCGGAAACCCGGTGCACGACGACGTTGGGAGGGCGTACATAACTGCCCCGGCATACGGTTAGTTCGACGACCCCGGTGTGGCCATATTCGAAGCGGTGCACTGCGGCCGCGCTGGCGTGAGAGACGACCGCTCCGTCGCCCGCCACCAGCGCGGCGCTGACTATGTCATCCCAACGCGAGGCCGGGATGCCGGCGGGGGCGTAGACACCACGGCGTACTCTCCGGAGCTGGCCGGAGGCTTCCGCCCGCAGCAACTGGGCGTTGGTTACGCCGATCCGTTTGGCTTGTGTCACCGAAAACAGCCCACGCTGAGGGGCTGCGACCTCGCCGAGTGCGGCACGTGTCGCTTTGTCCATGGGACAGAGTCAACCCTGGCGCGGTGACGAAAAAGGGGAAAGGCGGGAGCCCCGGTATCCCGGACGCCAATTTCCGCTCTACTGTCCAGTCGGCCACTCTCAGCCCAGCGATGAGCGGGCCCGGCTATCGTTTCGGGACAATGTGCCGGCTAGGCCGGACGTGAACGGAGGCAGCAGAGATATGCCCGTGTTCAAGCGGCCGGAGGCGCCGGCAGCAAAAGCGATGCTGCTGGGGGGACTGGCACTCGTTACCACTTCCGCCATGGGCGCGGCAGCCGTGAGCCCCGCGTGGGCCAGCTCGAAGGGCGATGCCGGGACGGGCTCCGGCCTCGGGAAAATCGTCCAGGGGTACGTCAAGAGCTCGGATGCAACGTTCAGCGCCACGTACCACGTCGTCAACGCCACCACCCACGCCAACGAGACGATCACCTTCGCCCAGTCGCCTCCGAAAGAAGCCGTGATTACCTCCAAAGGGAGCTTCTTCATCAACCGGTCCTCAGTGACGGTGTGC
>DATJUH010000203.1:0-6274 GCA_035502515.1 Acidimicrobiales bacterium
ACGCATTGGTGCGGCGCCACCGCAAGTAGGACTCCATGAACGGGTCGAGGTCCCCGTCCAGCACGGCCACGACGTTGCCCGTCTCGTAGTCAGTGCGCAGGTCTTTCACCAGCTGGAACGGGGCCAGCACGTAGCTGCGGATCTGCGAGCCCCAGCCGACCTGGGCCTTGGGCCCGGCCATGGCCGAAAGTTCGGCCGCTCTTTCCTCACGTGCCCGCTCGGCCAGCCGGGCGGCCAGGATTTGCATGGCCCGGGCCTTGTTCTGGTGCTGGGAGCGCTCGTTCTGACAGGACACGACGATGTTGGTCGGCAGGTGGGTGATCCTTACGGCCGAGTCCGTCACGTTGACGTGCTGTCCGCCGGCACTCGAACTGCGGTACGTGTCTATCCGCAGGTCCTTCTCGTCGATCTGGACCTCGTCGCTCAGGTTCTCCAGGAAGGGGACCACCGTCACGGCGGCGAAACTGGTGTGACGCCGGTGCTGGGCATCGAACGGTGACATCCGGACCAGCCGGTGGACGCCGCGCTCCGAGGACATGAGGCCGAAGGCGTACCGGCCCTTGATTATGAACGTGGCCGACAGTATCCCCGCCTCCTGGCCCGGGCTGATGTCGTCGATCTCCATCGAGAAGCCGCGCCGCTCCACCCAGCGCTGGTACATCCGCAGCAGCATCTCGGCCCAGTCCTGGGCATCGGTCCCGCCGTCTTTGGCATGCACCTCGACCACGGCGTCGCCTTCGTCATGCTCGCCGGTGAACAACGAGCGCAGTTCGAGGTCGTCGAGCGACTGGCCCAGACCGGCGACCATGCCTTCGAGCTCGCCTTCTACGCTGCCGTCGGCCTCCTGGCGGGCCAGCTCGTAGAGCACCTCGGCATCCGACAGCCGCGACTCCAGCGTGCCGAGCAGGTCGACGTCCTCTTTCAGACCGGCGTACTCGCGCGTGATCCTCTGAGCGGCCTCGGGGTTGTCCCACAGGTTGGGGCGGGCCAGCTCGGGCTCGATGTCCGCCAGACGCTTCCGGCTCGTCTCGATGTCCAGGTACTGACTGGCCTCGTCAAGGCGCCGTCGGAGGGCCCGCAGGTCCTCGGAAAAATCCCGCACAGGCTAAGTCCCTACCGCCCGTGGCAGAACTTGTACTTCTTGCCGCTGCCGCACGGGCAAGGGTCGTTACGGCCCACCCGGTCGAACTCAGACCCTTGCGACGGGGCCTGGGAGACGGCCCTGGCCGCGGCCGGGACGGCCGCCATGCTCCGCTCGGCGGCGGCACCTCCGTTGGCCATGACACCGGCTTCCTCCGCGGAGGCGAAGACCACCTCCTCGCCCGGGGCAGGGCCGGCGGCCAATGCCCCCGCGATGGCCTGGCTGCCGAGCACGGGGCCCTCCGGCGCGATGTACTGGGCTCCGGCCAGACCCGGCTCCAGGGCCGGACGAGGCAGCACCTGCACCTGGGAGTGCATCACGTACTTGACATAGTCGTCGTCAATGCTGGCCATCATCTGCCCGAACATCTCGTAACCGTCCCGCTGCCACTCGACCAGGGGGTCGCGCTGGCCGATGGCCCGCAGCTGGATCCCCTCTCGCAAGTAGTCCATTTCCGACAGGTGCTCCCGCCAGCGCTGGTCGATCAGCTGGAGCATTATCTCCCGTTCCAGCTGGCGCATGGTGTCTTCGGGCTGGGTCTCGGGCGCCCCCGCCGGCATTGACTGCTCTCGCTTCTCGTAGTACTCGATGGCCTCTCCCACCAGGGCTTCATAGAGAGCGTCAGTACTGGCCACGTCCTTTAGGCCATCAATGCTCTGCTGTGTGGGGAAATACGTCCGCAGCTCGGTCAGCAGCCCGTCAAGGTCCCATTCCTCGTGGAAATCCGACGGGCAATGGGCACGGATCATCGAGTCAATGGCTGACGTCATGACGTCGATAGTGCGCTGGCGCAGGTCCTCGCCTTCCATCACCTGGATCCGGCGGGCATAAATTACTTTGCGCTGCTCGTTCATTACCTCGTCGTACTTCAGCACGTCTTTACGGATTTCGGCATTACGGATCTCGACGTTGTGCTGAGCCCGCTCGATGGCCTTTGTGACCATGCGGTTTTCGATGGGCAGATCTTCGGGGAACCGGCCCATGGCCCATTGCAAAATGCCCTGGGCGAAAAGGCGCATGAGCTCGTCTTCAAGAGACAGGTAAAAACGGCTTTCACCCGGGTCGCCCTGGCGGCCGCTGCGGCCACGGAGCTGGTCGTCGACCCGGCGGGCTTCGTGACGCTCCGAGCCGATCACGTAAAGGCCGCCCAGCTCCCGTATCTGGTCACCTTCGGCGGCACATTCTTCTTTGAACTTGGCCAGGAGTTCCTCGAAACGAGGCGCGGCATCCTCCGACGACGGGTCGAGCCCTTCGGCCAATAAAGCTTCCAGAGCGAGGCCCTCGGGGTTGCCACCGAGCAATATGTCGACACCGCGGCCAGCCATGTTGGTGGCCACCGTGACCGCCTGCAGCCGGCCGGCCTGGGCGATTATGGCCGCCTCTTTGGCGTGTTGCTTGGCGTTCAGGACCTGGTGGGGGACCCCGCGCTTGGTGAACATTTTCGACAGCACCTCGGATTTCTCCACCGAGGCGGTGCCCACGAGTACAGGCTGTCCTTTTTCGTAGCGTTCGACGACATCGTCGACAACCGCCGCGAACTTGCCCTTTTCGGAGCGGTATATGAGGTCAGGGAGATCCTCGCGGACCATTGGCAAGTTGGTCGGGATGGGTACGACCTGGATCTTGTACGTGGAGCCGAACTCTCCCGCTTCGGTAAGTGCCGTACCGGTCATGCCGGACAATTTGTCGTACAGCCGGAAATAGTTCTGCAGCGTGACAGTGGCCCAGGTGTGGTTTTCCTCTTTGATCGGCACCCGCTCTTTTGCTTCCACCGCTTGGTGGAGGCCGTCCGACCACCGCCGCCCCTCGAGGATCCGCCCGGTGAACTCGTCGACGATCTTCACTTCGCCGTCAGCCACGAGGTAGTCCTTGTCCCGCTTGTACAGCTCCTTGGCCTGCAATGCCTTGGTCAGCTGGTGGACCAGGTTGGAAGTGCCCAGGTCGTACAGGTTGTCGATCCCGAGCAGCGCCTCGACCTTTTCGATCCCGTCTTCAGTGGGGGCGATGGTGCGCTTTTCCTCGTCTACCTCGTAGTCCGTCTCCCGGCTCAGGCTTCTGGCCACGCCGGCGAACTGGTAATAAAGGCGGGCCGACTCGCTGGACGGGCCGGAGATGATGAGAGGGGTCCTCGCCTCGTCGATGAGGATCGAGTCCACCTCGTCCACGATGGCGAAGTTGTGGCCCCGCTGGACCATGTGGTCGAGACTGCGGGCCATGTTGTCACGCAGGTAGTCGAAGCCCAGCTCGGTGTTGGTGCCATAGGTGACGTCGCAGTTGTAGGCGTCCTTCTTGTCCTGCCATTCGGGTATCTCGGGCGACACCCGGCCGACAGTGAGGCCCAAGAACTGGTGCACCTGCCCCATCCACCCGGCGTCGCGACTAGCCAGGTAGTCGTTGACGGTGACGACGTGGACGCCCTTTCCCTCCAGGGCGTTCAGGTACACGGGCAGGGTCGAGACGAGGGTTTTACCTTCGCCTGTCTTCATCTCGGCGATCCAGCCGAAGTGGAGCGAGGCCCCCCCCATCAGCTGGACGTCGAAGTGGCGCTGGCCGATGGTCCGTTTGGCGGCCTCGCGCGTTACGGCGAAGGCCTCGACCAGGAGGTCGTTGAGATCCTCCCCGTTGGCCAGCCTCTCTTTGAACTCGACCGTCTTATGAGCCAGCTCTTCGTCGGAGAGGGCTTCGAACTCTGGCTCCATAGCATTTATGTCCGGCACCAGGGACTGAAGCGCCCGCTGCTTCTTGCCCTCGCCGATACGCAGGAACTTTGAAAGAACGCTCATCGCGTAGACCAAGGTACCAGCAGGCACCGCCCGATGTGCCCTCGGGTGCCCTGTGCTGTGGGCCTTTCCTGGGCCTCCATTTCGGTGCCCGCCTCCCAACCCCGCTCGAGGGGGCCTATTCGTGTTCCCGGTCATGTTCCCGGGGGTCGAGCAGCCGCTTGCGCCATGCGTAGGTCACGGCTTCCATCCTCGAGTGGAGGTGGAGCTTCTCCAGGATGTTACGGACGTGGTTCTTGACCGTGTTCTCGGAGATGAACAGGTCGGCGGCGATGTCCTTGTTGCTCTTGGAGTGGGCCATGAGCCGCAGGACCTGCATCTCCCGCTCGGTCAGCCCGGGTGGCGGCAGCTCCTCCCGCTCCGCCGCCCGCCTGGCCAGCACCCTGAACTCGGCGATCAGTTTCAGCGTCATGGAGGGCGAGATCACGCCCTGGTGCCGGACGATGGCCCGCACCGTCTCTCCTATCTCCTCTATGGCGATCTCTTTCAGCAGGTAGCCGTTGGCGCCCGCCTTCACCGACTCGTAAAGGTCCTCCTCCTCGTCACTGACCGTGAGCATGAGCACCTCCGTCGCGGGCAGGGCACGCCTGATCTGGCGAGTCGCCTCTATGCCGGACAACCTGGGCATACGGACGTCCATGAGGACCACGTCCGGCGCAAGCTCCTTGGCCTTGGCCACGGCCTCTTCCCCGTCGGCCGCCTCGCCCACCACCTCGATGTCGGCGCTGGCAGAAAGCACCACCGACAGGCCCCGCCGGAACAGCGCCTGGTCGTCGGCCACGAGCACCCGCACCTGAGCACCGCCGGACGGCCCCACCCGGTCGCTCGTCGAGCTCACAGGGGCCGGTATCCTTCAGGCCCGCCCGGGAACGTGTCTCCCAGGCCGCCCGGGACTGTGCTTTCTGGCCCGTCCTGGGCAGTGCTTTCTGGCCTGTCCGGGGCTGTGCTTTCTGGCCCGCCCGGGGCTGTGCTTTCTGGCCCGTCCGGGGGCCCCATCTCCGGGCTCCTCCCCGAAGCGGGGACCCCAGCTCCGCTCGGGGCTGTCATCGCCCCTGACCCTCCTGGTCCGCATGGGGCCCGCCGGCCTTTTCCCTGCTCATAAGCCGAAAGTCAGTGGTCCTCCGTGCCTAGCCCGCCGGGGCGGAGCAGAACTTGTGGTGCCGAGGTCCCGGGTCCCGACCAACCCAGTATCTCTCTCGCCTTGGCGCCGGGCTGCCCTCTTTTTCGTCTCTGCCTCGTGGTTTTTGGTCTATGTCCTGGGTTGTGTCCAGCTCGTCGTTTGGCCGCCCCGGGACTTCGAGCCCGGTGGTGGCTTGGGTGAGAAGCCCCGGCGGCTGACCTGGTCTTTGCCCCCACACTCGCCTGCTGCGACGCTCGGTAGGCCGGTGGTGGCGGCTGGACGCCCGGCACCACCGTCACCCCACTTCTCGTCGTCTCCGTCCCGGGCCGACAGCCGGCCCGTCGACGGGCAGGACTTACTTCTAAGCCGCACCATGCTCGGCAACCACGGGTTACCTTACGTGGGTCGTTTCGCCTGCGGCTGGCCTCGACTTTCAACCACAGACCCGTCGGGGTCTCACCCGAGACCCGTCGGGGTCCCACACAGCAGGCTAGCGCCGGCTGTGGTCGTGCACGTAAAGGAACAGGCCCAGAACAGCTGCGACGGCCCCGTTGTCCCCGGTCTTCGACCCTCGGTCTGGTCCTTGCCGGGGACCGGGCACGTGGGAAAGTGCCGGAGGCTTGGGGAACTTATGGTAGGCATAGGCAGCGAAGCGGACGGGCGGGACCGCGGCCTTGGGCGTGAGTGGCGAATCCCGGTGCAGGACGTGGAACTTGTTGCGATTCGATGCAAATACAACATCGAAGCGCGACGAGAAGGCTCCCGTGCACCGAGATTGGGGTTCCAGTGAGGGGACTGGCGGCCGGTTTGACGCTGTGGGTGGGGCTGACCCGACATCAGGTCCAAAACCTCACTCCCAGCGGTAAACCGCTACGCCGCGTTCGGATTAGGCCCTACGACTCCCCACCACTCCCCGAAACCAGGCCGAGGCGGCGGGCGGCTGCCAAACCGAACGCCTCCGGCCACCCGGCCACCGGCCGACGCCGGCGACTCAACCAACGCCGGCGGCCCGACCGACGCCGGCGGCCCGGCCGGCGCCGGCGGCCTGGCGAGCCCTAGCGCCCCGCCAACTGTTGCTTCAGCCACATGAGGACGTCTATCGGCCCCGGGTCTATGCCCGCGTCCGCCGCCAACCACAACGAGACGTAATCGCCGAAATAGGTGAGGTCGAAGAGCTGGGCCAGATCGCCTTCACCCTGGGCCCGGACCTCGACCACGGCGGCGACATAGCGG
>DATJUH010000204.1:0-10607 GCA_035502515.1 Acidimicrobiales bacterium
GCGCGACCGTCACGGTTAAGACCGTGAGCCAACGGATCGGCCATGCCAGCCCCACCGTTACGATGACCATCTATCAGCACGTACTCCGGGGCGATGACGAGCAGACTACAACCACTGGCGCCCGCGACATTTTCGGACAATAGCAGCCTGTGGCGGGGTCAAATGAGCCCGGTCAACTCTGGGCCCACGATCAAGCCGTCGCCGAATGTGCGGCTAGAGCCGGACAGCTGTGCAAGTCGAGGCCTGGCGCGCCGACCACCAGGGCCGTGCGACTACTCATCGATATCGGCGGCCGGGACGGCGAGCCACCACTCGATTGGCTCTTCGCCGAGTCCCTCGGGGGGCCGCTTGGCCAGTTCTGCTAGCGCGCGCCGTAGTCGGCCCAGTCCCGGTCTGGTCCGTGGGAAACGGGCGTGGTGGCAATAGATGACGCCAACGTGTGTGCCGGCCAAGGCGGTGGCCACGGCGAAAGTGCTCACGTCCTCGGTGACCACTACGCGCCCTTCGGCGACAGCTGCTTCGAGGACGGCTCGGTCATCGACGCCCCGCAGCTCGGGCCGATCGGCGGTCAGGGCGACCGCATCGATGCCTTCGGCCCTGAGAGCTTCTGCTAGCCAGCCCGGGTAGTGCTCATCCAGCAAATAACGAATCGCCGGTGGTTCAGACGGCATCCAGCGCTCGACGCCGTTCCCACGCGGCGAGGGCATCGTCTTGGTCTGCTTGGTGCCTATCGATCAAGTGGTCGATCTCGTCCCGGTACTCGGCCCAGTAAGCCAACGCGGCCTCGACGTCGCGCTCGGTCAACCCGAGGGTGGCAGCAATCGCGGCTGCTTTGCGTTGGCGAACCGGGTGCTGCTGCCAGGCCTCGGCAATGGTCCAGACCTGCGGGCCGGCCGCCAGCGCAGCGCGACGTTCTCCGGTGACGGTCTTCACGAACACGATCCCAGGATGGGCTTCCATGCGCAGCCACTCCCGAAGGGCCTCGACCACGACGGTGGACTTCTTCACGCCGGCCCGGTGAGCGTAGTCGGCGAGACGCTTGTCAACGGGGTCCGGGAACCTTACGTTCGTGGGCGAGCTCATGATGCTACAGTGTAGCAGGCTCTGCCCGATCTGAAGTTTTGGCACAGGTTGGGGCGTGACCCGCTTGGTGCCGGTGAGGATATGACGAGGATATGAACAATGCGGGTGAACCAGGAGCGCGTTATGACGGGGGCGAGGTGGCTGGGTCAACTGAGCCCGGCCCGGTCCCCTTTTTCGCGACCTCTTGGTCACGCTCGGTGTTCGCAGCACTGCCGACGACTGCGAGTGGAAGGCGATCGAGGTCTGGCTTCGCGGGTCACAAGCCGGGCTCCAGCCGTGGGCGAGCTCTGGGACAACGCGGCTACCTGCCCTCCCCACAGGTGGTGCGCTGCGCCCCTCGGCTACGTTTTGGTTTGCAAATGGTTTGCAAATCGGCCTTTCCAGCGGCCCGAGGAGTATCTCATGTAGGCTAAAGGTGCAGGTCACGAGCTCATGCGGGCGTGGCGGAACTGGCAGACGCGCCAGGTTTAGGTCCTGGTCCCGAAAGGGGTGGAGGTTCAAGTCCTCTCGCCCGCACGTATGTGCTCGCTTTTTAGAACCTTGAGGACTGCCGGGCCAAACCGTGAGAAACTGGGGCCAGCCGATCGAAAAGAGTGCACAATGAACCGATCCTGGCGCTATAGGGATGTCCTCGCCTTCGTGGCGGCGCTGGTCCTACCTCTTGGCATTGTTGCCATCTTGGTCCCTTTCCGGTCCAGCTTTGCCAACACGGCATCAGCGCTCGTCCTCGTCGCCGCCATCTTGGCCGTCGCCGTCGTCGGCAACCGCTTTACCGGGCTTGTAGCCACGGTCTTTGCCACCTTGTGGTTCGACCTTTTCCTTACCCGCCCCTACGGCAGGCTGGCCATCTCGCACCGCCCCGACATCGAAACGGCAGTGAGCCTGTTTG
This sequence comes from Acidimicrobiales bacterium, assembly GCA_035502515.1. Taxonomy (GTDB): domain Bacteria; phylum Actinomycetota; class Acidimicrobiia; order Acidimicrobiales; family Palsa-688; genus Fen-671. The sequence goes on from DATJUH010000204.1 coordinate 1,973, forward strand.
TTGTCGGGGTCATAGTCACCGAGCTGGCGGCCCGGAACCGGCACCATCATGAAGCGGCGACAGTGGAGTCGGACTACGTGGCGCTCATTTACGGCCTCTCCGAGCTCGTGGCGTCAGGGGCGCCGGCTCAAAAGGTCATCGAGCGGGCGCGGGCCGAGCTCATCGGCTTGCTGAACCTCCGGGATTGTCGTTACGAACCGCGGTTGTCTGAGCGCCGAGTGGCGCGCCTCGACCACGACGGGAACGTCGTCCACGTGGGCATGGTGTGGGGCGCCCACAATATGGGCTTGCCCAGCCCCGCCGTCGACCTCCTCGTCCAGGCTCGGGGGCAGGTGCTCGGCCGCTTCGTGCTCAGGCCGACCCCGGGGTACCCTGTCTCGCTCCACCGACGAGTGGTAGCTGTGGCGATCGCCGACCAGGTTGGGGCTGCCCTCCGACCGCACCTGCGCTCCGCCTGAGGCGGCTCGGGCCCCACGGTCCGCCCGCACCTTACGATCATCGTCAAGCTCTGCCTCGAAAACACCCATAACCTGACCACCAGAAAAGACCGTAACAACTTTGTAACAATCGAGGCATCTTTAGGCTTTGTCTTCGGATATACGGTCGCCCGTACCCCGGACGAATTGGGTATCGACGTAGGCCGCGCTAGCGTCGCCGTCCCCGGCGGGAACGTAGCCTGGCGAAATTGTCCGGGTCGATAAACACGAGAGTCAGCGAGCAGCTTTCTTCGACGGCAAATATGGCGCGCCGCCGCGATCCCCGAAATCGTGGTTGGGGAACATCTGAGGCGATGCGAGGAGCGTCCCCCCGGCGCGGGCAGATGTGGTCCCGATGGAATGGACAAGAAACTTTGATCATCCTGTGATGGTTCTGTTAAGGTCCCGTTCCCCATCGTCATATCGGCCCTAACGTTACGAGTACGCGGGCGAGGACGAGTGGCGGTTTATAGCGCGCCCCCGAACCAAGAGGAGTCCCGGCATGAGGAAACGGTCGATACCAACAGGCGCCATGGGATTGGCCCTTTCGCTCCTGGCGGCAGGGTCGTTGACGGCGGCGAGTACCCCCGCCGCCGCCGCCCAAAACGTGGTGACGACACAGAGCTATACGGTGGGCAATGGACCTGTCGTTGGCGCCACCGCCGTGGCCCAACCCAACACGGCCGGGGCAACGGCCAACTACGCCATCGGTTTCACCACACCCTCCGCCTTAGCGGCGGGGTCGAGCACGCTGACCTTGAGCGACCCCACGGCCTCGACGACTTTTCCCAGCGGGAAAACCAATTATTTCATAATCGACAACACGAAGTCTTCTAGCGGCCAGCCCGTGTCGGCGGCAACCCTGGGGGCGGACGGCCACAGCGTGACTGTGTCCTTGTCGGCCGCGGTGGCCGCTCACGACTCCCTGACGGTGTACGTGCTCGGTGCCACCAACCCGAGCACTCCTGGCCCCTACATCCTGGACGTCTCGACATCGGCTAACCCGGCCCCCGCCAGCACCGCGGCTTACCAGATCGTGAGCGCAGCGGCGGCACCGGCCTTCAACCCGGCCGCCACCCCGCCGACGGTCGGGGCCAGCTCCACCTACACGATCGGTGCGTTCAAAGCCGCCTCCGCTGTCAGCGTTGGTGGGGGGATAACGGTCTCGTCGTTTGCCCCTTCGGGGACCAGCGACGATGTCGGGTTCCCGACTTCTACGTCGGCTTACAAGGTCACCAACCTCACCACGGGAGCGTCGGCCGCGCCCAGCGCGGTGACCATTTCCGGCGTTGGCTCGGGGGACACCGGCGAATCGGTCAATCTTTTGCTGTCCTCGGCCGTGGCCGCGGGCGACGAGCTCTCCGTCACCATCGCCGGCGCCCACAACCCCACGAGCACGCAGAACGACACGGTCACCGCATCGGCGCCGAGCACCACCAGCCCGGTGGCCGCTTCCTTGCTGGTCGGCACGTCGGTGACCAGCCCCACCATCTCGCTGTCACAAGCGACCGCCGGCGCCGGCGGGGTCGAGTACACGGTCGGGTTCAAGACGTCTTCGGCGCTGGGCGCGGGCGGGACCGTAAGCCTGGTGGCGCCGGCCGGGACGTCGTTCTCGGGCGCCGCCGTCACGATCGTGGACACCACCCACACGACGGCATCGGCGAGCGTGCCGGCCGCATCGGTCAAAACGGTGGCGGGGCCGTCATCGTCCAGCCAGAACCAGCTCACCGTCACTGTCCCCAATGCCATCAGTGCCGGGGACCATGTCTTCGTCGAGGTCATCGGCGCCACCAACCCGCCGGCCGGCAACTACGGAGGGCCAGCCGGCGATTTCACAGTGGCCACGAGCTCTGACGTCATCCCGGCCACCGCCCCGGCCTATGCGGTGACGGCCGCCCCGGCACCCACGTTGGCAAGCATCCAGCTGAGCTCGGCCACGCCGGGGTCAGTGGCCCGCTATACCGTCGGGGACCTCAAAGCTTCGGCCGCCCTCGTCGCCGGGTCGGCCACCATCGAGCTGAATGCGCCGGCTGGGACCGTTTTCCTCGGCACGCCAGCGGACTTCACCATTGCCGACCTCACCCATGCGGGCGCTACCACTCACCCGTCCACGGTCAGCGGAGCGGGCACCGACGACGTCGTCCTGCGGGTGGCCGCCAACATCGCGTCCGGCGATTTTGTCCAGGTGGTGGCCGACGACGTGGTGAACCCGCCCGCAGCCACCTATCAGCTGTCCGTCGTCGGCGACCTGGTCGCCGCGGTTCCCCCGACCCCGCCACCGCCGCCGTCCACCAAGACGACGACCACCACCCTGTCGTCGTCCGCCAACGCGGTGGTGACGGGTGAGACCGTGACCTACACGGCCAAGGTCACGCCCACCCCGGGCGGGGGATCGGTCACCTTCACCGACAACGGGGCCGTGGCCAGCGGCTGCGGCGCCCAACCAGTAAGCCAGGGCCGGGCCATTTGTTCGGTCACGTACCTGTCGGCCGGTCGCCACTCGCTACGGGCCTCCTACTCCGGCAACAGCGGCTACCTGCCCTCGCAGGCCTCTCCTCTGACCGAGGTGGTCAACCTGCCACCAGCCGGTTACTGGTTGGCGACCGGGATGGGTACCGTGTTCGGCGCGGGCGGGGCGCCGTCGTTGGGCGGCGTTTCCGTGACCGGTTCGACCGGCCCCATCGTCGGTATCGCCGGTAGCCCGACCGGGAAGGGTTACTGGCTGGTGACTGCCAACGGGACGGTGGCCGCTTTCGGCGATGCCCACTCCTACGGCGACCTACCTGGCTCGCATGTCAGCGCGTCGGACATAACGGCGATCGCCCCCACCGCCGACGGGCACGGCTACTGGCTGGTGGGGAGGGACGGGGGCCTGTTCGCCTTCGGCGACGCCAAGTTCCACGGTTCGGTCCCGGGCCTCGGGTTCCATGTCCACGACATCGTGGGCATGGTGGCCTCGCCTGACGGCCGCGGGTACCTCGCGGTGGGGGACGACGGTGGGGTGTTCACCTTCGGGTCGGCTCATTTCTACGGCTCGGTCCCGGGGCTGAAGAAGCACGTCACCGACATCCGGGCCATACTCCCCTCTTCCACCGGTCGGGGCTACGTGCTGGTGGGAGCGGATGGGGGCGCGTTCGTGTTCGGTACCGGCGTCCACTTCCTGGGCTCCCTCCCGGGCCGGGGCATCAAGGTCGCCGACATCGTCGGCATAGCTCTCAGCCCCGACAACGGCGGCTACTACATGGCTGGCGCCAACGGCGACGTCTACGGCTTCGGGGACGCCGTCCCGGCGCCGATGCCCGCCGGGCTCAGCGGCCAGTTGCCGGTGGTGGCTGTTGCCGGGACGTGAGCTGATGGGCAGGACGCAGCGACCATGCGCGTGGGGAAGCGGCCCGAAGCAGAGAAGGCGTTTAGCCCGCTTCGCAGTCAGGCCGCGGCGTGGCACGCGGGTCCCATGTAGCGCTGGTCGTTTGAGCTGGTGCCCGCCAGGAGGCGCGTCGGAGAGGTTCGAGCCGGAGAGACGTGCGTCGGCTCGCTGGAGGATGACCGGATCTTCGGCCGGTCGCACGCCGGCAAGCTAGCCTCCTTATCGAATGCCCATCCCCGAAAATGACGAAGAAATCTCGTACCTGGCGCTGGAGCGGGGGACAGCTGTCCTCAGCACGAGCGGTAATGAGTTCGGGACGGTCGAGCATGTGCTCCAAGTCCCCGAACTCGACTTGTTCGACGGCATTGTGGTCCGGGTGCACCACTCGGGCCACCGCAGCCACCGCTTCGTTGACCGGGACCAGATCGACAAGATCACGCGGCACCGGGTACGTACTCTGCTCACCGACGAAGAGGCGGAAAACCTGCCCGTTCCTACGGGAACTCCTGTCGAGGTGCCGGAAGGGCCCCGGCGACTCGGTTCGTCCTACAACTCCATTTTCGGCCGTATGTTCGGGCGGGAGCACTGGCGCCAGAAAAACTAGCTGCGGTAGGGCTTTGGGGCCGAAGTTGGTCCCGCCCATGTAGCGAGCCGGCGTGATTGTGCACACGACCAGATAGACGGGTAACCCCAGGTCAGCACGCTCGCCCCACCCTGGGTGCAGCGATCCAGACCTCCAGACTGGGCGGAAGCGGGTGGGGGTTCGATTGCTCTCGCCCGCACTCGCTCCCATAACCGCGGATGTGACTGGCGACCGGCACGAGGCCGGCTACTCAGGGTGTATGGGGGAACGCCTACGTCGCCCAGAGCTGCCGGTTTAAGGTTTCCCTCACAAGATCATCACAATTTTCTCATACCTGGGCCACAAACCGGCATGGCACAATTGGGTAGAGCAGACCAGGTGATGTTCCACCGCATCAGTTACCCGTGGGGCGTACCGAAACGACAAGGGAGGGCCACGTGTCACGCTGGACCGATACGAGCGTTACGGAGCAGAGCCGGGCACCAGGACAGGTGCGAGGCTTCTTCACCGGGAAGGTCACTCGTTTCCTACTTTGCATCGGACTGGCGGCGGGTTTGGCCGCGGCGTCGCCACTGGGCGGCGTCGCCGTTGCCGGCGCCACGCCCGTGGCTGCCGGCCACCACTCCGGTAGGGGCGGCGGAGCTGGCGACCGTGGCAGAGGCGGCGACGGCCGCGGCGGCGGAGGCGGTGGTGGGTTCGTTGGGGGACAGTTCTTCAACAAGGGTCATCATCAGCGGTCGGTGACCGTTGACGGCATGGTCCTATCAGGTGGAGCGGGAGCAGACTTCACGCTCACGGCCACCAGCTCAACGGTCAGGTCTCTCAAGGGCACAAGTGTTACGGTCGACGTCTCCAGTTCCACGAAGTACAAGGAACCGGGAGTGAGCTCGCCCAGCGTGGCCGTGGGCGACTTCGTCACTGTCAACGGCACCGAGACCTCGACTACTGGGACGATCACGGCGAAGTCGGTCCAGATACCCGCAGTACAGGTGACGGGTGATGTGACCGGCGGCGGCACCGGGTCCAACTTCACCCTTACCACCACCAGCACCACGATCTACGGGGCAAAGGGCACCACCGTGACGATCGACGTCAATGTCGGTGGGGTGACGACCAAGTACAGAGAAAAGGGAGTGTCGTCGCCCAGTGTGGCTGTCGGGGACAAGGTCCAGGTATCGGGGACCCAGGCCGGGACCGCCACTATCGACGCGGTTCTGGTAGTAATAACGACGCCTCCGGCACGGCACCATCACCGCATCTTGCCCGTCATTGGCCACGGCCATGGTAAAGGTGGCCCTGGTAACGGCGGCCCTGGTGGCCCTGGTAACGGCGGCCCTGGTGGCCTTGGTAACGGCGGCCCTGGCCGTGGCAACGGAGGCGGCGGTTACGGAGGCGGCGGTTACGGAGGCGGCGGCTACGGAGGCGGCGGTGGTAACGGTGGCGGTGGTGGTTACGGCAGTCACGGTGGCCACGGAGGCCGTGGAGGCCGCTAAGCCCACCGTTTCCACTGGTTAACACACCTCGGTGAGGCGCCTGGCGGGGCGCCTCACCGATGTTTTTTAAGGTGCAGTGGGCCCACAGTGCCAGGCAGGGCCCACCTCAAGGACCGGTCCGGCCAAACGACGGCCTGCTGACTGAGGCGCAACCTTGGCCCCGGCGGGCGTCCGTCACCGCTTCGCAGCGCCCGACGGCCCTACTTCGTCTTCACGGCACGAAGTTAGGGGGGGCCGTTTGGACCAGGCAGCTTTGCCTGTGCCCGGTCGAGGAAGCTCAACCTTGCAGCGGTGACACCGGCTGGCCGCAGGCATAGTCGGGGTCGATGCCATATGGAGGCGGGGCACCGCCGTAGCCGTACTGCACGAGCCACGGCATACCGCCGGCGAACCCGAGCGTCGACGAAACCAACTTCGAGGGATCGCCGGGCTGCAATGCCCTCAGGCAAAACGAGGCCGCGCTGTAGACCCCGCCGGTGGGGTTGTAGGCGCCCGGCACCCAGAGCGGGGTCTTGCTGGTGGGCACGTACGAACCGGTTATCTCGCCCCATTGGTACCACGTGCTGTAGATACCTACGGAATGACCCCCGCCTCTTATGGCGTCGAGCGCTCCCTGGATTATGGCCGCATTGACCCGCTGATCGGCCGCCGAGGTGGGCCAGTTCTCGCCGATCTCAATGTCGAGCCACCACATTTTCGGCTTGAAGCCGGACGCCCTGACAAAGGCAATATCAGACTTGGCGTAGTTGTAACCCCAGTCGTAGCCCTCGCACGTGTTGCTTTTGCGGGCACAGGACGCCTTAGGGCCTTTTGCCTCCTGGGGAGGGTCACCACCGGGGGCGGCCTGCAAGATTATGTAAGCCGACAGGTTTGCCCCTGCCCACCTCGCTTCCGCGGCGAAACACGGATTGAACCCGGCAATCCCTCCGTTGTTCACGCCCACTACCGCGTAGGTGTGCTTGCTGGGTAGGGCCTGCACCTTTACCGACCCCCTCGGGGAACACTGAGGCCACGACACGTCGAAACCGAAGGTCTGCGCTCCGTACGGGTCGCCGCCGCCAATACTCCGCAGCGGCAGGGTGGTGGTCGTGGTGGGCACCGTAGTGGTTGTTCGCCGAACCGTCGTCGTCGTGCTGGGGACGGTCGTGGTGGTCCGACGGACCGTGGTGGTCGTCCGCGAGACCGTGGTCGTCGTCCGGCGGACCGTGGTCGTCGTCCGGCGGACCGTTGTCGTCGTCTGGCGGACGGTAGTAGTCGTCCTCGGGACGGTCGTGGTCGTCGTGGAACTGCTCGTGGTGCTGCTGGTGCCGGCCGCACTGGTTGTCGTCACGGACAGGCCAGGGGTCGTGATGAGCGAAACGATGATCGCCACGACGTTGGCAGATGACGAGGTCCCGGCACCGGCCTGGCTCAAGTTGGGCGCGTCACCAAAGTGAGAAATGGTGCCGTTTTGTTCCCCCAACCAATACCCTTTGCCGTCGGGTGTCGCCGCCATGGTGGCAACGGGGCTGACGAGGCTCGCCGATGATGGCGACCCGTAAGAAGTGGCGTCGCCGTAAGCGAAAATTTGACCGTTGGAAGCCGCCAGCCAGTAACCGTGGCCGTCCGGGGTGGCCGCCATGGCGACTATCGGCCCGGTGAGGTGGTCGCCGCCGGCTGAGCCATAGAAGACAGCGTCACCGTAGGCAAAAATGCCTCCATCCGAAGCCACCAACCAATAACCGTGGCCGTCCGGGGTGGGCGCCAGCGCCACTATGGGCTCGTTTAGGTGGTCGCTCCCGGTGGAACCGTAGAACCGGGCGTCGCCGTACGCAAAAATGCCTCCGTCCGAAGCCACCAACCAGTAACCGTGGCCGTCAGGGGTGGCCGCCATCCCGACGATGGGTTTATTAAGGTGGCCACCACCAGGCGAACCGTCGAACTGAGCATTCCCGAAGGCAAAAATGCCGCCACCCGCAGCGGCCAACCAATAGCCCCCACCTCCGGGAGTAGCTGCCGCCGCCACAATCGATGTGCTGAGCTGAGCTTTGGAGAGGTCGCCCAGGGACGGCACACCGTAGCCTGAAACTGTGCCGTCCGACCTGACAACCCAGTAGCCGTTTGGCACCTCCTGCGCGGTCGCCTCCTGGGCCCCGGAGCCAATCAAGCTCAGAAGGGTGGAAACAAGGCCAAAACACGTTACGATGGCCAACCTCAGCGACCATCGTGCCGTTCGAACCGCTCGCTGTGAGTGAATCAGTTGCTTCGCCTTACGTCTTGGCCAGTAAAACCTGCCTCCCGTGCCCGCCGGGGAAGCAAGCCCTACTACCCCTCGTCAGATGATTCCTTCTTTCAGTGCCTCACGCACCCAGGGGATAACCTCGTCGAGCATCTCATCGAGGCTGGTCGTGGCCTCGAAACCAAGCAATTGCTTGGCCTTTTCCACTGATGGTATGCGCATGGCGACATCGTGTTCGAAGGGCGGGTCGCTAACATAACGGAACGGCATCTCCGGGCCGTTGATCTTCCGCCAGACTAGTTGGGCCACCTCGAGGACGGTCGACGAAATGGCGGTCGACAAATTAAAATCTTCATTAAGGGCGGCTTCATGTCCCATCGCAATTACGATCCCGCGCGCCAGGTCGCGGCCGTAAGTATAGTGCCTGACCTGGGCGCCGTCACCCAGGATATGCAGGGGATTTTGTCCCAACAGTACCTTTTGCACCAAATCCGGGAC
>DATJUH010000205.1:0-16678 GCA_035502515.1 Acidimicrobiales bacterium
GCTGTTCGAGCAGGCCCAGGCGTCTCTCGGGAGGCAGATAGCGAGCGAAGGCCAGCCGCAGGTCGAAAGACCGCTCGTCTTCACCTCCGCTTTGGCCACCGGCCATCAGCTCCTCGAACATCTCCGCCCCGTATGCGGTAATGGCGTAGACCTTCCGCCGGCGCCTCGACCTCCGCTCGGCGAGGCCAATGCCGCCGCCCAGTCTGTTCGCCGACGTTGTTTCCCCGCCGTCCGCGTCGACGACGTTGATGGCGCCGGCTACCTCCAGCCTGGACAACGCCGGGTAGAGCGAGCCGAAGGAGACGGCGCTGGCCAGGCCGAAAACGTCCGAAAGCCGTTTCTTGAGCTCGTAGCCGTGCATGTCCTGCTCCTTGAGCAGGCCGAGCACCGCAAGTTCGAGCACCTGAAAATGCTAGCGCCTCGATATATCGAACCGCTACATCGAAGGTGATTGTCCGTCGTAACACGATGTACACGGAGGAAACAGGATCGTCTCCAAAGCGCGCCGGAAAGAAGCGTGCGTTCGCGAAACAACAGGTAGAGCCCAATTCCAAGCCCTTTGTGGGCCAGACTTCGGAGATCCACGGCCTCGGCCGGTAACCTGGGCTGCCGTGGTAGCGCTATGGCACTGAGTTTCCTGCCCGGGACCGCAATGAGCGGAGGCTCACCTGTGCGTGTGCTCGGCAACGTGGACTACAGGTTGGCCCGCAATGTCGTCGTCAGCGAATACCGCAAAGGCCACCTGTCCCGCATCGACGTCTGCGACGCCCACCCCGAACTGCTCCGGGCCGCCCTCGACGCCGGCGAAGAGGCACAGGAAGACTGCCCCATATGTGAGGGGGTCAAGCTCAGGCTGGTGTCGTACGTGTTCGGCCAGAGGCTCCCGCCCTCGGGCCGGTGCGTGGCGTCCAAAAAGGAGCTGGCCAAGCTGGCTCGTCCGGGCCGGGACCTGGCGTGCTACGTGGTCGAGGTTTGCCCCAACTGCTCGTGGAACCACCTGGCCCAGGCCTTCTCGCTGACGGGGGCTATGTCCTCGGGCTGAGACAGTAGATTTGGCCCAGGTGGCCGGAAGCCAAAAGGGCACTGGACCACCGAGGAGAGAGAAATGAGCTCGTCACGACGGCGCCCGGGCGCCGGGGCGCCTGATCCGGCCCTGCGAGAACCCGTCCTGCGAGAACCGGCCCTGCGAGAGCCGCCGCCTGGAGAACCCGGCCTTCGAGACCCGGCGCCCGGCGAACCCGGCCTTCGAGACCCGGCGCCCGGCGAACCATATACCCAGGCCCCGGTGGACCGTCAAGGACCGGCACAGTCAGAGCGGGGCCTATCGAAGGCGAGCACGTCGAAGGCGGGCGTGCCGTCAATCCGTGACCGCAAAGGCAGCACCGTGCCACTCGTCATGGTGACTGCATACGATGCCCCCAGCGCCCGGTCGGCCTCAGCGGCGGGAGTGGACCTGATCCTCGTCGGCGACTCACTGGGCATGGTCGTCCTCGGGTACGAGGACACCCTCCACGTGACGATGGACGACATGGTCAGCCACACGGCGGCGGTGGCGCGAACCAAGCCGACACAACTCGTGGTGGCCGATATGCCCTGGACCAGCTACCACGAAGGGCCGGCCAAGGCGGTGGCCAACGCCGCCCGGCTCATCCGGGCCGGCGCCGGCGCCGTCAAGCTCGAGGGAGGGGCCAAGCGCCTCCAGGTCTTGCAGGCCATCCTCGACGCCGAGATACCCGTGATGGGCCATCTCGGGCTGACCCCGCAGTCGGTTCACGCCATGGGCGGCTATCGCGTACAGGGCCGCCACCGGGACGAGGCCAAGCTGCTCGTGGAAGACGCCATTGCCATAGCCGACGCCGGGTGCTTTGCCATCGTGCTGGAGGGCATCCCCGAGAATCTGGCCGCGGACGTCACCCGGTCAGTGCCGGTGCCGACGATCGGCATCGGGGCCGGCGGCGCGTGTGACGGGCAGGTGCTTGTGTTCCACGACCTGGTCGGCCTGAGTGGCAGCCGCCTGCCTCGCTTTGCCCGGCGCTACGCGGAACTGGAGAGCCTGGCCAGTCAGGCGGTGGCCCAGTGGGCCGCGGATGTCAGGGCACGCAGCTTCCCATCTGCCGGCGAGACCTACCACTGACAGCCGCCGGCCGGCCGCGGGGCGGGCCGGGCTGGCGGCTGGCCACTGGCGGGGCTGACCACCAGCGGGGCCGGCCACTAGCGGGAGGGAAGGCCGCGGGCGGATTTGACCGCCCCGGCCGCTCGCAACTTAATGGTCACACGTCAATGGCACTATGGCTGCGATGGAACAATCGCGGACGTCAGCTACCATGGCAGTCGCACAATTGGATAGTGCCGTCTGTGCAAACCTTGGCCTCGGTGCCCATCTCGGGCGTGCTGGTGGCGGGACCGGTCCCCGTGCCAGCACTCTAGCCAGGGTAAGCTCCGGCGACATTAGGCCCTGCTCCGGACAGCCCGGAGCCCAGGTGGCCGGCAGTAGCCGGTCCTCTGGCCCACAGGGAAAGGTAGGTGAGCCGCCCTATGCGGCCCTATGAAGTCATGGTCATCTTCGACGCCAGCCTGGATGATGAGGCCGTCCGGGCGCAGGTCGACCGCTTCACCCAGCAGTTGACAGCTGCAGGTGCGAAGTCGGTAACTACGGACATGTGGGGCCGGCGCCGTCTGGCCTACCCCGTTCGCCATCGCAGCGAGGGCTATTACGTGGTCATCGACGCCACGGCCGAACCCGCTGCCCTGTCCGAGCTCGACCGCCTGCTCACCCTGACCGACGAGGTCATAAGACACAAGGTCATGAGGGTGCCGGAGCGCGCCGCAGGCCGCTCTCGTCCGGCCGCGTCCCATGGGACCACCACCGCAGTGGGCACCAACACGAACGGAGCATGAAAAATGGCACAAGACAATACAGTCAGCATCGTCGGCAACCTCACCCGAGAGCCCGAACTGCGATTCACTCCTAGTGGCCAGGCAACTGCTACCTTCGGCATCGCTGTAAACCGGACCTGGACTGACCGGCAAAGCCAGGAACGGCGGGAATCGACCTCGTTTTTCGACGTTGTGTGCTGGGGCACGTTGGCCGAAAACGCGGCCACCTCGTTGACCCGGGGCACCCGCGTCGTGGTGACCGGGCGTCTGGACCAGCGCTCCTGGGAGAGCCAGGAGGGGGAACGACGGTCAAAAGTGGAGATCACCGCTGAGGAGATAGCCCCCAGTCTCCGCTGGGCGACCGTACACGTAACCAAGAACGAGCGGCGCACCCCGGGAGAGAGCGCCAACGGCGGCGAACCTCATGCCGCCCACGAGCAGTCGTACCAGCAGCGACCCCACACCGAGGCCGCACCGGTCGCCTACGGTACCGGGCACGAAGACGAGGAGCCCTTCTAAAACCCATGGCACGTTCAAACGATCGCGACCGGAACCCCAAGCGGGCGCCCAAAGAGACAAGGCCTCGGGCCAAGCGCAAAGTGTGCGTCTTCTGCAAAGAGCACGCCGACGGGGTCGACTACAAGGACGTCAACCTGTTGCGCCGGTTCATGAGTGAACGAGGCAAAATCCGCTCCCGCCGCGTCACCGGTAATTGCACCCAGCACCAGCGTGATGTCCAGGTAGCCATCAAAACGGCCCGGGAATTGGCTCTGCTACCGTACGTACAACGGACAGCGAGCGAGCGCGGTCCCGGCCGGCCGCGGCCCGGGCCCGGGCGTGAGGGAGCCGCTGGGCTCGACGAGGCTTCAGCGCCCGACCAGGTTTCTGAGTACGACCTCGATGCTGATCTGGAGCCCGACAACGAGCCCGAGCTAGCGGAAGTAGAGCCCTGATGCAGGTCGTACTCCGTTCCGACGTGGCCAACCTCGGCAAACGCGGGGACATCCGTGATGTGGCCGATGGCTATGCCCGTAATTTCCTTTTCCCCAAGGGCCACGCCATACCTGCCAATTCCGGCATCGCGCAGCAAGCCGAAACGATGCGCCGGGCCAGGGAGACCAAGGATGCTCACGACCGCCAAGCGGCTGAGACCATCGCCCGTACTTTGGTCCAGCACGTGATCCGGCTGCCGATGCGGGCCGGGCCGGAGGGCCGCCTCTTCGGTTCTGTCACCACGACGAACATCGCTGACGCGATAGCCGAACAGGCGGGCGTGGAAATAGACCGCCACCGGCTTCAACTGGAGGAGCCCATAAAGGCGCTTGGTACCCACGAAGTGCCGCTCCGGCTCCACAGCGAAGTTGAGTTCCCGGTAACGGTCGAGATCGTCCGGGCCTAAGCGAGGTGGACGGGCAACTGCGACGGTGCCGTGCGTTTTGCCGGCAATCGTCGCAGCTACCCGCTCCCCACCTCGGCCCTGAGCAGTTACCGAACCAAACGCCCCGGGACAAGACGCCGGAGCGCTCGGGCCTCCTGCCCACTTTTCGCTGCGAGTTCACCTAAACCCGGGCCATGTTGGCGAAACGGGTGAAGTGGTCGAGGAACGCCAGCTGTGTCATCCCGGTTGGGCCGTTGCGGTGTTTGGCGATGATGATCTCGGCCGCTCCCTTGTCGGAGGACTCCTTGTTGTAAATCTCGTCCCGGTAGATGAAAAGGACGACATCGGCGTCCTGCTCGAGGCTGCCTGATTCGCGCAAGTCCGCCAATATCGGCCGCTTGTCAGCCCGCGCTTCGAGGTTGCGGGAGAGCTGCGACAGCGCCACCACGGGGACGGACAATTCGCGGGCCAGGATCTTGAGGCCTCGACTGATTTCCGAAACCTCAACTTGACGGTTCTCGGCCGGCCCGTGACCGGACATCAATTGAAGGTAGTCGACGACGATCAGCCCGAGCCCTTCCCTGCTCTTCAGGCGTCTGGCTTTGGCTCTGATCTCCATAACCGTCAAGTTTGCATTGTCATCAATGAACAGTGGAGCTTCACCGAGCTTCCCGATGGCGTTGACGACCTTGGGCCAGTCCGACTCGTGCAATTTGCCATTGCGCATCCTCGACGAGTCGACCCTCGCTTCAGAGCACAGCAGCCTCTGGGTTAACTCGAGATGGCTCATCTCCAGAGAGAAGAACAGTACGGGCAACCGTTTCTCAATGGCAGCGTGAGCTGCCATGCCGAGAGCAAACGAGGTTTTCCCCATGGACGGCCGGGCGCCGACAATAACGAGGGCGCTCGGCTGAAGCCCGGACAGGCGTTCATCGAGGTCCGTAAACCCGGTCGGAACACCGGTAATTGTGTCCCCCCGGTTGTAGAGCGCCTCAAGGTGGTCGAGGGTTACGGCCAGCAATTCTCGCAGTGGCTTCAACGAGTCCGTCACCCGGCGCTCCGCCACCTCGAAGACCATCGCCTCTGCCCTGTCCATCGCCGCGGTGACGTCCTCGGGGAGGGAATAGCCCATCTCGGCTATCTCGCCGGCCACACTTATCAACCGGCGCAGGAGTGCATGTTCCTGAACAATTCGGGCATATCTGGCCGCATTGGCGATCGCCGGCGTGTTGGCTTGCAACCCGATCAGGTTGCCGGTGCCGCCGGCCGAGTCCAGCAGGTCGGCCCGCTTCAGTTCATCCGCAACGGTGACAGGGTCGGAAGGCTCGCCCTGAGCGTAAAGCGAGCAAATTGCATCAAAGATATGACCATGCGCCGGGCGGTAAAAATCGTCGGTCCTGCAACTTTCCACGGCTGAAGCAATGGCGTCTCGCGACAGCAACATTGCTCCCAGCAATGACTCCTCGGCCTGGAGGTCGTGTGGCGGTACACGCACGATCTGTGACCTGCCCCCCTGGCTCCGGTCTCGTATGTCCGCGATCGACTGGGCCACGCCCCTACCCTTACCTTCGTCTGCTGTGGGTCGCTAGAGGTGAAATCCGGGTGCGAGGAGGGGAAAAGCTGTTGATTTCCCGTGGATCATCGTGATCGCCCTCGCTATCGGCCCTCGGCCTGCACCGCCGGTACCCGCCTCCAGGATCGGAGACCAGGCGCTTTGCAGGGGCTCGGCCAAACCACACTGATCCGAGTATAGCAAACGTACGTTCGATACGGCGAATTACAATGTACGGACTCCGCCGGCCCGCTCAGGAGGTGCTAGCGTCGTCTGCCTGACAAAGTTGCTCGTGGCAGTTACAAGGACTCGAGGCATAAGACGTTTTGATCGACCGGTTCCGTTCCCCGAGGCTCGGCCACACTGCCGGTAGCCGGAGTGACCACGGAACGGTCCTGCCTCCAGGGACCTTCGCCCCGCCACCAATCCGAGAAACCGTTTCAAGCAAACCGCGTATCTGCGGTGAAAACCGGGGGACGACCGCCTGTCGTGGCACTGATACGGTACCCACAAGTTATGCACAGGACTGTGGATTTTACATTCGGCGAGAAAGCGTGACGGGAAGATGACAGATGTTGCAGACGTATGGGCCACTTGTCGTGCCAATCTGCGCAAGCAGGTGCCTGAGCCAACCTGGAACACATGGCTGGCCCAGCTGGTGCTTCTCGATATTTCAGGGTCGAAGTTCGTAGTGGGGGCGCCCAACTCGTTGGTCCTCGAGCGAGTGGCTACCCGTTTCAAGGGCGTGATCGCAGACGGCCTGGCCGAGGTCACGTGCAACAACGTGGCCCAGCTCGAGCTCATCGTCAACGACGCACCAGCGGATGGGGGTTCAGTGGCCAGCGAAATTATCGAACCAAACAGGCCTCTTTTCCCACAGGGCACTGGTAGCACGGACATCGCACCGGTGTCGTCAGAACCAGCACGCCAGTCTGCTTACTCCTCGGCGTCGCCCGCCTCTGGCGCAGAAGACCACGTTTCGACCGGCTTCTCGGGCCGCAGCGACCCCGCGCGTAACGACCCCGGCCGCAGCGACCGGCGAGTACATCCCATGCTCAATCCCCGTTACACGTTCGAGGCTTATGTCATAGGCGCTTCCAACCGCTTCGCGCAGGCCGCCGCGCAGAGGGTGGCGGAGGAACCGGCCAAGGCGTACAACCCGCTTTTCATATACGGGGCTTCCGGTCTAGGCAAGACGCACATGCTCCACGCCATCGGCCACTACGATCACCAGAACTTCCCGCACCTCAACGTTTGTTACGTTTCGACCGAGACTTTCCTGAACGAGTTCATAGACGCAATACGGACGCACGGCCAAACTGCCTTCAAGCGTCGCTACCGCGCGTACGACGTATTGCTGGTAGACGACATCCAGCTACTGGAGGGCAAAAAGGAAACTCAGGAGGAGTTCTTCTACACTTTCAACTCTTTCTACGAAGCCGAAAAACAGATAGTCATTTCTTCTGACCGGCACCCCCGGTCCATAGCCACGCTCGAAGACAGGTTGCGGAGCCGTTTCGAGTCAGGCTTGATCACCGACATCCAGCCGCCCGAGCTCGAAACTCGCCTCGCCATTCTGCGAAAGAAATCAGAAGGGGAAAAAGTCGAGGTCCCCGAGGAGGTCCTCGAGCTCATCGCCACATACGTGAAGGACAACATCCGCGAGCTCGAGGGTGCGCTGATCCGGGTATCGGCCTTCGCCAGCATCCACCAGATCCCGGTCACGGTCGAAGCGGCCCAAAAAGTGCTCAAAGACATAATCGACGCCAGCGCCCCCCGTCAGGTCACGCCCGAGCAAATCCTCGAAGCGACAGCCAAGGCTTTCGACCTCACCATCGAGCAAATATGTGGCCCGAGCCGGCGCCGTCCCCTGGTGGCGGCGAGGCAGACGGCCATGTACCTCTTCCGCTCGCTCACCGACTACAGCTACCCGGCCATCGCCCATGTGTTCGGCGACCGTGACCACACCACCGTCATGCACGCCCAGAAGAAGGTGGCCAGGCTCATGCGCGAAAGGCGCCAGGTCTACGAACAAGTCACCGACCTCATCCATAGCCTCACGTCGGGTGATTGAGCATCCGGCCGGCCCCGCTATGGGGAGTTCTTGTGCCGGGACGTTGTAACTTCTGGGGACATCACCGCCGCCCATCCACAGCAAGCGACAGCCGGCGCCCGGAGTACACTCCAGCTATCCACATAGTGGGGGACCTCGTCAGTGCCTCTGCCAGCCGAAAGCCCCGGCTGTCCACAATCCACAGCACCTACTACAACAACCTTTAACTTTTAAAAAGATCTTCTTAGTAGAGGAGCATCTGCACAGTGAAACTGCGATGTGAGCGTGATCACCTCCTTGATGCCTTGACGACAGCCGGTAGAGCCGGCTCGGGACGCTCGGGCGGTTCCGCTGTCCTCCCGGGCATAAGGCTCAACCTGACCGGCGAACGCCTGGAGGTGACCGGGACCGACCAGGACCTCACGATCTCGACTCAAGTGTCGGTGGCCGGGCTCGGCGACGGCGCCGTCGTTGCTCCCGGGAGGCTGTTGACGGACATCGTCCGAGCCTTAGAGCCGGGAGCCGTGCTGGTGCAGGGCGATGAAGAGGAGTTGCAGGTGTCGGCCGGCCGTTCCCAGTTCATGTTGCGGCCGTACGGAGCCGGCGATTTCCCGCATTTGCCCGCCCCGGCCCGGCCCAGTGTGGCATTGTCGACGGCCGGCCTGGCCGAAGCGCTCCGCCAGGTTGTAAGGGCGGCCTCATCCGAGGACACTCGTCCCGTTCTGACAGGGGTCCTCATTGCCGCCGAGGCCGACGGCCTGCGGTTGGTGGCCACTGACTCGTACAGGCTGGCCGTCAAGGACCTGCCCGGGGCCAAGGACGTGCTTTCGGAAGGCCAGAAGGTACTCGTGCCGTCGCGTGCTCTGGCCGAGCTGCAGAGGCTTCTCGGTGGGCAGGCCGGGCCCGTGGAACTGCACCTCGGCACGCACGACGTGAGGTTCACCGTCGGGCAAGTACAGCTGTCGACCCGGCTCATCGAAGGGGAGTTCCCCCCCTACCGGCAGCTGATACCTTTCAACTACCCCAACCGGCTGGTAATCGGCCGCGACGGCTTCCTCGATGCCGTGCGCCGGGTCAGGCTCGTAGCGCGAGACTCGACCACCCCGGTCAGGATCGCCTTGCGTTCGGGTACGGTCCAGTTGAGCGTGGTCACCAACGACTGGGGCCAGGCCGTGGAGGAGGTCGACGCCAAGTACGAGGGGGCCGAGATGACGATTGCCTTCAACCCGCAGTACCTGGCGGAGGGAGTGGATGCGGTCGTTGGCGACGAGGTGGTCCTCGAGACGATCGACGCCCTCAAACCGGCGACGCTGAAACCCACCGACAAAACGGATTACGTATACCTGCTCATGCCGGTGCGGGTCGCTTAAAAGAGGCTTCGGGGATGGCATTCGACGAGACGGCGCCCGGTCGTTGTTGTTGCTGGACGACATCCCGGCTATTGGTGAAAGAGGACGCTATGTTCCGGACGCGACCGGGCGCCGCCTCTCGCTCTCGTACTTCGCGAAGCCTCGGCAGGCGGAGTCCCACAAACTCCGGTACCGCGTGTTTGTAGAGCACATAAGCATCGCCAATTTCCGTAATTATGTTTCGGCCGAAGTCGAACCGGCCCCAATAGGCATAACACTTTTCCAGGGTGGTAATGGCTCGGGCAAGACCAACCTGCTGGAAGCGGTGGCCTATTTCGCCACGTTGAAAAGCTTTCGGGGGGCGCCGGCGGGGGCGATGGTCCGCCACGGCACCGACCACGCCGTACTGCGGGCCACGGCCAACCGTGAGGGACGGAACCTCCTCGTCGAAACCGAGCTCAATGTAACCGGGAGAGACAAAGTCAGGGTAAACCGTCAGGCGCTTCGTCGTAACGACGATCTCCTGGGCCTTGTGCTCGTAACGATCTTCTCCCCGGACGACATCGAAGTGGTGAAGGGCGGCCCACAATCAAGGCGCGATTACCTCGACGACCTTCTGGTGGTACTGCAGCCGAAACATAACGCGGCGCGCACAGAGCTCGACAGAATTCTGAGACAACGCAATGCATTGTTGCGCTCCGCCGGTGGCGCCCTGCGTGGGAGTATGGCCAACACTCTTGACATATGGGACGAGAAACTGGCCAGTGTGGGCGAGATAATTGCCGGCTCGCGGGAGGCCTTGATCGGGACCCTGGAGAAACAAGCCAATAATGCGTACGGGCGGCTCAGCCGGCAAGGGCCCGGCGCCGGCGAACGAGCCGTGGGGTTGCGTTACGAGCGGAGCTGGCCGGGACGGTTGCTGCCCGCACTGCAGAGCGCGAGGGCCGAGGACGTGCGGCGAGGCACGACAGGGGTGGGCCCCCAGCGGGACGAGCTCCATCTATCTGTAAACGATCTGGCGGCGCGCACTCAGGCTTCGCAAGGGGAGCAGAGAAGCCTGGCGTTGTCACTTCGGCTGGCCGCGCACGCTATGGTCAGTGACCGCCACGGCTCCAGCCCGGTGCTTTTACTGGACGATGTTTTTTCCGAGCTCGACCCGACGCGCAGCGCGGCTTTGGCTTCGTGTTTACCTGAAGGTCAAACACTGTTGACCACCGCCGGGCCCGTCCCGGCGGAGTTACCGGTGGCTCGCCGGACGCTGGTGCGCGACGGCGTGGTCGAGACGACCGGCCTCGAGGCGTAGTCCGGGCGCGTGATGGGACGAGCCGGCCGGGGCGCAGACGAACCGAGGCGAGTAGCGGCTTCTCTGCCCGAGGCGGCCCGGCGCATCGGCGCTGACGGGGCCGTGGAACTGGCTGCGGTACGAGAAGTGTGGCCCGAAATCGCCGGCGTGCAGACCGCCGAGCACGTCTGGCCCAAGTCACTGGCCGGCGGTGTGCTCACAGTGGCGGCGGACCACCACGCGTGGGCTACGGAGCTGCGCCTCTTTGCGTCTGAGCTGCTGAATCGCCTTCAGGTGCGGTGCCCTTCGGTGCAGTCGATCGCGGTGGTGGTCAGCCCGAGACCGGGCTCCAACTGGTAGAATGAAACCCAGGCAATCGGGTCGGTGAAGAGCGCTTAGAACCCGGCCATACCTGAGCCCGGTAGCGCGGCGGCTGTGACAATCCGCGCCTCGTGCGACCCGAACAAGAAGTAAAGGCAGATGATGACCAAGGTCGAGCAGGATCAGTTGGGGGTCCTCGACGGTATGTACACCGCCAGGGACATGGCCGTGCTGGAGGGCCTCGAGCCGGTCCGCAAGCGGCCGGGTATGTTTATCGGCTCTACGGGGCCCTCCGGTCTACACCACCTCGTCTGGGAGGTCGTGGACAACGCGGTGGACGAGGCTATGGCCGGTTTTTGCGACCGTATCGACGTCACTTTGTTGGCGGACGGCGGCTGCAGGGTGGTGGACAACGGCCGCGGCATCCCCACCGATATCAACCCGCAGTACAAGCTGTCCGGCATCGAGATCGCCCTCACCCGGCTCCACGGCGGGGGCAAGTTCGGTGGCGGAGCTTACAAAGTCTCCGGCGGGCTGCACGGAGTCGGGGTCTCGGTGGTAAATGCCCTGTCGCGCCGGCTCATCGTCGAAGTGGACCAAAACGGCCAACGGCACCGGATGGAGTTCGCCGACGGTGGCAAAGCTCTCGGGAAATTGGAAGTCGTCGGTCCCTCCCCCCGTAACCGGCGCGGCACAGCCGTCACGTTCTGGCCGGATCCACAGATCTTCGAGGAGGTTGGCTTCCGGGCGCAGACGGTGCTCGAGCGGTTGCAGATGTACGCTTTCCTCAACGCCGGCCTCGAGATCAACTTCCGCGACGAGCGCGAGGGCGGGGCCGCCCCCGTCTCGTTCTGCTACAAGGGCGGGATCATCGACTTCGTCAAGCACCTCAACTCGACGAAAGACCCCTTGTTCAAAAAGGTGGCCCATTTCAGGGTGGGCGAGGCCGATGGTGAGGTCGAAGTCGCCCTCCAGTGGAACACGGGCTACAACGAGGGCCTGCACGGTTTCGCCAACGGCATCGCCACCATCGAAGGTGGGTCGCATGTCGAGGGGCTGAAGAAAGCCCTCACCAACGTCGTCAACAAATATGCCCGGGCCAGGACCTTGCTCAAGGAAAAAGAGGAGAACCTTCTCGGCGAGGACATCCGGGAGGGCATGTGCGCCATAGTGTCGGTCAAGCTGGTCGACCCGCAGTTCGAGGGCCAGACCAAGGCCAAGCTGGGCAACACGTCGATGCGTTCGCTGGTCGAGCGGGCTACTAACGAGAAGCTGGCCGAGTGGCTGGAGGAAAACCCGACCGAGGGCCGCCTCATTGTGGCCAAGGCAATTCAAGCGTCCCGGGCGCGGGTGGCGGCGCGAGATGCGCGGGAGGCAACCCGGCGCAAGTCCCCCCTCGAGGGCGCCGGGATGCCCGGCAAGCTCACCGACTGCCGGACTCGCGATGCCCGGGAAGCCGAGTTGTTCATTGTCGAAGGCGACTCGGCCGGTGGTTCTGCCGTGCGGGCCCGCAACCCGGAAAACCAGGCCATCCTGCCCATCCGGGGCAAGATCCTCAATGTCGAACGGGCGCGCATCGACAAAATGCTGAAGAACAACGAGATCCAGGCTCTCGTCGCCGCCATCGGGGCCGGTGTCGGTGAGGATTTCGATGTGTCGAAGATCCGCTACCACAAGGTGATCATCCTGGCCGATGCGGACGTCGACGGCAGCCACATCAGGACGCTGTTGCTGACGTTCTTCTTCCGGCAGATGACCCCGCTGGTCGAGGAGGGCCACGTTTATTGCGCCCAGCCGCCACTTTTTTCGACGACAGTGGGGAAGGAGAAGGTCTATCTCAAAGACGAGGCGGCCAGGCAACGGTTCCTGGCCGAACGGACGGGCCACAAAGCGGAGTTCAACCGGCTGAAGGGCCTCGGCGAGATGGACTGGCACGAGCTGGGCAGTACCACCATGAACCCGGCCCAGCGGACCCTGTTACAGGTCGAGATAGAGCAGGCGGCTATTGCCGACGAGGCTTGCAGCATTTTGATGGGTGACGACGTCGAGCAGCGCAAGCAGTTCATCATCGATAACGCCGGCGAGATACGGTTCCTGGACGTCTAGATGACAGACGTACTGCTGCCAGGAGGGCCAGGGGACGACGGCAACGGGCCGCCCACAGGGGTCCAGCCCATTGAAATAAATGTCGAAATGGAGCGCTCGTTCCTCGAGTACGCCATGTCCGTCATCGTGCAGCGCGCCCTCCCCGACGCGCGCGACGGGCTGAAGCCGGTGCACCGGCGGATCCTGTACACGATGCACATCCAGAACTACCGCCCCGACCGGCCGCACGTGAAATGCGCCAAGGTCATCGGGGAAACGATGTCCAAGTTCCACCCTCACGGGGACCTGGCCATTTACGACGCGCTGGTCCGGATGGCGCAGCCGTTCAGCCTGAGAGACCCGCTGGTCGATTTCCACGGTAACTACGGCTCTCCCGATTTCCCGCCGGCCGCCTACCGTTACACCGAATGCCGCCTTTCTCCGCTGGCGATGCACATGTTGGAGGGCATCGACGAGGAAACCGTCGATATGAACCCCAACTACCTCAACGACGAAGACGAGCCTTCGGTGATGCCGTCGCGCTTTCCCAACCTGCTGGTAAACGGCAGCCAGGGGATCGCGGTGGGCATGGCCACGAACATCCCGCCCCACAACCTGGGCGAAGTCATAGACGCCACCACCCACCTGATCGACCACCCCGAAGCCACCGTCGAGGACCTGATGAAGTTCGTGAAAGGCCCGGACTTCCCGACGGGCGGGTTCATCCTGGGGCGCCAGGGGATCATCGACGCCTACCGCACGGGCCGCGGTTCGATCCGGATGAGGGCACGGGCCACCATCGAAGAGACGCGCAGCGGTGCCCAGATAGTAGTAACCGAGCTGCCCTACCAGGCCAGCCCCCGGGCCATCCAGGAACGGATCGCCGAACTGGTCAACAGCCGGGAGCTCGAGGGCATCAGGGATATCCAGGACCTCTCGGCCGGCAATGACACGAAGATCGTCATCCCCCTCAAGCGAGATGCCAACGCCAACGTAGTCCTCAACAACCTCTACAAACTGACGCCTCTGCAGACCAGCTTCGGCGTCAACATGGTGGCTCTGGTCAATGGCGGGCCCCGGACGCTCAACCTGAAGGCGGCCCTGGAGGCCTACGTCTCCCACCAGGTCGAGGTCGTCACCCGCCGTTCCGAGTACCGCTTGCGCCGGGCGCGGGCCAGGGCGCACATCGTCGAAGGGCTTTTGAAGGCCCTCGACATGATCGACGCTATTATCGCTGCCATCCGGGCTTCGGATAGCCGGGGCGATGCCCGCGAGCGGTTGATGGGGGCGCCGTTCGAGTTCACCGAAGTCCAGGCCGAGCACATCCTCGATATGCAACTGGCCCGGTTGACCCGTCTTGGCCGCACCGACCTCGAAGAGGAAATGGCCAAGCTGCAGCAGACAATGGCCGACCTCGAGGCCATCCTCGGTAGCCGGGAGACCCTCAACGGTGTAGTGAAGACCGAACTGGGCGAGATCAGGCAGAACTTCAGTTCACCCCGGTTGGCTTCGATCATCGTGGACCCCGGCGAGATGATGGCCGAGGACCTAATCGAAGACGGCGAGCTCGTCATTACCATGTCCCGGGCCGGCTATATCAAGGCGGTGCCGGCTTCGACGTACCGGACCCAGGGGCGCGGTACCCGCGGTATGCGAGGCACGAACCTCCGCGAGGCCGACATCGTGGCCAAGGTCATACACACGACGGCGCACGCTTACCTGTTGTTCTTCTCCAACCTTGGGCGCGTATACCGGTTGCGGGCGTTCGAAATACCTCTGCAAGAGCGCACGGCTCGAGGTACGGCCATCGTAAATCTGCTGCCGCTGGGGCCCGGAGAGCGTATCCAGGCCCTAATCGATACCCGTGAGTTCTCCTCCGACCAGTTCCTGTTCTTTGCCACCAAGCAGGGGCACGTAAAAAAGACGGCCTTCTCCGAGTACGACAAGAGCCGGCGCGATGGCTGGATCGCCCTCAACCTGCGTGACCGCGACGAGCTGGTGTCGGTGATCGTCACCACCGGGCAAGATGACATCTTCATGGTGAGCCGGGCGGGCATGACGATCCGGTTTTCGGAGGATGACGTCCGGGCCATGGGGCGTGACGCCGCCGGGGTCCGTGGTATGGCCATGCGGAGCGACGACGAGGTGGTGGCCAGTGACATCGCCCGCGACGACTCCAGCATCCTCATGGTCACCAGCGCCGGTTACGGCAAGCGGACCCAGCTGTACCACTTCCACCGCCAAAACCGGGGCGGCCTCGGGGTGCGGGGGATCAGGCTGCCCACACGGCGGGGCCGGGTGGTGGCCGCCTTCACGGTCGGGATCGATGACGAGATCCTGGTCATATCGTCGTCCGGGGTCGTCGTGCGTCTGGCCGCCCGGGAGATTTCGAGCCAGGGTAGGGACGCCACGGGAGTACGGGTGGTGAGCCTCGACGCCGGTCAGGAGGTGGCTTCAGTGGCGCCTGTGCTCGCCGTCGAGGAAGATTGATTGATGCCAGAGCCCGGCCCGCGGCAGCCAAGCCGTCAATCCGGCGGCAGGCCACCGCCCAACCAGGCTGACCCGGGCGGTGCGTCAGGCCCTCCGCGGGGCTGGGACCAGCCGGCTTCGAGGTCGCCTCGCTACGCCACTCAGGCGGCGCCCCCAACCGGCGCCTATTACCCGTCCGAAGCGCCTACAGTGCCCCCACCAGCCCGGACTGCGACCCGCGCCCCCGTAACTCCCGCCGCCCAGCGCCCCCGCCCCCCGGCCGGGCCGGTCCAGCGGGATGCCGTCGGGCGCGACGGCCGGCGCCCGGATGGGGCTGCCGCCGGGGCTGCGGCTGCGGTTGGAGCTGCCGCCGCGACCAGCACCCGGCCGGCCAAGGTGGTGAGGGGGGTGCGCAGCCGGCGGCTCATCCGCCGGTTCGACATCTGGAGCGTGTTCAAGGTGTCGGTCGTGTTCTACATTTGCGTCTTCATCGTCATGATCATCGCCGGCGCCGGCCTCTGGAACGTGGCCGCCGCCTTCGGGGTCATCACCGACGCGGAGAAGCTGGTCAGGTCCTTGTTTGCCCTGACGACCTTCACGCTTCACCCCATCACCGCGCTGTTGTGGGGGGCGGTGATTGCCGGCGCCGTCTGCTTCCTGGGGGTCCTGTTCAATGTCTTCGCCGCCGTGGTGTACAACCTGATCAGCGACGTCGTCGGGGGCGTCCAGGTCATCGTGGTCAGCGACCAGGGCCATGAGGACAGCGTGTAAAGTTCTTAGGCTGGCCAGGTGGTGCCTAGCGCCAGGGGCTATAGCTCAGCCGGTTAGAGCGCAGCACTGATAATGCTGAGGTCGGTGGTTCGATTCCACCTAGCCCCACTGATAGTGAGCAGCGGAAATGTGCCAAGAGCTGCGCATTTGTTGGGACCCGCCAGCGGGCAGCGCCACTATGAGTGACCACTCATGCCCGATCGTGACCAGCTATTACCATTCGATGTTGCACGCAAGTTGCACGTAGCTCGTTGGGCCGCTGTGTGGATAGCCTGTCGATGAGTTCTCGTGACCCGCCGGCCGGCGCAGCTTCACACCTCCGCCCTGGGCTCATCTCAACAGCAGCACTCGCTGGGACCTCGGGCTTCACATGGGCCGACCTTGCCGCGGTGCTGGTTGTCCTCGCCCGGCGCTGCATTTGGCAACACGGTGCCCGGCGCGGCGTAGCGGCGGTCACCGCAGCGAATCCCCAGGAGACGACCACCACACCTGTGTTGTAAAGGAACGTGGCGTCGGCGGTAACACCACCATCCAAAGAGCC
>DATJUH010000206.1:0-2929 GCA_035502515.1 Acidimicrobiales bacterium
GTGTTCGATGGGCCATCGAACACGCAAGGACCACGTCCGCAACCCGGGGCTTCGCGCCCTCGGGGACCTTGAGCGCCGAAACGCCCACGATGTCGAGGTCGCTCTCGTCAGCTACATAGCCGCCCAAGGCGATAGACCCGACGAAATAGGCTCCCACGAGGCCTCCGTGTCAACGGTCATCGAAATCTCCCCACTGGCGGCCATCAAGATTCCCCAGGGACGGTCAGCGGACTTCCCCATGGACGGCCAATGGGGCGCCCCACGGACGGCCACGAAAACTCCCCGCGGACGGCCATATAGTGCGCCCTGAGCCATCAGCCGAGCGGCACCACCCCCTTGCCTGAGGTGGCGTCGGCCAGACGCACCGACTCGCCTTCGGTGACGATCACGTGAGCGTGGTGCATCAGGCGGTCCACGAGCGCTGAAGCGATCGTCTTGTCCATCAATTGGTCAAAGCCCGAAGGGTGGAGGTTCGAGCTGAGCGCCACTGACCGGCGTTCGTACATGGCGTCGATAAGGCGGTAGAGGCCCTCGGCGGCGTCGGCGGAAATGGGCAGCAGCCCGATGTCGTCCACGAGCACCAACGACGTGGTCGCCAGCTGGGCGAAGGCTTTGGAGACGCTGTCATCGACGCGGTGGCGCCGCACAATGGCGCCGAGATCTTCGACACTGAACCAGGCCACCGTCATCTGGCGGTCGACGGCGGAATGGCCGATCGCTTCCAACAGGTGCGATTTCCCGGTGCCGGCGGGGCCGGCCACCACCAAGTTCTCAGCCCGTGATACCCATTCCAGGCTGCGCAGCGCCCGCTGGGTCTTGGCCGGGATCGACGAACGGCCCTCAGACCAGGCCTCGAAGGTCTTGCCCGAGGGAAGGTGGGCACGCCGGCGGCGCAGCTCGGTGGTGGAGCGGTCACGGCCTTCGGCTTCGGCCAGCAGCAGCACCCTCATGGCCTCGGCGGGGTCCCAGCGTTGTGCCCGAGCGGTCAGCACAACGTCGCCCACCTGCTCCCTGAAGTACTTGAGCCGCAGGCGCCGGCATAAAGTCACCACTTCTGCCGTGGCGTCGGCTGGCTGACGCCCCGACGAGCTCATTTGTCCTCCCCTTCAGCCTCGGTGGCACCGAGCACCGACCAAGCCCCGGTCCCCTGGGCCAGCGAGTGCTCCGCTGGGGGTGTGGCCGCCCCGGTGACGGCGCCCTTGGCGTGCACCAGGATCGACTCGATGTCGCCCTCGCCGAAGCGACCGGCGAAAGCAGCCAGCCCCAAGGCGTCGTCGACGGCGCTGGGACTGTGCAGCCTGGCAAGGGCGACCGCTTGGGACATACGTGCTTCGATGCGCCTGGCGCCGGTGGCAGCTGCCTCGACAAGGTAGCGGGCAGCTCCTTCCCCGAGAGCCAAGAAACGCTCCTCGTCAGGGTTGGTCGCCCGGGGACGCCGCACAGGTCGCCCCGAGCCCGTTTGTGCCGGGAAGTGCTCGTCTTTGAGCGAGGTCTGGCCGGGGCCGAGCTTTGTGTGCCTGGCCACCTCGCGAGCACCGCTGCCTTCACCAGCGACGATGACCACCTGGTCAGCCTCGGTGCGTGCCCATACTCGCGTCCCGCAATGCTCGTGGGGCACTGAGTAGCGAGCCCCGTAATAGCAAATGGTGCAGCTCCAGCCGACAGAGCGAGACTCACCGAAGGCAGCGGCATATGCGACATCGGGTATGGGGTGCAAGAAGCCCCGCTCGGTGGCCAGCGCCAGCGCCGGGACCATCCGGGTGACTGAGTGGGGACGGTTGTTGAGCACCGCGCTATGAGCTGAGCAGGCCGCCTCGAGCTCGGCAAAAGAGGTGTAATCATCGAGCAAGTTCGCATCCGTCGGCACCAGGTCGGCCTTGGCTAACTTGACTGTTGACTCCGAGCCTCCCTTGGTCTCGGGGTCGTAGGGCACACACGTGCACAGGCTCAGCCCGTAATAGGCGCTCACCGACACGGCCAGCTGGTTGCGGACCGCGATCCCGGCGATGTGGCGGTCGGTCACGGTCTTTTCGTTGTCGGTGAGCACGTATGTCGGTGCCCCGCCCATCAGGCGCAGGGCTCTGTCAAGGGCCGTGATGACCGAGGCCATGGAGCGGTCAAGTAGTGGGGTTATGAACCGGAAGCGGCTCCAGGCTAGCCACGAGCAGAACAAGATCGTCTGGGCACCCCCAACCCGAGGTCCTTTGCCGAAGTCGTACTGCAACCACAAGCCAGGTTCGGGCACCCAGGGCTTGTAGACCCGGTGGCTCCTAAAGGCATGGGCCTTTTTCACGACCGCCACGACGCGACGGGTGGTCCGCTCCGATCCCACATAACCCATTGCCAGGAGCCGCTCGTGCACGACGTCGGCGCGGACCTTGCCCGAGGAGCGCTCGACCCACTCCTCGACCTTGGTGATGAAGGCGTCAGCCGAGCGAGCTCGCACGGGGGGCTCTGAGGGCTCTTTGCCCGCAGCCCTGTCCGCCACGGCCCGGGCCACGGTGTGGTGGTCGACGCCGCAGAGCTGGGCGGCACACCGGTATGTCTTTACGAGGTCATAGGCCTCGAGTACTTCCATCGTCTTCTCCTCGGACAACATGTAGGCGCTCCTTCTCGGCTCGACGGGGTGGTTGCCAACACCCATCGCAGCCGGGGAGGGGCCCCTGACTGGTGGACCGCGGGGACATCTGCTGTCCGTACGCGGGGAGTTCTGTTGTCCGTCCGTGGGGTGATCAGGTGGCCATCCGCGGGGAGATCCTGTGGCCACCTATGGGGAGTTTGTCATGGCCGTCGTCACCGAACCGCCGTTGTCGGCCGTCGAGACCCTCGGGCGCGGCTCGCGACCTCGTGGGGTGGCCTCAAGTTCGAAGAACCCGGTCCGCGCGGAGCTCCGCTGGGTCCCGAATACTCCATACAGGGCGGGGGGTTT
>DATJUH010000207.1:0-12181 GCA_035502515.1 Acidimicrobiales bacterium
CGACCTGGGCGGCAAGCTGTACGGCATCAGGGCCAAAGCCGGAGATATAGACAGGGGGCGGAGATTCCGGGCATGAATAGATGCGAGCGTTCTCTACGGTGTAGTAGCGCCCGTGATGATTGACGAAGCTGCCCTGCCACAGCTCGCGCATGACGCCAATGGCTTCCTCCAGCATGTCGCGTCGTACATGGGCAGACGGCCAAGAGCCTCCCAGGATGTGCTCGTTGAGCGCCTCCCCCGTCCCTACACCGAGGACAAAACGGCCCTCGAGGAGCAAAGAGGAGGTGGCGGCAGACTGAGCGATTATGGCCGGGTGTACCCGCATAATGGGGCAGGTCACTCCGGTTGTCACGCGCAGCTTGGTGGTCGCCGCGATGGCGCCGATCACGCTCCAGACAAACGGGCTCTGTCCCTGGCGCTCGGTCCAGGGATGGTAGTGGTCTGAGATGAACACTGACTCGAACCCTGCCGCTTCGCCCATGGCGGCAAAGCGCACTAAGTCCCTTGGGCCGTGCTCTTCGCTCGATAAAAAGTAACCAATCTCAGTCATCGTGACAGCCTCCTATAGACCGCTGCTTTCAGGGTTACAGGTACCCATTCTCGACAAGAAGTATTGGTGGGGCCAGTGCTCACACCCCTCGAGGAGCAGTCCCTGTGGGCGGGCACTGCCGTTTACGGCGCTGGGAGGTCAGAGGGGCATCGGCTGGGTAATACAACTCCCGTCGTCGGAGAGCCCTCTGCCGCCACTGAGCCGCCCAGGGCCTTGGCCTGCCCGGCCAACTCCAATGCACCCCGCACCGTTGCGGACCACGTCCGAAAGTCCTTGGCGCTGAAATCCCCGCCGGCGACGTCCCGTATGTACGTGTTTACGTCATCTGAACGGATGTCCACCCCAGCGCGAGCCTCTTTTGTAGCAAAAAAGTTCTCGCCGCTACGACGGTGCTATAGCGCCCGGAGCAATTCGTAGGTGGCAGGGTCAGAGATTGTCACCACCCGCTCAACCGACCCTTTGGCCGGATAGTCCAAGACCATCTTGCCTCTGGTCAGACTTACGTGGCTTTTCTCAACGTTGCCGTCCCGAAGGTCTCGTGCTCTTGGGCGTACTGCTCGCCCCCTATGCGAAAAAAGCCGAGGTCAAGGACCCGGACGGCACCGGCCAAGACAGGGGCCATAGCGGAGGCAAGGCACAGTCGGATTATTTCCAGATCTCGGAAATTCAATGCTGTAGCGGATCCCAAGGCAAGTCACTGGCACCCACCTACATGGCGGTCCGCTACGCCCCGTCGTGTTGCGGGCGCGGCCTCGTCCGCCAACCGGAGCGGGGGTGTTGTGCAATAAGAGAATTGATCCACCGCTTCCGTTCACCTCCATACGTCCGAGGACTGCTTCGGCGGTGCCCACCTCGATGTCGTGCCGGCCATGCGTCTGGAGCGAACACCACCTTAGGCGGCACCGCGCCAATCCAAAAGCAGCAGCGTGGCGTCGTCACAGAGCTTCCCGGCGTAATAATCGACCACTCCTTTGCTCAGCGTCCGCAGCGTTTCTTCCGGCGGGAGCGCTAGGGCAGCGCAGTTCTCCCACATCCGGGCCAGGCCGTCGGTGCTGAGAGCCGCGCCGTCGGCCAAGCGACCCTCGGTCACCCCGTCGGTAAAGAACAGCACTGCGTCGCCCGGCTCCAGCGTTTCGGTGGTGACCTGTTCGCAGTGGCCTGTGCCGATGCCGAACGGCAGGGAAGTGGCACAGCCCAGCTCACCCACGACGCAACCGCTGCGCATCAACAACGGCGGCGGGTGACCGGCCTTGGCCCAGGACAGCACCCCGGTACTCAGATGGAGGCGTGACAGTATGCCGGTCACGAACTCTCGGTCCCCGAACTCAGCGCGTACCGCCTCGTCCACGGCCAGGTACATCTGATCGAGGTCTGCTCCAGCCCGACGGGCGTGACGGTATGCCCCTACAGCTAGCGTGGTCAGAACCGACGCGTGCAGGCCGTGGCCCATGCCGTCAAAGATGGCGACGTCCAGGTGAGGGTCATTGACCGCGTAGTCAAACGCATCTCCTGCCATCTCGTAGGCGGGCTGTAACAGCCCACATGCCATAGCCTCTTTGCAACGGATTATGAGGGGTGGCAGTAAGTCCCATTGCATACCGGAGGCAAGGGCCATGTCTTGGCGGCGCCGGAACACGTGCACCATGTCGGTAACACGGGCAAAGCTGGCCACCAGCAGCCCTGCGAAGAGGCCCAAGCTCACGCATTCGGCCAACCTGGGCTCATCAGGATGGCCGAACCGCAAGGCCAGCACGCCTAGGCGGTCTGAGCGGTCAACCACCGGTACCCACACCCCAACCGTGCCCTCACGTCCTTCGACCACCGGTTCGCCGGTGCGAAATGAACGGCCTGCCGGCGAGCTGACCATATCCTCGCAACGCACCTTGCGCCCGGCAGAGCCGCTCCGGGACCGTACCGGCTGTAGCGAGACGCGGTCGAAATCGGCCAGGTAGAGGGTGACCCGCCGGGCACCGAGGGGACGGGCTGCCTTTCGTACCAACGCC
Source organism: Acidimicrobiales bacterium (assembly GCA_035502515.1). Taxonomy (GTDB): domain Bacteria; phylum Actinomycetota; class Acidimicrobiia; order Acidimicrobiales; family Palsa-688; genus Fen-671. The sequence goes on from DATJUH010000207.1 coordinate 2,554, forward strand.
ACCAGGTCCAAAGGGGAGGAGCTGGTTGCCTCCGCTAAGACGCCAACGTAATCGGGCGTGGGCCCGACGCTCCTTTGGAGCAGTAGCGGGCGGCGCTTCGCCAGTGGCGGGAGTGCATTACGGTTTTTCTTGGGCACGGTGGGTGTGTAGACGAAAGGACGGATTCGGGTTCGACGTTGTGCGGCCGGGCAGTTGGCTGCGGTCCTCCGTTAGCTCGCCGGGAACCGATCGTGTGTCACCGGCTTTGCGTTCTTACACCAGTGGCGAGGGTCTTTTTACGAGCATACTTGACGGTCCTCCTGGGTAGCCCGGCGCCTAGGACCGGAGTTTGCCGACTGCGGTCGGACGAGCCAGGGTAACGCGACAGGGTGCCCGCCCCCACTTGGCAGCAGGGACTGGGCACCCCGTCCTATTGTCCCCCAGGACAACCGATCGTGGAGTGACGGTGGGGAGTCGTAGCGACTCCTAGCGTTGCAATGTTCCTCTCACCGAGGCTCCTGCCACGTGCACAGCCGCTGCCTTATTGCCAACCTGCAGTATCGGGCTAAGGCAATCCCCTATCGGCGACCCGGTTCCAGAAGTTTTAGTAGGTCAAAACCTCCCAATTCCTCCTTCCCGAGCCCTCTGTGGGACTCACGTTTTATTCTAGACCCGTTTTTCGCCATTTGCATGTCTACGGTCACCGAAAATCCCCCGACTCCGCAGAGAACTTCGGCAGGGCGGCCGCGAGAAGCCCCCGCGTAAAGCGCCCGCGTTCCCCCTACCGTGGCCGGGCGACCCGGGCATTTGCCAATTCCTCCACGGCCTCGTCGCTCTGCCTCCCACCCTCCCTTATCCGCTTATGTGCCGGTCACTGCACAAGGAATATGCCAGTACTGGTGTCGGGCTGTCGTAGGGCCGAGCGTCGTTCCGTCGGCCGGGCCCTCGGCCTTTCCTTTTGCCGCCGCCTCCGCTCGGCCCGCCCGGCCCCCGGTGTTGGCGGCCCAGTGTTGGCGCACTTATTACACCGAGGGCCGGGGGCGCCCTCTTCGGGAGCGGCCGGCTAATCGATAGGGCCTTGGCCCAGGCGTACCTTCACCGTCTGGGTGCCAGCCTGCGTGGCGAGCTTGAGGGTCACGACTTGTCCGGGTTTTTTGGCCTCGATGGCCTTGGACAAGGCGGAAGTGGTGGCCGTCGCCTGCCCGTCGACGGCGGTGATGACGTCCCCGGTCACCAGGCCGGCAGTGGCAGCGGCGCTGCCCGGGTCCACAGCGGCAATAACGACCCCGGGGGTGCCGTTGGGCGTGGAGGCTATGGGGTTAAGGCCGAACCCAAAGCCAAAGTTCACCCCACCGGCCGTCGAGCTGTCCACCACCTCGACGCCCAGGAAGGCTTGTCGGCCGTAGACCAGGCCCGGGAGGTCCTTGTGGGCCTCGAGCTCGCCGGCTATGGCCAGCACCGTGTTGGCCGGAATGGCGAAGCCGAGGCTCGCCCCAGCCGTGCCGGCCGAGGCGGCCGCCGTGTCCATGCCGATGACCTTTGTGGCGGCGTCGACCAGCGGCCCGCCCGAGTTCCCCGGCGCGATGGGGGCGTCGGTCTGGAGCAGGCCGTGGAGGGTCTCGGGGTTGGAGCCCGTCTCGTCCGATGCGGTGATGGTCCGGCCCGTGGCTGAGATGATGCCTTGGGTCACCGTCGGGCTGCCCCCCAGGCCGAGGGCGTTGCCAATCGCGACGACCGGGAGCCCGACCGTCACGGTCGACGAGTCGCCGAACTTCACCGTCGGGAGACCAGAGAGCCCGGAAAGCTTCAACACGGCGATGTCAGCCGAGGGGTCAGTGCCGATGACGGTGGCGGAGTGGCTGCCGTGGCCGGGGACCGCCACGGTGACCGCGTCGGCCCCCTGTACCACGTGGTTGTTGGTCACGACCAGGCCACCGGGGCTGACGACCATGCCCGTCCCGGCCCCGCTCCCGCCTCCCTCGAGTGCGTCTACTACGGTGTTCACGTCTACTACGGCCGGGTCGGTGGCCGCCGCCACCGCCGCCACGTTGATCGCATCGCTCGTTGTGGCCGCCGCTCCGGCCGTCGTGGCCGCCTGGGCCAGCCCGGGCCCTGCCAGTAGTGCCGTCCCGGCCACGAGCGTACTGCTGAGCATGCCCGCCACTGCCACCGTCGGCCTTTGGTACCGCTCTGAGCGGTTGCGACCGAGGCCCGCCGTGAGCCTCCCCGAAAAAGCTACGCCCAAACCGTCAGTGAGCTTCATCGTGCCCTCCTTAGTTATCTTGGCGACCTCGACCGCACGCCAGCGCCGGCCCAGGTGCCATCGCCTCCTATCTTGTAGTCGTCGCATTTGCGACATCGTTAGGACAAATATTGTGACGTCAACCTTAGAAAACCTTAAATGAATTTGAGAGGGTTTATAAAAGAACAGCCCACTAGCCGAGGGCACGGTCCCGGCGCTTTCCGGCCCGGGTGCCTCCGTGGGAGGTCAGGCGCTAGCGGCCACCAGGGTGCTCCCGTGAACTCAGAGTGATCGCCGGCTCAACACGTCTTCTCGTAGCAATTTTGTGGGCTTCGAAATTACGCCATGCCGGTGGCGGCCCCCGGCCATGGCCGGTCTCCCTCAGGAAATCCCGGGCCGTTTTTCTTCGTGGCCAGACCGGTCGGTGCCGCCACCTTCGGCCGCCAGGTCGGCTCGGAAAGCCTCGAAGTACGCTTCGTAAATGAGGTCCGACTCACGCGCCCGTTGGTGGCGCAAGCTGGCCAGCAACCAGCCCAGGCGCTGGCGGACATCGGAGAAGTCGGAGGCTTCTCCTGAGTGCTCGCCCAGTTCTTGGCGCAGGCCCTGCAACGCGTCTTGTAAGTGGCGGTACTGCAGGCGTACGCCTCGCGCCCGGTTGCGTAACCGGGGCTGAGTACGGGCGATGTCCGACAGCAAGCTGTCGGGACGGTCTGCGTTGGCTGCCTCCTCGGTGGTGGCCCCGTCCAGCACGGCTAGAGCGGAGAGGACCGACTCCTGCCAGTCCTGCTCACGGCCAGGCGCCGCTGCCCCCAGAGCCGCCTCCAGGGCGTGCATGGCGGTCAGGGTGCGGTCTTGGTCGGCCTGACGGGCGTCGAGCCCGGCCCGCTGTGCACCGCTGAAGGTCCCGCGCCCCTGTCCCCATCGCCGATCCTCCGGCCGTCCCGTCTTTCTTTGCGGGTTCACTGCAAAACACCCCTCTGCCCTACATCAACTAAGCCACGTCCTCTCGCTGCCAGCCGCTTCGGCCCGGGGCCACGCGCCTTCTCGTGGGGCGCCGGGGAGGCATTGCTCACTAGAGCGTGACCAGGCGCCGTCTCTTACCAGCCATCAGCCCACAGCCGCCGGGGCGGCCGGGTCCGCCGGACGCGCGACTCGAGGCCCGGACGCCCCACCTCCGGCAGGCTGCACACGCCTAGGCTCGGGTCAAGTGACCCCGCTGGGGCTGAGCTGCTTGCCATCTTCGTGGGTGGTGATGGCCAGCTTGCGGGGCTTAGCGGCTTCGGTGACCGGGATGGTGAGGGTGAGCACGCCGGCGTTGTAGTCGGCCTGGATGTGGTCGGCGTCCAGGGTCTCGCCGAGGAACAGTTGGCGGGTGAAGGTGCCCGCCGGCCGCTCGCTCACGATCATCTCCGCCCCCTCGGCGGCGATAGGGGGCCTCTCGGCCTTCACGGCCAGCACGTTCTGCTCCACAGTGAGGTCGATCGACGCAGGGTCGACACCAGGAAGGTCGAAGTGCACATAGAAGGCGTTGCCTTTGCGGTAGGCGTCGATCGGCATGGCGCTCGGGCGGGCAGCCGTACCGAACATTTGCTGGGTCAGGCGGTCGAGGTCACGGAACGGGTCGGTCCGCATCAACATCTTTATGGTCCTCCTTCCTCGGTCCCATCAGGGATAGCTGCTGGCCCCAGGGCCATTGTCATTGTGCTCTGGGGAGCAAGTGTTATGATAACCACTTACACCACAGATCTGCAAGGTATAACTCAGATAATGACCTCAAAACATGACGCAGATGGTAACGGGCTTTACCACCGGCTGGAGGTGCTGCCGGGCGCTAGCCAGGACGAGGTCGCCCGTGCTTACCGGCGCTTGGCCCACGACGCCCACCCTGATGCCCACCCGGGTGACCCCGACGCCCCTCGCCGTTTCCGGGAGATCACCGAGGCTTTCGAGGTGCTCGGCGACCCGGCCCGCCGCGCCCGCTACGACCGCGGCCACGATCAGGGCCACGATCAGGACCGGGTGACCGGGACCTCTCGGGTACGTCCCGGGAACCCGTCGGCGGCGCCTCCAGAGGTCTTTGCCCCGCCTCCCCCGCCGGCCGGCGGCCCGCCCGTTTTCCTCGGCACTGGGCCAGTTAGTAGGCCAGGGGCAACGCTCTCTGTTGGCCCGGTCCACGTCCGGCCGACCCGGCCAGGACCGCCCGCGTCGGTAACACCAGAAGAGGTGAGGGCGGCCCTATGGGCGCAGTTGCTGTCGGACCTGTTCGAGCCGAGGCGAAGGCCCTGATGGAATGGCCACAGCTGGACCACGGTGTGTTTGCCATCTCGGTGGCCGCTGAGCTTTCCGGCCTGCACCCCCAGACATTGCGCATTTACGAGCGGGAGGGGCTAGTCGAACCTGGGCGCAGCGCCGGCGGCACTCGCCTTTACAGTGGCGAGGACGTGACCCGCCTGCGTGAGATCGCCGCGCTCATCGACGGCGGGCTCAACATCGCCGGTATCAAACGGGTACTGCAGCTCCAAGACGAAGTCCGGCGCCTGCAGGCCGAGGTGGAACGGCTCAGTGCTCAGGCTGAAGAGCCAACCCCCAGCACGCCGGTCGGCCGGCGAAAGCGAGGTCAGTGAGAACAACGTTCCCGATCTCATACACGCTCTTGTTAGCCTCAGGTCACCTCCCAGGGCACTTTTCTCCTACCCCGGCGCAATGATGCCCGTTACAAGGCGCGACCACCGCCCGCCGTCAAGGCGAACCACCGGAACGGACGCGGCGGGTACGTGCACTCGAGAATGAGGACCCTGCCACTATTGCTGACGGCGCCGCCACTGAGAAAGGTCCATTGGCTTGGCCGTCCTCGACGCCGCTACCTTCGCTGTCGCCATCGGCGCCCTGGCCTCGGTCCGGGTGCCCGAGCACCCGATCCCTCCGTCGCTGGGACGGAACGCGTGGTCCCGCATGCTCGCCGGTCTCGTCCACCTCCGCCGCGTCCAGGTGCTGTCCCGCATGACATTGGCGTACTCGGTGGCCATGCTGGTGCTCGGCTTCTACGAATCGGTGACCTTCGCCGTCATCGCTGCGCTCCACCGGCCGGCATCGTTTCTTGGGCTGCTGATGAGCGTCCAAGCCGTCGGGTCGATCGTCGGCGGCCTTTCGCCACCCGGCTCATTAATTGGCTTGGCGAGCAACGCACCCTCGGGATCGCGCTCGCCGCCTGGGCTATGGCTACCACCACCTATACCGTCCCAGCCCTCGTCGCCGCCATCGTGGCGCTCACCATCTTTGGGGTGGCCGTCGCCCTCAGCGCAGTAGCGGCCGGTACCGCCACCCAGCGATACACCCCGTCGTCGCTCGTAGGACGGCTCTCAGCGGGCTCGAACATGGTCCTCATCGTCAGTCAGACCGTCTCTATCGCAGTCGGCGCGGCCCTGGTCGACATTGTCGGGTACGAGCCGCTCTTAGTTGCCGCCGCGATTGTCATCTCGGTCCCCGCCGTTGTGCTCCTCACGCGACCGGCCTCCGCCACGCCTGCCGCTGGCGCCGCGGAAGTACCGAGCCGGCGTCGTCGTCTTTGAGTCGGCCAGTTTGACCTTCAGCCTGATTCGCTGCGGCTGGAGTTCCTCGATCCCTTGTGGGCGAGGCTCGGCGTTGAAGAGTCGGCTGTCCAGGAGAACCGCGCCGGACAGGTAGTGCCCGTCATCCTGGTCCCCCCAGGTGTGGGACGATGGGCCCGGCCCCGAGCCACGCCTGCCCCCAGCGCGACAAGGCACCTTCATCCTCCGCCGGGCGGGTTTGGTCAGGTGCCGTCTCTATGAATAGCGCCGCCAATGGCGCCCTCAAATGAGTGGCCCGGCGTCGAGGGCACCAGCCAAACGCGGAGATGGCCGAAACGGCAAAATGATAACCTTCCGGCAAGATAGAGGTCCCTGCATGAACGCCAGGAGGTGTCCCCGGTTATGAGGCACTCTACTTCGAGTAGTGACCAGCTACTCGTGACGGGACCGGACAGGAGGCCGGGCCGCGATCGATCACCGGAAGGACGACCATCGCGAGTCGGCAAGCAGTCCGGTCCGGACCGGGTGCTCGACCTCCAGCGTCGAGCGGGGAACCGAGCGGTTGTACAGCTGTTGGCCCAGCGTCCGGCGAACAGGTCTGCCCCGGGGAAAGTGCAGCGGCACGCCTCGTTCGAACACCGCATTCTCGGAGATGTCCCGCCGAGCGCCTTATTCGCGCTTGGCGCCCACAAGGAGCTGGAGGGGGCCCCGGGGGCCAACCAGGTGACAATAAACGGGGAGACCGTGCAGCGGGCCAACGTGGTCCACCTCCTCGAACAAGAGCTGCACCGCCTCCAGGCATGGCAGACGGTCGACCCGAGACCGGCGAGCATGGCCGACTTCGGCCAAAACGCCGGCAACATCCGCGCCCAGCTGCGGGCCGAGGCCAAGAAGGGCAACCCCAACGACGCGAAATGGAACGTGCGTGTCGTGGCCATAGAGTCCACCCATCCCGATGGCGGCGGCCGGCCCCTCCTGGTCACCTACGGAGAGCTGAACACCTTGGCCGACTTCTACGGAAGTGTGGAAGAGCTTAAGGCCGCCGACCCCGTCAAACGGCGGAACGTGGTTCAAAGCGTGCGTCTACAGAGCTACCAGGAGTTGTCCAAGATCCTTGACTCCGTTCGTGGTGCCCCTCCGCCTCAGCCGGTCCAGCAGCAAAACGCTCCTCCTCAGCCAACCGGCGTGGGCGGCTTCATGGCGGGAGTGTTCGGCTCGGCCAAGGCCATGGCCACCGGCGCTACAAAGCAGGCCACCAAGCTAGCCAGTGACGCCAGCGAAGCCATTTCGTCGAGCATGTTCCCTGGCGCCTTCAACATTACGGGCACAGCCGGCGAAGTTGGGCAGATGACGCAGGACAAGAAGGGTGGGTCGGATACCACTTCTTATACCGCCACATTGGCTCGGAACGCATGCCATTTCGCGCCCGAAAGTTGGCACAGCTGGGAGGACCACCACCACAAGGCGCTCGAGCTCGCCAAGGAGTCCTACGCTTACGGCCAGAACGGGGACAACAGGAACCAGGCCCTGAAGCTGAACGAGGCCGTTCTGGTCAACGGTTTTGGTGACCACTATCTACAAGACTCTTACGCGGCCGGCCATTTGATGAACAAGGCCGCCATTATGCAAATGTACGTCCGCTACATCGACAAGAACCCACGCTGGAACGCCGGGTACACTACTGACGCCACGTGGCGGGCTTTCCAGAACATGGCCTACAACCAGGAAGGGCTGAGCAGCCGCGGCCAATACGACAAATCTAAAATAGGCCGGCGCGACGTCGGGGGAAAGCAAGTAACCACGGCAACCAATGCTCAGGCCGTAGAGAACACACAAAACCTCCCAGGGTTCACGTGGCAAGACCGCTTCGAGATGCTGGGCCTGAAGGTGCCTGACGGCGCGTCACCCGGGACGCCGGCGTGGAAGGTGCTCGTGTGGATGCAGCAGCCGCACGGCGGTGTCCTCGGTAACCGTTACAACGTCGATTTCGAGCTGAGCGAGGTGGAAGCGAAGGCGACGGACATTGGAGTGTCGAGGAACGAAGTTGCCGACGCCGTCACCAAACTGCTCGACGGAAATGTCGTCTACCTTGTCAGCGAGAAGCGATCCCAAGCGGGAAAGAGGCTCGATAGCGGCAATGCCGCCATCACTGGCAAGTTCACCCTCCGCAAGGAATGGGTTGTCAGCATGAGTGGTTCCAATGAAAGCCGGTTCAATACCGCCACGGCCAACGCGGCTACGGCCACCCCCGGCAGTCACGGCGCCTACGAGGCGATGGCCAAGGCTACGGTCTACAAGGACTACGTGGTGTTTATGAGGGACGCCTACCTGCAAAAGGCGACTAATGCGGCTCATGACTATTTTTGCGAGCAGGGGCTCAAGGTCTCGAGCGGTGACAAGAAGCCGCTGTTCAAGATCTACGGTGATTATGCCATGTTGAACTCCGAGAGCGCGGCCGGCGTAAGGGAGTCAGGTATCACAGCCAACATGTCGCGCGATTCGATCACCGAGACGGCGCGGACCGGCGTCGAACCCGCCTGGAGGAGCAGCAAAAAGATCCTGGCCCGGCTGCCAAGCCACGTCGAGCCGCCCGGCGGCGGCAACACGATCTCGCTGGCCGACTGGCAGAGCCGCGATGGTGCTCTCGAGAACTGGCTGGGGCCAAATGTGTTCGACAAGATGAACGCGGCGATCAACGCCGTCATGGGGGCCAAGGGGTCGCTGGGCAAGATCACCAAGGACGAGAACATCCACGGCACCGAGGCCTTCTAATTCGGGCCTGGAGTTCATAGCCAAAGGGTCGGTCGGGCAGGTTTGAACTCACAGCCTTGGGCCTAGCCGTCGTTCGTAGGGTGCAGGCACCCGACCGGCCGCTATCCAACAGACAACCCGACGACAATGGACAAGCACCGTTTCGGCCGCGCCGACGGCGAACAGACGAGCACCTCCTCGAGGCCGTCTCGTCGGCGCGTCACCTCGTCTACGCGTCGATCGTCGGAATCGACCCAATCCCCTACGCGTACTACCGCCGCAAGCTCGCCTGTGAGGCACTCCTCGAGACGAGCGATGTGCCTCACACGGTCGCTCGAGCGACCCAGTTCCACGAGCTGATCGCGATGGTCCTGCAAATCGCCGAGCGACTGCCCGTCGCTCTGCTTCCGCTCGACTTCCGGTTCCAACCAGTCGCCGCTGCAGACGTCGCCGCGCACCTCGTCGCCCTGCTCGATGCCGTGCGCGGATTGGCCAGCACGTGAGCGGTCAACAACGTTCCTTGCGGGGGCCGGCGGGATCAGCGTTTTCGCGCCATCGACATGCGAACCATTTTCGAGAGGAGGCCGCATGAACTCGCAAGACGACCTGACGACTGAGGGAGGTCATTTGAAGAGGGGGCAGAAGGGCCTTCGCGTCTCGGAGGGGCCGGCATTGAGTGTCGGGGAAGCCGGCGCATTGTTGGGCATCTCGCGCGATCTTGCTTGCGGCTTGAGTGGAACGTGACGTCGGAGAGCTTGAGGCGGTCCCGCAGGGCTCGAAAGGCACCGGTCACCCGGTCGGGTCGGTACGGGGTGGCGCCGTCGAGGTCCTGGGACCGATCGACCTCGGTGATCAACTCAGCACAAGCCCGTTGACCGTCCCTTTTGGTGCCGTGCACATACCGGCTGGCGTATTCGTACCGCCCCGTTTCGGGGTCGCGGCCGAGCGATCCGTACCTGCCAGATGTTGCCCCGGCGTCGGACGCTGCCACATCGGCTCGAAATTATGGCCAAGTTTATGACCACCCGAGTTCGGTGACCCATGCGAGCGGTCTAACGGCCGAGTGCGAGTCGGAGCACTTTCACGACCCTCGGGAACGTCGACGCCT